>NZ_JBEZJQ010000005.1:0-393785 GCF_040653135.1 Actinomadura sp. NPDC048021
TGGAGCGGATGATGCGCGACGCCAAGATCACTCAGATCTACGAGGGCACCAACCAGATCCAGCGGATGGTCATGGCCCGCCAGATCCTCAGGTAGGACACGGCGGCGCGCACGGAGGGGCGGGCCGCATGGCCCGCCCCTCCGTGTACGCGGCTCGTCGCCCCGGTCGGCTCAGTCGTGCGAGACGTCGAGGATCATGGCGCCGTTCTTGGCGCGGTGCGGCCGCAGCGTGAGGCCGTTGAAGGTCGCGGTGGCGCGGGGCCAGGACGCGTCCATCGAGGCGACCATCACGCCGTTGCGGCCGCGCGAGGAGAAGATCAGCCGGTTGCCGTCGACCTTGACGTGCAGCGGGTCCAACCCGAGCCTGCGGTCGAACTTGATCGTCTGACCGTCCTTGATCTCGACCTGGCACTCGGCGTCCTCGCAGGCCTTCAGGTCGGTGCCGTCCCTGGCCTCGGACCTGCCCTTCGGCGCCTTGGGCGCCGCGGCCTCCTGCTCCGGTGCGGCGTTCGGCCTGGGAGCGGCGGCGGGCTCCTGCGCGGTGTTCGGCTCGGCGTTCGCCGCCGCGTTCTGGTCCGGCGCCGGGTCGGACGACGAGTCCATGGTGAACGGGCCGGTGCCGAGCGCCGGGTTCGTGCCGGGCGGGGCGTCCGCCTGCGGCGGGGCCGGCGGAGGCGCGGTGCGCGCGACGCTCGCGGCGGCGATGCCGCCGCTGAGCGCCACCGAGATGGCGGCGGTCGTGGTGAGCAAGCCGAGAATCCTTGTGGACATCTCTGCACTCCTGACGAGGTGGGAACTGTGCTCTCTGTCGCCCGGGCGTTACTCACCGTAGCAGAATGTCACGCAGAGTGTTGATCGGCTGGGCGGGCCGTGTTCAGCCTCGCGGGCGCTCGTCCACGAGGAGGGTCTGCAGGACGCGGCCGAGCTCGCCCGAGCGGTCGGCGAGCGTCCCCTGGCAGAGCGCGCTGCCGCCCGGGGCGGCGTCCAGGGACGCGGCGAGGCACAGCCACTCGCCCGCGGGGTCGCGGTGCAGCGCGACGGTCACGTCGGTGTTGATGATCAGCCACTCGGCCACGTCGAGCTGGCTGCCGACGCCCGACGCGCTGTCGGCGAGCGTCAGCGCGCGGACGAGCGGCGTGTCGGCCTCGCCCGCGACCAGCGGGATCCGCGGCCGCGCCCAGACCGTCCCCGGGCCGGGCTCGCCGAAGGCGCCGCTGACGAGCCGCCACTCCATCGCGGACAGGTAGCCGTCCCGGTGCATGCCCGCCCACGCGCCGAACGGCTCCGTCGCCTCGGGCAGGTCCGGCGGCGCGGCGGCGTGCACGACCGGCTCCAGGCGCGCGGGGGCCGCCATGATCCGCCAGGCGCTCGCGCGGGCGACCGGCCGCCCCTCGTGCGTGATCTCGCCTTCGAGGAGGGCGACCCTCCTGCCGGGGCGGACCGTGCGCACGGCGACCTCCAGCTCCGCCACGGGCACGGGGCTGAGGATCTCGACGGTCACCCGCGCCACCCGGGTGCCGGGGACGGGGTCGTGCCGCTCGAAGGCCCGCCCGAGGAGGGCCGAGAACGGGCCGCCGTGCTGGAGGCCCGGCGACCAGGGGCCCGCCGTCGCGGGTGTGGAGGCGAACCGCCCGCCGCCGAGCGGCTCGTAGAACGATCCGGCCGGCACGTCCTCGCCCATGCTGCGTCCTCCCCGCCCATGACTAGAAGAACATTCTAGAAGGCGGGGGCGGCGGGGACGCCCGGGTCAGCCGCAGAGCTTCTGGGTGGCCGTGCCGGTCTCGATGGACGACCCCCCTTCCGTCGGCGTGGCGCTCGGCGACTCCTTCACCTCGACCTCCTTCACGCCGGCCCAGTCCGCGCCGTCCCAGTCGGCTCCGACCATCACCTGCACCTGGGAGCCGAGCGAGGAGACCTTCTTTCGCTTGGCGTCCGGGATCGCGGCGGCGAGGGTCCGGGCCGAGTCCTCCCGTCCCGGCCCGTACAGGATCTGCGTGGTCTGCTGCCCGCGGCGCGCCACGCCCGGCGCGACGGACACCTTGAAGCCGGCCTTGCGGAGCTCGCCGCCCGCCTTGGTGGCCAGGCCCCGGGTGCCGATCGCGTTGAGGACGCGGACGGAGATGTCGCCCGGCGGCACCGTCAGCTCGTTCTCGGCCTTCTTCGTCGGCGTGGCGCTCGGCTTCGGGCTCTCCGTCGCGAGCGGCTGGTCGCGGCGGAGCCGGGTGAACAGGTCGCGCGCCTTGTGCTGGTCCCACTGGACGGTCGACTGCTGGGACGGCGCGTTCCACAGCACGGTGTTGTAGGCCGGGTTCGACAGCGGCACCTTCGCGAACGTGACGTCGTCGGTCGACAGGTTCTTCATCTGGTCGGCGAGGCCCGGCAGGTTGTCGGCCAGCTTCTCGTCGACGCGCAGCGACTTCAGCGAGGCGTTCAGGAACTTCGTGGACTTGACCGGGTCGCCGAGCGTCTTCGTCGACAGCGCCTGCTTCATCATCGCCGCCATGAACTGCTGCTGCCGGTCGATGCGGCCGAGGTCGCTGCCGCCCGTCAGGGAGTAGCGGGCGCGGGCGAACGCCAGGGCCTTCAGGCCGTCCACGTGCGACTTGCCCGCCGGGAGCTTCAGGCCGCTCTTCTTGTCGTCGACGGCCTGCTCCGTGCACACGTCCACGCCGCCGATCGCGTCGACCATGTGCACGAACCCGTAGAAGTTCACCTCGACGTAGTGGTCGATCGACACGCCGGTGGCCTGCTTGACCGTGCTGACGGTGAGGTCGGGCCCCCCGAACTGGTAGGCCCAGGTGAGCTTGCCGGGACGGGCCGGGACCCGCGTGCCCTTGGCCCCCTCCGACCCGTTCGACCTGTGCCCCGGGATGGTCACGTAGGAGTCGCGGGGCAGGCTCACGACCGACACGCTGTCGTGGTCGCGGGACACGTGCACCAGCATCATCGTGTCGGAGCGCTCGCCCGCCTCGTGCCCGAGCTTGGCGGCCTTCTGCTGCTCCTTCGTCAGGCCCTCGCGCCGGTCGACGCCGGCGACCAGGATGGTCATGGCGCCCTTCGGCGTGTCCCTGCCCTTGCCGAGCCCGCCGACCGAGACCTTGTCGATCATGCCCGTGACGTAGTTCTGGAACGCCCACGCGCCGCCCGAGGTCAGCAGCACGAACGCCGAGGCCGTCCCGGTCAGGGTGAGGAAGCGCTTCTGCCGCCGCGCGCTCGTCGCCGCCCGCGGGCTCAGCCCCCGGCCCGGCCGGCGCGGCCCGCGCGGGCTCTCCACCGGGACGCGCGGCGCCGGCATCCCGTCGATGGTCACGCCCTCGATGTCGCCGTCGTCCTCGGCCGCGTGGGCGCCGGGACGCGGCCGGAAGTAGCGCTCCAGGGGGTCGGCGTCGCCGCGACCCGAGTCGTGCCCGTCTGCCATACCGGCCGCCGCCTCCCGAAGATCACGTGCTGACGCGAGTCCCCACCACTCTAAAGTGGGGGACACCCGTCCGTTCGCTACCTGGACCTCGTGTCCTTGCAGTAACGTGGCGCCGTCTTGACCACACCCCGGCGGCCCGCACGCAAACCTGGGTGGCGTGGGCTGCGTCAGACAAGCGAGCAAGAGAGAGGAAGGGGCGCCTCACTCCGGTCCGCCGGACGGGAGCGCCCGCGAGCCCACATGAATTCGTCTCCCCATGCCCAGCGCGCCATGAACCAGGAAACCCGCTACGCCGTGAAGCCCCTTCCCGACTCCGGTCAGCGCACGTGGCCCGCCGTCTCGGTGGTGATGCCGGTCCTCAACGAGGAGCGCCACCTGACCGACGCCGTGCGCCGCATCCTCAGCCAGGACTACCCGGGCGAGCTGGAGCTCGTGCTCGCCATCGGGCCGTCCCGCGACCGCACCGAGGAGATCGCCCGCAAGCTGGCCACGGAGGACGCGCGCCTCATCGTCGTCGCGAACCCGACGGGGCGCACCCCCCAGGGCCTCAACATCGCGATCAAGGCCTCGCAGTACTCGATCATCGTCCGGGTGGACGGGCACTCCCTGCTGCCCGCCGACTACGTGCGCGCCGCCGTCGAGACGATGGAGGAGACCGGCGCCGACAACGTCGGCGGGATCATGGCGGCCGAGGGCGTCACCCCGTTCGAGAAGGCCGTCGCGCGCGCGATGACCTCCAAGCTCGGCGTCGGCAACGCGCGCTTCCACACCGGCGGCGAGGCGGGCGAGGTGGAGACGGTCTACCTCGGCACGTTCCGCCGCAGCGCGCTCGACCGCGTCGGCGGCTACGACGAGACGTTCACCCGCGCGCAGGACTGGGAGATGAACCACCGCATCCGGCAGTCCGGCGGCCGGATCTACTTCACGCCCCGCATGCGCGTCACCTACCGGCCCCGGCCCAACCTGCGGGCCCTCGCCAAGCAGTACTTCCACACCGGGCGCTGGCGGCGCGTCGTCGGGCGCGAGCACCAGGGCACGCTCAACCTGCGCTACCTCGCGCCGCCGATCGCCGTCGTGGCGATGGCGGCGGGCGTGGTCGCGGGGGCGTTCGGGTTCTGGCCCGGGTGGATCCTGCCCGGCGGGTACGCGGCCGCGATGATCGCCGGCGCGGCCGTGGAGGGGCGCGGGCTGCCTCCGGCCGCCTGGATCCGGCTCCCGCTCGTCTTCGCCACCATGCACGTGACCTGGGGCGTCGGATTCCTGACCAGCCCGCCGCGGCTCGGCCAGCCCGCTCCGATCAAACCGGGCGAATCCATTCAGTAACGGGGCAAAAAAGTACGATCACCTCCGAACCGCCATGGTGCGCGGCCCGTCTGACCGTTAGGTTTGGCGGGATCTCGCCCGTCGCGGTTCGGAGGTGGCCATGTCCAACGGAGCGCGCCACGGTCTCGGCGTGTTGGTCGGGCTCGTGGTCACCCCGGTGATCGCGCTGTGCCTGATGTTCAGCACGACCAAGTTCACGGACTACTTCCGGTACTTCTTCACCCGGGGCGGCGAGGACCGCTGGATCGGCGCCGCGCTGGTCGTGGTGGCGGCGGTGCTGGTGGGCCTGGCCGCCGGGTCGCGCCTCTCGCCGCTCGCCTCGCTGATCCCGGGGGCCGCCTACACGGCGATCGGCCTCCTCTGGCTCGCGTCGCCGCGCTTCGCGGTCGAGCACTCCGGACGCGATCTGCTGGGCCGCCAGCTCTACCAGGGCTACACGACGCTCGCCCCGTACGGGGTCTTCCTCCTGCTGGGCGTCGCGTTCCTGGTCGCCTCCCTCGCGCCGTCGCGGTGGAGGGCCCGCACCGCGGCCGGGCCGCGGTACGGCGGCCCGCCTCCCGCGCCGATGGGCCCGCCGCCCATGCCCGGCGGCCAGGCGCCCATGGGAGCGCCCCAGCCGCCTCCCGCGCCGGGGCAGAGCCCGCCCTGGCACGGCGCGCCGCAGTACGGGCAGCAGCCCTCCTCGAACCCGCCTCCGCTGCCGCCGGCGCGGCACGCCGAGGAGAGCCGGTCCGAGCCGCCCGCTCGGAGCGGCCGCTCCGACGACGACGAGTCCCCCGGCGAGTGGACGCAGATGTACGGCGGCAACCGCCCGAGCTGACCGTCCGGCCGGCGCCGCCCCTCCGCTACGCCCGGACGGCCGCGAGCGCGCCGGGGACGTCGTTGACCACCATCGCGTCGAACCCGGCCTCCGCGTAGGTCGGGGCGGCCTCGGCCGACGGGCACCACGCGATCGCCTCCAGGCCCGCCTTGTGGGCGATCTCCACGCAGTGCTCCAGCGGCCGCAGCCGCGTGTCGGGGTGCTCGATGCCGCACGAGCCGGTGTGCACGGCGACGACGTCCATGCCGAGGCCCGCCGCGGCCGGGACGGCGTGCCACAGCGGGAACCGCAGCCAGGTCAGCAGCCCGAGCGGGACCCCCGGCGCCTCCTCGCGCAGGAACATCAGCAGCGACGGGTCGAACGAGGTGACCAGCAGCCGCCGCCGCTCCGCCTCCCGCCTCAGCACCGGGGCCAGGAGCGCGCCGGTGCGGCGGGACGGCTCGTCCAGCGCGTCCTCCAGCACGGTCTTGACGTCCACGTCCACCGCCACGTCCGCCGGCAGCGCGTCGAAGATCTCGGTGAGCAGCGGCAGCCCGCTCGCGGTGGCGGGCAGGTCGACCAGGTGGTCGCCGTCCACGGTCGTCGGGTCGTGCCGCAGGACGAGGGCGTCGTCGGCGGTCCGCGTCACGTCGATCTCGATCCAGGACAGGCCGGCCTCCACCGCGGCGAGCATCGAGGGCAGCGTGTTCTCGGCGACGGCCTCTTGCGCGCCGGGCGGGACGACCTCGCCCGAGCCGAAGCCGCGGTGGCCGATGACGGTGGGGGTGTTCTCGAAGATCACGGTGCTTCCTCGCTGGCGAGATGTTCGGCGATGACGGCGTCGAGCGGCTGGGTGACCTTGAGGTTGCGCTCGCTGCCCGTCACGACCCGGATCGGGACGTCCGGCAGGTAGCGGTGCACGATCCCGCAGTCGTCGGTGGCGCGCAGCCCCGGGTCGGCGAGGGCCAGCTCGTAGGCCTTGCGGATCGTGCCGAGCCGGAAGCCCTGCGGCGTCTGGAACCGGGCCAGCGTCTCGCGCGGCGGCATCGAGGCGACCGTCCCGTCCTCGACCACCACGATCGTGTCGGGCGACGGCACGCCGACCGCGACGGCCTCGCAGGCGTCCAGCGCGTCCAGCACGCGGTCGATGACCGGGCGGCCGACGAACGGGCGGGCCGCGTCGTGGAACAGCACGCGGACGTCGTCGGGGCGGTCCTCCAGCAGGCGCAGCGCCGCCGCGGTGGACGCGGTCCGGGTCGAGCCGCCCTCGATCACCGCCGCCGTCTTGCGGAACGGCGCCGCGATCGAGGCGGCCTCGCGCAGATGCCCGGGCGCCATCACCACCACGACCTCGCCGATGCCCGGATGGGAGTCGAACGCGTGGACCGCGTGCGCCAGGATCGGCCGCCCGCCGACCTCCATGAGCTGTTTGGGGCGGCCGGCGCCCATGCGCGCGCCGACCCCGCCGGCGAGGACCACCGCAACCGTCCGCGTCGCCATCTCTCCCGGTTTCCATGACTCTGCGTAGTCGAGCTACTACGCTTTGCACTGCACTGCTTCTGTGACCGGCTGGAGGCACCGATGGATCAGGCGCCCGCGCGTGAGCGGCCGGTCACGCTCAACGTACCGGACCACCCCGCGATCATCCGCCCGGATCGAGAGGCCGCCGATGCCGTGGACACCCTGGATGCGGAGGGCGCGCGCCCGCGCGGCCCCGCCGAGCCGGGCGGCCTCGTCGCCGCCTACCTGACCGGGCCCTGCGCCGCGGTCGTCGCCCGGTGGGCCGGTGAGCGCGGGATCACCGCCGGAGCCGTGTCGGCGTCCTCGCTCGCGCTCGCGGGCCTGGCGGCGGTGTGGTTCTCCGACGGGGCGCGCGGCGGCCTGGTCGCCGGCGCGCCGCTGCTGGCCGCCTCGCTCGTCCTCGGGCAGGCGGGCGCCGGCCTCGGCCGCCGGGCGAACCCGTTCGCCGTCCGGCCGGACGCCGTCCTCGACCGCGTCGGGGAGCTCGCCGTCTACGCGGGCCTGGCGGCCGGCGCCACGGCCGCCGGGCGGAGCGCGTGGTGGCTCGCGGTGGGCGCGGCGGCGCTGCTGTCCGTCCGCCACACGGTCTCGGCCTCGTACGCGGCGGGCCGGCGCGCCCGCCGCCCGCGCCCGTCCCGCCGGGGCGGGGTCGCGGGGCGGGCCGCCGAGAGCCTGCGGCTGCCGTTCGGCGAGCGGTTCGCGCTGATCGCGGTCACCGCCGCCCTCGCCGACGCGCGGCTGACGTTCGCGGCCCTGCTCGCGTGGGGCTCCGCCGCCGCCGCGCTGTCCCTGGGCGGACGGGCGGCGAGGTCGCTGGCGCCATGACGGGCGTGCGGACGTACCGCGACGACGGCCCGCTCTCGCGCGCCCTCGGCCGGGCGTCGGGCGGGCGGCTCCCGCCGCTGCCGGCCGCCGTCCTCGCGGCGGCCGCCGCGGCCGTCCTGCTCGCGGCGGGCCCGCTGCCCGGAACGCGGCTCGGGCCCGAGCCGGCGGTGTTCGCGCCGCTCGTCGTGCTGCTGCTGGCCGGGCCCGCGTCCGAGAACCCCCACGCCGGGCGGCTGGACTGGCTGGTTCCGCCTATTCTGCGCGGGATCGAGTATGGTTACCTCGCCGTGTTGGGGGACGCGCGGGCAGTCCCGGCGCCGCTCGTCTACGTGCTGCTCACGGTTCTCGCGCTCCACCACTACGACGCCGCCTACCGCACCCGCCAGGGGCGCCGGCCGCCGCGGTGGGTCCGCCTCGCCGGACTCGGCTGGGAGGGCCGGATGCTGTTCACGGCCTTCGCGGGGGCGTTCGCGCCGCTTCCGTTCGCGTACGCGGCGCTGGCCGCCTACCTTGGCGTGTTGTCCGGCGGAGAGAGCGCCGCCACGTGGGCGCGGCACGGCCGCGCCGGCGCAGTGACGATCGACCTGACGAAGAAGTTGTCCGAGGGTGTGGGGGACGGGCCCCACGGCGAGAGGGAGAAGAAAGCATGATCGGCATGGTGCTGGCGGCGGGCGCGGGCCGGAGGCTGCGGCCGTACACCGACACCCTCCCCAAGGCCCTGGTCCCCGTGAACGGCGAGACCACCATCCTCGACATCGCCCTCGGCAACCTCGCCGAGGTCGGGCTGACCGACGTCGTCATCGTGGTCGGCTACTGCGCGGACGCCGTGCGCGACCGCAAGGCCGCCCTCGAGGAGCGGTACGGCGTGTCGCTGACGCTCGTCCACAACGACAAGGCCGAGGAGTGGAACAACGCCTACTCCATGTGGCTCGCTCGGGAGCACTTCTCCAAGGGCGTCCTGATGGTCAACGGCGACACGGTCCATCCGGTGAGCGTCGAGAAGACACTATTGGCGAACCGCGGACCGGACATCCTCCTGGCGGTGGACGACGTGAAAACTCTCGCCGACGAGGAGATGAAGGTGATCCTCGACGGCGAGGGCCGCCTGAAGACCATCACCAAGCTCATGGACCCCGCCACCGCGAACGGCGAGTACATCGGCGCCACCCTGATCGAGCCCGCCGCCGCCGGGCCGCTGGCCGACGCGCTCAAGGCCACCTGGGAGGGCGACCCCGACCTCTACTACGAGGACGGCTACCAGGAGCTCGTGAACCGCGGCGGACGCATCGGCGTCGCGCCGATCGGCGAGGTCGACTGGGTCGAGGTCGACAACCACGACGACCTGGAGAAGGCCCGCCGGATCGCCAAGGGCTACTGACCGCACGCACGGCACGAACCGACCGCACGACGGCACGAGGAGGCCCATGCCCCTGCTGACGCGGATGCTGAACGCGCCGCTCTCCATCGACGTGCGGCGGGGAGCCGTGGCGACCCTCGGCGAGCTGCTCGCCGACAGGCGGATCGCCACCGAGGGGCGCGTCGCGATCGCGGTCGGTCCCGGCCAGGGCGACCAGATCGCCGAGCACGTCCGGCCGTCCCTGGCCGCCTGCGAGGTGTTCCACGTCGAGGGCGGCACCGTCGAGGCGGCGGTCAACCTGGGCTCCCGGCTGCGCGCCGGGTCCTACGAGGCGGTCGTCGGCATCGGTGGCGGCCGCACGATCGACGCCACCAAGTACGCGGCGACGCTGTCGGGCATCCCGATGGTGTCGGTCGCCACGAACCTGTCGCACGACGGGATCTGCTCGCCGGTCGCCTCCCTCGTCCACGACAAGGGCAAGGGCTCGTTCGGCGTCGTGATGCCGCTGGCGATGATCGTCGACCTCGACTACGTGCGCGCCGCGCCCGACCGGCTCGTCCGCGCCGGGATCGGCGACGTGGTGAGCAACTTCTCCGCCGTGGACGACTGGCTCCTCGCGGCCGACGAGTGCGGCGAGCGGATCGACCGGATGGCGCTCACCGTGGCGCGCACCGCCGCCGAGGCCCTGCTGCACCAGCCCGGCTCGATCGACTCGGACCGGTTCCTGACGGTCCTCGCCGAGGGGCTCGTCCTGTCGGGCATGGCGATGGCGTTCGCCGGCGACTCCCGCCCGGCGTCCGGCGGCGACCACGAGATCCTGCACGCCATCGACCACCTCTTCCCGGACACCGCCAACCACGGCGAGCTGGCCGGGATCGGCGCCGCGTTCTGCTACCACCTGCGCGCCACCCGGCTCGGTGCGGGCGAGGAGCGGCTCGAAGAGATCCTCGCCTGCCTCGGACGCCACGGACTGCCCCGGTTCCCGGCCGACATCGGGCTGTCCGCCGAGCAGTTCGCGGAGGCGGTGCTGTACGCCCCGCAGACCCGCCCCGGCCGCTATACGATCTTGGAACACCTCAGCCTCGACGAGGGCGAGACCCGCAAGGCGGTGCACGAGTATGTCCAGGCCCATGGAGGCTGAGCTGTCCGGGCAGAACCCTTCCCCGCAGCCCCCCGGCTCCCCCGAACCACCCGGCCCCGCGGAGCCGTCCGGCGACGACCACCGGCCGCACCGCAAGGGCGCGAAGGTCGCCGACATCCGCCGGTACGGCCAGCCGCCCGGTCTGAAGGACCGGCGCAACGAGGAGCACTGGGCCGGCCGCCTCTACATGCGCGACCTCTCCCCGTACTTCGCGTGGATCTCGCTGCGCCTCGGGTTCAGCCCCAACCAGCTGACCTACCTGATGATGCTCAGCGGCGTCCTCGCCGGCGTCGCGGTGTCGCTGCCCGTCGACCCGCTGTGGACGGCCCTCGCCGGCGCGTTCCTCATCCAGGTCTACCTGCTGCTCGACTGCGTCGACGGCGAGGTCGCCCGCTACCTGCGGCAGACGTCGGTCGCCGGGGTGTTCCTCGACCGGATCGGCCACTACCTGTCGGAGGTGTCGCTGCTCGCGGGGCTCGGCTTCATGGCGCAGGGCGGCTGGGAGAACGGCGGCTGGGTCGAGCTCGGCCTGCTCGCCGCCCTCGGCGCCGCGCTGATCAAGGCGGAGACCGACAACGTCGTCGTCGCCCGCGCCAAGTCCGGGCTGACCGCCGACCCGACCGGCGGCGACCGCGCGCTGCGGCCCCGCTCCACCGGCATCGCGCTGGCCCGGCAGGCGGCGTCCATGCTGCGCTTCCACCGCATCATCGGCGCGGTCGAGCTGTCGCTGCTGATCCTCGCCGCCGCCGTGATCGACACCCTCACCGGCGCGGACGACCCCGTCGCGGTCCGCGTCCTGACGGTCGCCGTCGCCGCCGTCGCCGTCCTGCAGACCCTGCTGCACCTCGTCAGCATCCTGGCCTCCCGGAGGCTGAAGTGAAACTGTCCGTCGTCGTCCTCACCATGGGCAACCGGCCGGAGGAGCTCGCCCGCGCCGTCCGCAGCGCCCTGGAGCAGGAGCACGTGGACGTCGAGGTCGTCCTCGTCGGGAACGGCGCCGACCCCGTCGGCGAGGCGGCGGGCGCGCCGCCGTTCGACGACGAGCGCGTCAAGACCCTCAGCCTCCCGAAGAACCTCGGCATCCCGGGCGGCCGCAACCGCGGCGTGGAGGCGTCCTGCGGCGACGTCATCCTGTTCCTGGACGACGACGGCTGGTACCGCTCGCCCCGCCTCGGCGCCCACCTGCGCGACCGGTTCTCCGCCGAGCCCGACCTCGGCGTCGTCTCGTTCCGCGTCCGCGACCCCGAGGGCGGGCGCGGCGAGCGCCGCCACGTCCCGCGCCTGCGCGCGGGCGACCCGGAGCGCTCGTCCCCCGTCACCACGTTCCTCGGCGGCGCCTGCGCGATCCGCCGCGCCGCGTTCGACGCCGGCGGCGGCCTCCCCGAGGACTTCTTCTACGCCCACGAGGAGACCGACCTCGCCTGGCAGATCCTCAACGCCGGCTACCGCATCGTCTACGACGCCTCGGCGGTGATGTTCCACCCCGCCGTCCTGCCGACGCGGCACGCCATGTTCTACCGCTACAACGCCCGCAACCGCGTGTGGCTGGCGCGCCGCAACCTGCCGTGGCCGCTGGCGCTCACCTACCTCGCCGTCTGGGTCGGCATGACCCTCCTGCGCGAGCGCAAGCCGAGCGCCCTCAAGCCGTGGTTCAAGGGCTTCGTGGAGGGCTGGCGCAAGTCCGCCGGGCCCCGCCGCCCCATCTCCTACCGCACCGCCTGGCGCATGACCCGCACAGGCCGCCCCCCGATCATCTAGGGGTTCGCGCCTTCCCAGGGGGGCGACCCCCTGGGACTCCCGCCACGCGCCGGACGATCCTCACGCCACGGGTCAGGGGGTCGTCACGGCCGCGACGATGAGGCGGGTCAGTTCGGTGGTGATGTCGTCCAGGGGGACGTGCTGGTCGCGGGCCGACCAGTGGTGGACGAGGTTGTTCACGGCGCCGATGACGGCGATCATCGTGAGCCGGTGGTCGCGGTCGGCGGCCTCGCCGCGCCCGGCGGCCTCGCGGACCATCGCGAGCATCGCGTCCTCCCACTGGCCGCGCCAGCGGAAGCGGTGCCGCTCCAGGCCGGCGCTGACGCCGATCACCTCGACGAACGCGATGCGGGCCCAGCGCGGGTCGCTCGCGGTGACGGTGACGAACGCGCGGACGGCGCTCTCGACGCGGGCCGGGAAGGCGGCGCCCGCCTCCCTCCCGTACGCGGCGGAGACGGCCTCGGCGGCGCGCTCGTTGATCCCGCGGTGCAGCGTGGTGAGCAGTTCCTCGCGCCCGGAGAACTCCTCGTAGAAGTTGCGGGTCGACACGCTCGCGGTCGCGCACAGCCGCTCGATGGACGTCGCCGCGTACCCGCGCGTCCCGAACAGTTCGAGCCCGGCGGCCAGCAGGCGGTCGCGCCGCTCCGCACGGCGCTCCTCGGCCGACCGGCCTGCGTAGCTGCGCCTGGGTGCGGGATTGCGGCCGCTCATCGGTCTCCGTTCACCCGTGCGGATGGGGCAGCGTCAGCCTAACGCCGGGCGGAGCGGCGCAGGGCCCCGTCAGCCGGTGACCAGCGCGTCCCTCCACCCGGGGTCGGCGGTGAGGACGGTCAGCCGCTGCGTGGCCCGCGACACCGCCACGTACAGCACGCGCAGCCCGCGCGGGGACTGGGCGGCGACGGTCTCCGGCGCCACGATCACGGCGGCGTCGAACTCCAGGCCCTTGGCCTCCAGGACGTCGAGCACCTGGACGCGCTCGGGCAGTCCCGCGCCGAGCCGGTCGCGTTCGGCGGCGTCCCAGGCGGCGGCGGACCCCCCGAACAGCGAGGCCTGGCCGCCGGACTCCTCCAGGGAGAGCGGGACGATCAGGCCGATGGTGCCGTCGACCTGGCCGAGCAGCTCCTCGACGGCGGCGCGGGCGGCGGAGCCGAGCCCGGGTTCGGGGACGACCCGGACGACCGGCTCGATCCCGGACGTGCGGACGGCGCGGGCCGGCTTCGCGTCCGGCAGCGCGCGGGCGAGCACCCGCGCGGAGACGGCGGCGATCTCGGTGGAGTTGCGGTAGTTCGTGGTCAGCTCGTACTCGTGCCGGGCGCGGGGCGGGGGCGCCTTGCGGCCCCGGCGGCGGTTCCGGGACGCGGGGCGCTCGCCGCCGAGCGCGGCCTCCATCGCCCGCCGGGCGGCGGGCAGGTCCTCCCAGGCGCTCTGGGCCGGGTCCTCGACGACCGTCCAGCTCGCCTGGCGGCCGCGGCGGCCGAGCATCCGCCACTGCATGGGGGACAGGTCCTGCGCCTCGTCCACCACGAGGTGCGCGTACTCGGGGCGCTCCTCGACCACGCCGTCGTCGACGCGGCGGGAGCGCTCCAGCCGCTCGATGGACGTGGTGAGCTCCCGCATCTCCGGCTCCCACGTCTCGTCGACGACTTCCTCGCCGGTGAGGATGTTGACGCCGTCCACGACGAACGGGTCGTCCTCGGACGGCGCGCCGCGGCGGCGGGACGGCCGGGGCGGGGAGCCGAGCAGCGCGTCGATCTCGTCGAGCAGCGCGACGTCCTGGTAGCTGAGCGGCGCGCCGTCGCCGGCCCAGGAGGCGGCGAGCGGCTCGACGTCGGCGCGGTCGACGTCGCGCCCGGCGGCGCGGCGCAGGCGGGACGGGTCGCCGAGCGAGCGCAGCACGTCCAGCGGGCGGCGGATCGGCCACCAGGCGACGAGGAAGTCGGTGAACGCGCGCTGCTCGCGGACCCGCGCGTCGAACTGGGCGCGCTTCGGGTCGCCGCCCGCGGCCCCGTTGCCGCGCGCGGGCTCCTCGTCGAGGGAGGCCAGCCCGTCGGCGGCGAGGATCGCGTTCCACAGGCCCGCCTCGGCGCCCTCCTCGGCCTCGGCCGCCTCGGGGCCCCCGACCTCGCCGAAGCGGTGCCAGAGGGCGTCCAGGAGCATCTCCGCGGCCCGGCCGCGGGCCGCGTTCACGCTGCCGCGGCTGCGCCGGTGGACCTCGTTCCGGATGCGGTCGAGGCGGGCGCGGTCCAGGGCGACGACGACGCCCTTGAACACCACGCGCAGCTCGTCCGGGGCGCCGGGGGCGTGGTCGGCGACGGCGCGCCGCAGCACCGTCACCATCGCCTCCGCGCCCTTGACGCGGGCGAGCCGCGGCGTGTCGTGGACGGTGGCGGTGGCGCCGTCGACGAGGTCGCCGAGCGAGCGGAGCGTCGCCGACCCTTCGCCGAGCGACGGCAGCACGCGCTCGATGTAGGCGGTGAACCTGCGGTTCGGGCCGACGACGAGGACGCCGCGGGACCCGAACCGGCGGCGGTGCCGGAACAGCAGGTAGGCGACGCGGTGCAGCGCCACGGCCGTCTTGCCGGTGCCGGGGGCGCCGCGCACCAGGACCGTCCCGTCGGCGGGGGCCCGGATCACCTCGTCCTGCTCGCGCTGGATCGTCGCGACGATGTCGCGCATCGCGCCCTCGCGCGTGCGGGCGAGGGAGGCGAGGAACGCGCCGTCGCCGATGACGGTCATCCCGTCGGACGCCTCGGGGTCGAGGAGGTCGTCCTCCAGGTCGACGACGGTGTGGCCGCGCGAGTGCAGCACGCGGCGGCGCACGACGCCGCGCGGGTCTTCGGGGGTGGCGCGGTAGAAGTCCTCGGCGGCGGGCGCCCGCCAGTCGATGACGAGCGAGTCGTGCTCGCTGGTGCGGACGCCGACGCGGCCGATGTAGCGGACCTCGCGGGAGGCCAGGTCGAGCCGGCCGAACACCAGGCCGTCGTCGGCCACGTCGAGGGCCTGGACGCGCAGGGCCGCCTGGTGGACCATCGCGTCCCGGTCGACGAGCGAGCCCTTGGTGCCGGCGAGCGACTGGCGGTAGCCCTCGCGGATCATGGCCTGGGCGTCCGCGCGCATCTCCTCCAGCCGCGTGTAGGCGGTGTCGACGTAGCGCTGTTCGGCGGCGATCTCCCGGTCCTTGACCGTGCCGCGCGGATCGGTCGGGCGCCCGTTGACCTGGGACGACATGCAGGCTGCTCCTCGCGCGTGTGTCATGCCGGGGACATCCCCGGCACCCCGAAGGCGAAAGAGACAGCTTATGCGGTCCGGGTGACGTTCAGCGTCGGGCGAGCGCCGCCAGGAGCGGTCGGCGCGCCGGCCGGACCCGTACGTGGACGTCCGGGGCGGGGCGCGCGAGCGAGCGGTCCATCGCGTCGAGGACGAGGCCGTGCGGCGTCCCGGCGGCCGCGTGGACGCAGCGCAGCGTCACGCCCTGCCCGCCGTGCTCGGCCCAGAGCGCGTCGGCGTAGGCGGCCACGGCCGCGGCGGACGGGCTCGCGGGCGGGCCCGAGGCGTCCGGGCAGAGGAACAGCTCTCCGGCCCGCCGTTCCAGCATCCCCGGCAGAGTGGCCTGGACGACGACGGCGGCGCCGAGGACGTTCGTCCGCAGGTCGTCCTCCACCTCGCCGAGCGGCCGCGCCAGGACCGGCCCGGACGGCGCGGCCGACGCGGCGTGGACGACGCGGTGCACCGGGCCGGCCATCGCCAGCACCCCCGCCACGGCGCCGGGGTCGGTGACGTCGCACACCCGCGCGTGGGTGTTGGGGGAGCGCTGCGCCGTCTTGGCGAGGCCGAGCTCGTCCACGTCCACCGCGACGACGTCCCACGCCGCCGCGGCGAGCCGTCGCGCCGCCATGGCGCCGAGCCCGTGCGCGGCGCCGGTCACCAGGGCCGTCCGCTTCACGTGCGCACCTCCTCGGCGCCCTGGAAGACCATCCGCAGATGCCCGACCGTGCTCGTGGTGAGCGCCCGCGCCCGGTCGAGCCCGAGGCCGCGCAGCTCGTCGGCCACCGGATGGTCGCCGAGGACGACCTTCGCGCCGCCCGGACGGGTCCGGACGCCGGACGGCGTGAGCGTCCACGGCGTCCGGCGGGTCACGCCGTCCAGGCAGGAGTAGGCGTCGACGCTCGGGGCCGCCGAACCGGCCGGCGTCGGCACGCCCGGCCGGATCGCCACCTCGATCGCCGTCCGCCCGCCCAACCGCACCGCGCAGCGCTTCACGCGCCCGGAGAGGTCCATGGGGATGTCGGCGATCTCCTTGGGGAAGCCCCAGATCGTCCGTCCGGCCTCCAGGGTGAACTCCTGGTTGACCGGCAGCCAGTGGATGAACGCGCCGATCCCGCGCATCCGCCCGAGCACGCCCTGCGACGGCGCCTCGCCGGGCGGGCGCACCAGGAACGCGACGGCGAACTCGTGGTAGGGGCCGAGGTCGCCCTCGGCGTACCGGACGAAGGCCAGCGAGCAGACGGCCCTGCCGGGCAGCGGCTCCGCGACGGCGAGCCCGGAGTAGGCGATGACGTCCTGGGCGGCGCGGGCGGGCACGACGAACATCGCCGAGCCGACGGCGGCGTCACGGATCCGTACCGGGAGCGCGACCCGCTCGCCCTGGATCATGTGCGCGTGTGCGGTCGTGGTCACACCACTAAGTAGAACAGGTTCTCGTTTTGCTGCCAAGCACCGGAGCCCGGCAAGGGGGTCAGCCCTTCCCGACGGCCGTCCGGATCCGGTCGAGCGTGGCGCGCATCCCCTCGCGGTTCACCTCGGCGCGCTCCCCGGCGGGGACGCCGGTGAAGACCTTGCCGAGCAGCGACACGAACCCGGCGCCCCGGTGGTCGCGGCGCTGGTCCTCCCAGTACTCGGTGAGGCGGGTGCGGGGCGCGGACGGGTCCTCGGAGACGTTCTCGAACCGGTACCCCCACAGCGCCACCGGCACCCCGAAGCTCGACACCCGGAAGGCGAACACCTCACCGGGCACCGCCGCGCTCACCTGGCAGGTGGTGAACCACACGCGCCAGCCGAGGCGGTTGAAGCCGACGAACCTCGTCCCCGGCCTGACGGCGCGCCCGCGCACCCACGTCGCGAACACCTCCGGGCTCCACTCGCCCATCCGCCGCAGATCCGCGACGGCCGCGTACACGTCCCGCGCCGGCGCGGCGACGACCACGCTCTCCTCGACGACCCACTCGCGCTCCATGGGACCGCATCCTCCCACTCGATGACCGGTGGGTCACAGGAGGTGGGCGAAACGGCGCCGCCAGTCGGCATACCAGGCTCTGAACCACGGCTCGGACTCGGCCAGCGGGACGACGTAGGTGAGCGTCTCGGCGTAGTAGCGGCGCTGGAAGTCCGGCGCCATCCGGTCGAGGGTCTGCACGTTGCTGGCGCGGTCGGCGAGCTTGACCAGGACCGCCTCGCGAGGGGCCTCGCCCAGGCGCCGCAGGTAGGCGGCCTTGGCGGCGCGTTTGGCCTGGCGCCCGGCGCCCGCGGCGGGCGGCTTGGTGACCCAGTCGACCAGTTCGGTCACCTCGGGGCCGAACTCGGCCTCGACGTCGGCGAGGGAGGCGGGCGTGTCCTCGACGACGTCGTGCAGGACCGCGGCGGACAGGACGGCGGGCGTCGTCACCCCCGCCCCGCGCACCAGCACTTCGAGGGCTTCCAGCAGGTGCTCGACGTAGGGGTCGCCGGTCGGCCGCCGCTGGTCGCCGTGCCAGCGCAGGGCGGCGGCGACGGCCCGTTCCAGGCCGTCCACGTCGACGGGCGCGCCGGACGCGACGATGTCCGCGCGGGCCGTCTCCCAGGCGTGCCAGCGGGTGAAGACCTCCACGGGTTCGCTCCGTTCTTCCCGGCCGTGTCGCGCGGGAGCCCCGTACAGGGCATGGTGGGTGTCGTCCATATGAGCAGTCCTCGGTGATAACCGTACGTGGAGGGAGGCGGCGCGGTCGTGGTCGGGAGCCGGCAGCGGCCTGACGGCCGACCGGAGTCCGTGGGCAGGGTCCGCGTCACGCTCGGCCTCCTGTCCGGGGCGGTCGCCGTCGCGCTCTGCGTCGTCCTCGTCGACACCTACGTGCTGCGCGCCGAGTGGTGGCAGGTCCGCCACACCGTGACCGGGGAGCCCGTGGCGCCGCAGAGCGGCGTGGGTCCGCCGCCGGGCCCGCTGGCGGTGAGCTGGGAGCATTCGACGCGGACGCACCGCGGCTCGGTCGCGGGTTACGACGGCGTCGCCTACCAGGTCGCGCAGGGGCAGGTCGTGACGGCGTCCGGGCACGGCATCGAGGCGCGCGACGCGCGCACCGGCGGGGCCCGCTGGAGCTACCGGCGCGCCGGGTGGTCCCTGCTCGGCTGGACGTCCACGGGGTCGCGGGTCGTCGCCTACTTCGAGCGGGACGGCGACCGCGGCGAGCGGACGCTCGTCGCGTTCGACGCGCTGTCGGGCGGGCAGCTGTGGCGGCGCGCGGACGAGCGTCCCGCCGCGGTGTCCCGGACGACGCTGCGCTGGCCCGCCGGGTCCGACGTGCTGCTCACCGCCGACGAGGGGCGCCGGACGCTGTTCGGGGTGTCGGCCGTGACGGGGAACCGGGTGTGGCGGCTGGCCCTGCCGCGCGGCTGCTGGTTGTTCGAGGGCGGGGCGCACCCGTCCGACGGCCGGGAGGGGCTCGCCGCGGTGGGCCTGCGCTGCGCGGGCCCCGGCGGCGGCAAGGGGCGCCGGAGCCGGCTGCTCGCGCTCGACCCGACGAAGGGCCTCGTGCGCTGGGAACGGGGGCTCGACTCCCGGGAGTCTCCCGAGGTGTCGATGCTGGACGGCGTGACGCTCGTCTCGGACGGGACGGCCCTGCGCGCGTTCGACGACGGCGGCCGCCAGTTCGCGGTCTGGAAGGGCGACGGGGTCTGCGGCGACCTGATGTGCCCGGGCGTGCTCGCGCCGGGGCGGCTCGTGGTCGTCTACCACCCGGACGGGACGGGCACCGAGGGGGCCGGCGCCGGGACGGGGACCGGCGGCGCGGGCGCCGGCGGCGTGGCGGCGGAGGAAGCCCGCATGGAGGCGGTGGACGTGCGGTCCGGGCGGGTCGGGTGGAGCCGGGACGTGCCCGCGTACACCGCCCTCGCGCAGGCCGGCGGGCAGGTGTTCGCGCTGCGCCCGCGGCTGTCGGAGCGGCTGCTGCCCGCGGGCGTCGACATCGTCGAGCCCGGCGACGGGAGCACCACGACCGCGCCCGCGCCGTTCTCGATGGACCCCGACCTGCCGGGCGTCCGGCCCTGGCTGGCGGCCGCCGGCGGGCTGCTGTACGCGGCCCTCCCGCAGGCAGCGCCGCGCCCGGACGGCGCGGCGCGGCTGGTCGCCCTGCGCGGCGGGCTCGCCGGCACCGGGCCGCCGGAACTCGGCGGCGTGCCGGCGAAGGACTGGCCGGACGCGTGCTCCCTGCTCAGGAAGCCCGATCTGGCCGCGGCGCGCCTGACCGGCTACGTCACCGGGCCGCGCCGCGCGTCGGCCGGGTCGGTGCGCCTTCCGCACCCGGTGTCCTGCACGTACACGCCGCGCGGCGGCAGGCGCGACCCGGCCGGGTCCGGCGCGCGTGTGTCGCCGTCGCCCAAGCCGAGCGCGACGGGCTCGGCCACGCCCGATCCCTCCGCCGGGCCGCGGGAGGGCGGCCCGGAGCGCGACGACGGCCCGGAGGCCGCCGTCACCGGCCTCACGGTGAGCGTCCGCTGGGTGGCCGACACCGACGCGGCGGCGTCGCGGATGCTGGAGTCGCTGCAGGCCGCGCAGGCGCAGGCCCGGCGGCGGCGCGACATCGGGGGCGACGAGGCCTACGAGATCGGCCCGACCGCCGGGATGATCGCGCTGCGGGTCGGCCGGTGCGTGGTGATGGTCGAGGCGAACCGCCCGCCGGGAGCCGCCGCCCGCCTGGCCCGGTCCGTCGCCTACCGCCTGCGCCACCTGTCCGAGGCCCCGTCCTGACCGGGCCCGCCGCCCGTCCCCGCCGGGCGGCTCAGAACTCGGGGACGGGCTCGGCCTCGGGTTCCGCGACGACCGTGGGGGAGCGGCCCGCCCACGCCTCCAGTTGGGCGACGAAGCGTTCGGCGTGGACGGGCCAGTGGAACCGCTCCCGGGCGGCCTCGTAGCCGCGCCGGCCGAACGCGGCGCGCAGGACGGGGTCGTCCCGCAGCCGCAGGACCGCCTTGGCGGCGGCCTCCGGGGCGCCGAACGGGACGATCACCCCGCACTCGGCGGGCTCCACGATGCCCACGGCCGGCGGGTTCGGCGTGCTGATCACCGGGATGCCGCGGGCCATGTACTCGACGACCTTCGTCGGCATGGAGTGCCGGTAGTTCGGCTCGTCGTGCAGCAGCGCGAGCCCGGCCATCGCGCCCTCGGCGATGCGCAGCGCCCGGTCGTTCGGGACGAACCCGTACCAGCGCACGATCCCCTCGCGCTGCGCCGCGCGCAGGGCGTCCCGGACGTCGGCGTCGGCCGCGCCGATCAGCTCCACCAGCACACCCTCGGCGGCCAGCGTCCGGGCCATCTCGATCATGTCGAGGGCGCCGCGGGCCCGCGAGAGCTGCCCGACGTAGACGGCGCGGCGGCCGTCCGGCGGTCCGGGCGGCAGGTCGGACACGTAGGTGGTGTTGGGCACGACCGGGTGGTCCTCGCGGAACCGGTCCCGGTAGCCCTCCTCGGCGAGCAGCAGCCGGTGCCGCCGCTCGGTGCGCCGCTCCAGGCGGCGCACGGCCGGGCGCAGGAGGGGGCGGGCCGGCCCCGGCACCCAGCCCTTGGCGGACAGGGCCGCGGCGGTGTCCTCGTGGACGTCCCAGACGACCGTGCGGCCCTGGAGTTCGCGCGGGAGCGACACCAGCAGCTCGGGGTCGTGCAGGAGGACCACGTCGGCGTACGCGGCGTGCTCGGCGAGCGCGCGGTGGGCGGCGCGCAGGGCCCGGACCCGGCGCCGTCCGGTGGCCCGCGGGACGTCCACCGGGCTGATCTGGCGCCACGGGGTCGCGTTGCACGCCCGGAAAGGGGCGATGTAGGTGACCTCGTGGCCGGCGTCGAGCAGGGCGCGTATCTGCCGGTGCAGAATGCGCGCGTCTTCGGGGTGGTGCACGACCGTGCAAACGCAGACCCGCATCACACTCACTCCGCAACGTCCGATTCGTCCATCACCGGCGAGTCTCGGGTGCCGATGGAAATTGCCGATGAATTCCCGCTGTCCGGGGCGTGGACGCTGCCGGGCTACTCTTCCTCGTACGAAAGGGAAGGCCGCCGGTCACGCGGAACCCGCCGATGGGAAAAGCCCTGTCAAAGAAGCCCGCCACCGAAATGCGCCCGCCCGTCACAGGAGCTCGACGGTGTCCTGCTGGACGTTGCGCGTCCGGCCGCGGGTGTCGAACAGCAGCCGGGCGTGCCGCGCCAGGGTCGCCGCGTCGTAGGCGGCGTGGTCGGCCAGCACGATCGCCAGGTCCGACGCCTCCAGGGCGGCGGCCAGGTCGTCCCCGGCGGACGGCACCGGCTCGCCGTCCACCTCCCACAGGGTGACGAACGGGTCGTGGAACGACAGGTCGGCGCCGAGGCGGGCCAGCCGCCGCGCCACCGGCCGGGCCGGCGACTCGCGCTGGTCGGCGATGTCGGCCTTGTAGGTGACGCCGAGCAGCAGGACCCTGGCGCCCTTGAGCGCGCGTCCCTCCCGGTTGAGCAGCTGCTGGGCGCGTTCCGCGACGTACCGGGGCATCCGGTCGTTGATCTCCTGGGCCAGCTCCACGAACCGGAACGGGTAGCCCAGCGAGCGGACCTTGTAGGACAGGTAGTTCGGGTCGATCGGGATGCAGTGCCCGCCGACGCCCGGCCCCGGCCGGAACGCCTGGAACCCGAAGGGCTTGGTGGCCGCGCAGTCGATGGCGTCCCACAGGTCGATGCCGAGCTCGTTGCAGAACACCGCCATCTCGTTGACCAGCGCGATGTTGACGTGCCGGTAGGTGTTCTCCAGCAGCTTGGCCATCTCGGCCTCGCGCGTCCCCTTGGCCTCCACGACCCGGTCGACGAACTTGCCGTAGAACGCCGAGGCCGCCGACGCGCAGGCCGGGGTCAGCCCGCCGACGATCTTCGGGGTGTTGCGGACGCCGTAGACCGGGTTGCCGGGGTCGATCCGCTCCGGCGAGAACGCCAGGTGGAACTCCTCCCCGGCGACCAGGCCGGACGTCTCCAGGATCGGCCGCACGACCTCCTCGGTCGTGCCCGGGTAGGTGGTGGACTCCAGCACCACGAGCGTCCCGGGCTCCAGGTGGCGGGCGACGGTCTCGGCCGCGCCGCGCACCGCGGTCAGGTCCGGTCCGCCCTCCGGCGAGAGCGGCGTCGGGACGCAGATGACCACGGTGCGCGCGCCGTCCAGGACGTCCTCGTGCAGGCTCGGGGCGAACCCCGCCCGCAGCATGTGCTCGACCTCGTCCGCCGACACGTCGTCGACGTGCGACATCCCGGCCTTGAGGCCGGCGACCACGCGCGCGTCCCGGTCGAGCCCGCCGGCCCGCAGGCCGGCCCGGCAGGCCTCCCGCACGAGCGGCAGCCCCACGTATCCGAGTCCGATGACCACGAGATCCACGCGGCAGCCCCCTTCGATCTATGTGCTCTGGCGTGTCGGGAAGCGATAGGCGGCCCGGTATCCGGCCGTCACGGCGCGCCAGGTCCGTTCCGCCGCGACCCATTCACGGGCCGACCGCCCGATTTTCTGTCTCCTTTCGGGACTGTAAGCCAGATCTTCCAGGCAATTCGCCCAGGCTTCCGGGTCTTCCGGAACTGTTAACGCCCCCGTCACGCCCGGTTCCACGATTTCGCGAAGAGCCTTGACATCACTGGCTATAACGGGGATTCCCCCCGCCATGGCCTCGATCGGTTTCAGAGGCGTCACCAACTGGCACACCCGGTCCGCCCGGCGCGGAACCGCGAAGACATCGAGGACGGCGTGGTACTGGCGAACGGACTCCATCGGCACCCGGCCGGTGAACACGGCGTGGACGCCGCGTTCGGCCGCGCGCCGTTCGAGCGCGCCGCGCTCGGGGCCGTCCCCGACCAGCAGGAGGGTGACCGGAGCGCCCCGCTCGCGCAGCAGGGCGGCGGCGTCGATGAGCGTGTCGATGCCCTCGTAGCCGTAGAACGACGACGTCAGGCCGGCGACGGTGGCGCCGCGGTCGATCCCGAGCCGCTCGCGCAGGCCGGAGCCGTCCGGGAGCGGCGCGAGGAACGCCTCGTCCACCCCGTTCGGCACCGTGAAGATCTTCTCCGCGGGGACCCCGCGGGAGGCGATCTCCGCGCGCATCGCCTCGCCGAGCGTCACGACCGCGTCCGCCTCGGCCATCCGGCGGGTCTCCAGCTCGCGGGTCAGCCGGTAGAACTCGTCGTCCTCGCGGTGCGCGGGGTCGCGGGACAGCCAGGAGTCCTCCAGGAAGCCGCGCACCTCGTACACGACCGGGACGCCGTGGCGGCGTCCGAGCTCCAGCGCGACGGCCGCGTTCAGGTGGTTGCTGACCGCGTGCAGGACGGACGGCCTCAGCTCCTCGACCAGCCGTCCGGCGAGGTCGGCGCTCTTCGCCACGGTGTCGCGCGGATCCGTCCGCGGAAACCACGGCAGCAGCCGGTGGTAGGGGACGCCGTCCACGTCCACGCGGGCCCGCCCGTCGGCGATGCCCTGGCTGAGCGGGTATCCGAGCCGGGTCACGATGTGGGGATCGAGCCCCATCTCGCGCTGGGCGAGGGCGATCCGGTGCGTCCGGACGGTGTAACCCGCGTTCGTGCGCGGCAGGGCGTTGGTCACGAACTGCAGGACGGTCGTGCCCTGGACGGCCCCTCGCGCACGCGTGGGCGCGGGTTCGGCGAGCAGGAGCCGCAGGTCCCGCGTCTCGCGTCCCACGTCCCGGGGCTTCGGCACGACGAGGCGGGAGCGCCGCAGCCGGGCGCCGAGCGGGGTCCGGGCGGCCAGCCGCACGGCGAGCCGCGACGCCCTCCCGGGGTCGTCGCGGAGCTGCCGCCAGGCGAGTCCGGCCAGGTAGACGGTTTTCTTCACGGGTTCGTCGGCCACAGGCCGGACGGTAGGGAACCCCGATGAACAGAAGGGAAATTGTGTTGGCACCCATCGTGCACGTCCTCGGGGCGAGGCCCAACTTCGTCAAGGCGGCGCCGGTGATTTCGGCGCTCGCCGCGGCGGGCGCCGAGCAGGCGGTGATCCACACCGGCCAGCACTACGACGCGCGGATGTCGGAGATCTTCTTCGACCAGCTCGGGCTTCCCGAGCCCGACGTCAACCTCGGCGTCGGCTCGGGCGGCCACGCCGAGCAGACCGCCGCGCTCATGATCGGGCTGGAGAAGGAGTTCACGGGTCGTTCACCCGCGCTCGTCATCGTGTACGGCGACGTGAACTCGACGATCGCCGCCGCCCTCGTCGCGGCCAAGCTGCACATCCCGGTCGCCCATGTGGAGGCCGGGCTGCGCAGCTTCGACATGACGATGCCGGAGGAGGTCAACCGCAGGATCACCGACCAGCTCTCCGCGCTGTGCCTGGTCACGAGCCCGGAGGGGATCGGCCACCTGGCCGCGGAGGGCGTCGCGGTGGAGCGGGCGCACCTGGTCGGCAACCCGATGATCGACACGCTGCTGGCCAACCTGGACCAGTTCGACACGGCCGCCGTGCGGGCGGCGCACGGGCTGCCGGAGCGCTACGTCCTCGCGACCATGCACCGGCCCGCGAACGTCGACGCGCCGGAGACGGCCGCGGCCCTCGTCCGGCGCCTGCACGGCGTCGCCGACCTCGCCGACCTGGTCATCCCCGTCCACCCGCGCGGGCGGGCGAACCTGCTGGCCGCCGGGCTGGACGAGCACGACCGCGTGCACATCCTGGAGCCGCTCGGGTACATCGACTTCATCGCGGCCGTCCGGGGGGCGGCGGCGGTCGTCACGGACTCGGGGGGCCTCCAGGAGGAGACGACGATCCTCGGGGTGCCGTGCCTGACCGTCCGCCCCAACACCGAGCGGCCGATCACGATCACCCACGGCACGAACCGGCTCGTCACGTTCGAGGAGCTGGTGCCGGGGGTCCGCAAGTGCCTGGAAGGGGGAGCGGCGGCCGCGGGCGGGCCGGGCGAGCGCAGGCCCCCGCTGTGGGACGGCCACGCCGGCCCCCGCATCGCCGAAGTGATCATGGAGTTCCTGGGTGAGTGACGAGGACAAGAACGCCAAGGCCTACCAGCAGCTCGGGCGGCTGAAGTCCACGCTGCGCGAGCGGGAGGCGCGCCTGGACGAGATGGAGAAGCGGCTCGCGGCCCTGGAGGCCTCGACGGCCGTCCAGTTCGGGCGGCTGGTCGCGGGCGCGGCGCGCAACCCCAGGCGCGGCAAGCGGCTGCCGCGGGAGCTGTACCGGCTCTGGCGCAAGCGCAGCGCCCCGGTCTCGGCCGCGGCGCGCGCGACCGGCGGCGGCGTCCAGCCCGACCGCGTCGAGCGGCCCGAGGACCGGCTGCTCGTCGCGGGGCCCTGCGACGTCCCGATCATCGCGGGGGTGCTCGCGCCCGGCACGGCCGCCGTCCTCGCCGGGCACGCCAGGGTCGTCGCCCTCTACCCGCACGACGCCGCGATCGCCCTCGAGACCGCCGACGTGGACGCGCTCGTGGTGGACGCGGCGGCCGGCGAGCCCGGCGGGCCGTGGGCCTACCTGGGCGTCCCCGGCATGTACGACCGCGATCTGGCGCTGCACGAGATCCGCCGGATCGCCGCGGCCCGATCGCTCCCGCTCGTCCTGTGGGGCGAGGCGCCGCCCGCCACCCTGGCGTCCCTGCACTGGGACGCGACCGCCACCGCGCCCGCCGGGCTCGTCCGCCTCCTCGACCCGGCGCCGTCGCCGGACGCCGGTGGGGGCCCCGCCGCGACGAGCGGTGCCACCACGAGTCCGGCCCGTTGAAAGGAACCACCGTGCGACCACGTGCCCTCGTCTACGGCGACGTCGACCTCAACATCATCGACGGGTCGGCCATCTGGGCCCAGGGCATGGTGCAGGCCCTGGCCCGCGCCGGCTGCGAGGTGACCCTGGTCCTCAAGGCGCCCGTCCGGACGGGCCGGCTCGTCGACCCGCTGCGCGCCCTGCCCGGCGTCACCGTCCGCAGCCCGCACGCCGAGGGACTGTTCGAGGGCCCCGCCGGCATGGCCGCGCGGCAGGCCGCCGGGGTGCTCGCCCGCGTCGACGAGGAGGACCCGCACGACCTCGTCGTGGTGCGCGGCCGCATCCTCGCGGGCAAGCTCGCCGCCGGGCCGATGGCCGGGCGGCTCTGGACGTACCTCACCGACGTCCCGCAGTCGGCCGCGGAGTTCACCGCCTCCGCCAAGGGCGACCTGCGCCGGATCGCCGACGCCTCCCGCGTCCTGCTCTGCCAGACCGAGGAGCTGCGCGGCTTCCTGGAGAGCGCCGTCCCGGCGACGGCCGGCAAGAGCGTGCTGTTCCCGCCGGTCGTCGTGCTCCCGGACGGCCTGGAGACGCGCGGCCCCGGCCCCTCCGACGGCCCGCTCCGCCTCGTCTACACCGGCAAGTTCGCGCCCCGGTGGAACACCTACGAGATGACGTCCCTCCCGCGCCTGCTGGCCATGCGCGGCGTGGACGCCGAACTGCACATGGTCGGGGACAAGATCCACGACGATCCGTCCGATCCCGGCTTCGCGTCCCGGATGAGGACCGCGCTGGAGACGGGCGAGGGCGTCGTCTGGCACGGCGGCCACCCGCGGGCCGAGGCGATGCGCCTCACCGCCGCCGGCGACGTGGGCCTGTCCTGGCGCGACGCCTCCATGGACGCCAGCCTCGAACTGTCCACGAAGGTGCTGGAGTGCGGGACGCTCGGCGTCCCGGTCGTCCTCAACCGCACCCCGATGCACGAACGGCTCCTCGGGACCGACTACCCGCTGTTCGCGGCGACCGAGGACGACGTGCTCGACGCCCTGACGCTCATCGGCAAGAACCCGGAGATCTTCACGCTCGCCGCGGACCGCTGCCGCGCGGCGGCGGCGGAGTTCACCCTCGACGCGGCCGCCGCCCGCCTGCGCGGCTACCTGGCGCAGGCGTTCCCGGAGCCCTCCGAGAAGGTCCTCGCCGTGAAGGGGCGCCGCCTGCGCGTCGGGGTGGCGGGCCACGACCTGAAGTTCTTCTCCCGCCTGCTGGACTACCTGCGCTCCCGTTCCGACCTGGAGGTCCGCGTCGACCACTGGGCCGCGCTGAAGGCCCACGACGAGGAGCGCAGCCAGGCCCTGGTCGACTGGGCGGACGTCATCGTCTGCGAGTGGTGCGGCCCGAACGCCCTCTGGTTCGCCCGGCGCAAGCGCCCGGACCAGCGCCTCGTCGTGCGCCTGCACCGGTTCGAGCTGTACGCGGGCTGGCCGAAGCAGCTCGACATCGGCGCCGTCGACCGGGTCGTCTGCGTCAGCCCCCACTACGACGCGCTGACCCGCGAGATCACCGGCTGGCCCGCCGAGAAGGTCGTCACGGTCCCGAACTGGGTGGACGACGCGCAGCTCGACCGCGCGAAGCTCCCCGGCGCCGAGCACCACCTCGGGATGATCGGCATCGCCCCGTCCCGCAAGCGCCTGGACCTGGCCCTCGACGTGGTCGAGGAGCTCCGCCGCGACGACCCGCGCTTCACCCTCTTCGTCAAGTCCAAGCTCCCCTGGGAGTACTGGTGGATCTGGCAGAAGGACGAGGAGCGGGCCCACTACGAGGAGGTCTTCCGCCGCATCCGGCGCTCCCGCCTCCTCTCGGGCGGCGTCGTCTTCGACTCCTACGGGCGCGACGTGGCCTCCTGGCTGCGCCGCATCGGCTGGGTGCTGTCCACCAGCGACGACGAGAGCTTCCATCTCGCGCCGGCCGAGGGCATGGCCTCGGGCGCCGTCCCGGCCCTGCTGCCCTGGCCCGGCGCCGAGACCATCTACCAGCGCCGCTGGATCCACGACGACACCTCCGCCATGGCCGCGTCCATCGCCACCACGGTCTCGCTGGGCCGCTGGCAGGACGACGCCGAGCAGGCCCGCGCCCAGGTGAAGGCCGCCTACGGCCTGGACGAGGTCTGCCGCCAGTGGACGGACCTCCTCACCGGCTAGGCCGCTCCCTCCGTCCGGGCGGGGCGGGGGACGGCGGCGAAGGGGGAGAGGGTGAACCACGCCGGGACGCCGCGGCGCAGGTGCCTCCACCACCGGGCGCAGCTCCTCGCCCGCCGGGGTCAGGACGTAGCCCCCGCGGGCCTGGCCCGCGACCACGACCGGGGAGGGCCGACCCTGTCCATGGACTGGGAGTACCTCCTGATGACGGGCCGCCGCGCCGGGTGAAGGACGGCCCGGGAGGGGCCGTCCAGAGAGAAAGTCCCCGCGGCGGCGCCGCGGGGACCTCTCCGGCGGTACGGGTCAGCCGGAGCTGCCGACGACCGCGCCGGCCTGGGCGGGCTCGGCGGGAAGCTCGGCGCGGTGGGACTCGATCTTGGCGTTGAGCTTGGCGAGGCTGCGGCTGTAGTCCCGGCTGGAGAGCCAGAACTTGTAGATGATGATCAGCTCGAAGGCCAGCAGGCCGACGCCGCTGAGGACCACCACGGGGATGATGGCGCCCGGCACGATCGCGGCGGCGATCGGGGCGACGATGAACACGCCCATCTGGAACTCGATGCCGCTGATCAGGTGGGGGCGGATGCGGCCCGCCATCAGGACGTTGCGGATGCGGGCGTACCAGGGGAAGCGCTGGTTGAAGCCCGCCTGGAGGACGGCGGCGTTGGGGTCGTCGCCGACGACGCGGTTCTCCGCGTCGGCCTCGGGGTCCTCGGTGAGCGCCTCCGCGGAGCGCAGGTCCTCGTCGGCCTCCACCAGGTCGCCGTTGGCGCGGCGGGCCGCGAGTTCGAGCGCCTGGGCCTCCTCGCGGGCCGCGCTGAGGGTGGTCCGCATCTGCGAGCGGACCTTGTAGATCTCCAGCGCGTCCATGTAGCGCAGCATGTCGAGGAAGACGACGGCGAGCGCCGTCCAGACGTAGGCGACGTTGCCGGTGGCGGCGTACTGGCCGGCCATCAGGGCGATCGCGCAGGCCAGGACGCGGACGCGGTCGAAGATGTAGTCGAGCCAGGCGCCGAACACCGAGCCGGTGCCCTTCAGCCGGGCGACCTTGCCGTCCATGCAGTCGAGGGTGAACGACAGGTGGTACAGCAGCGCGCCGGCGAGCAGCCACGGCCAGGACGCGACGGCGAAGCAGGCGCCGGCGGCGAGGCCGAGGACGAGCGCGCCGACGGTGAGCTGGTTCGGCGTCACGCGCGTCCTGTTCGCCGTGAACTTGACGAGCCTGGCGGCCAGCGGGTCGACCAGCAGCACGGTCCACCAGGCGTCACGCGCCTTGTACGTCCGTTGCCGAACGTCGTCGAGCGTGAAGTTCGCCATGGGGTTCCTTTCGTTCGCGGAGCGGTCTGATCGTATCGGCTGTCCGGTTCCGGTCACCGGGGATCTCCCGGATCGTGATCGTCCGGTCACATGACGATCAGCGCCGCGGGTAAGGGACGCAGAATGCGCGTGCGTCCCCTCGCTCCCCACCTGCCGTTCGCCGGAGTCCTCGCCGTCGCGGTCTGGATCCGGGCCGTCGCCGTCCTCGCCTATCCGGCTCCCCTGTGGTTCGGTGACTCGCCCGGGTACCTGGAGGCCGCGGTCGCGTTCCGGCCGGATCCGACGCGTCCCAGTGGATATCCGATCTTGCTGTGGCTGCTCAAGCCCTTCCACAGTTTCGGCCTGATGGTCTCCGTGCAGCACGCCGTCGGGGTGCTGACCGGTGTGCTGGTCTACGCCCTGGTCTGGCGTGCGGGACGGGCGGCCCTGCCCGTCGAGGACGGGAAGCCGTGGCGGGTGTGGCTGCCCGGCGCGACCGCGGCGCTGCTGACCGTCCCGGTGCTGATCCCCGCGCACCAGATCGCCCTTGAGCACATGCTCATGTCGGACTCGCTGTTCGCGTTCCTGCTGCTCGCGGCGGTGGCGGCCGTGCTGTGGCGTCGCCGGCCGGCCTGGTGGCTCGGCGCCCTGGCCGGGGCGCTCACGGCGTGCGCGACGCTCACCCGGACGGCGGGACTGCCGCTGATCGCGCTGGTCCTCCTCGCGATGCTCGTCAGGAGGGCGGGCCGGACGGCCTGCGCGGCGGCGGCCCTCGCTTTCGTCCTGCCCGTCGCCGGCTACATGGTCTGGTTCCACGCGGAGTACGGCCAGTACAAGCTCGCCAAGGCCGACCAGGTGTTCCTGTACGGGCGCACGGCCGCGTTCGCCGACTGCCGGGTGATCAGGCCCCGGCCCGAGCTGGCGATCATGTGCCCGAAGCGGAGCGACCCCCGGATCTCCCGGTCGTTCTCGGTCATGTGGACGCCCGACTCCCCGTTCCGCCGCATCCCGGGCTGGGTCTACGGCGAGGAGGGCAACCGGCTCGCGGGCGAGTTCGCCTGGGCCGCGATCAAGGCGCAGCCCGCCGGCTACGCGGAGGTCGTCGTCCGCGACACCCTGCGGGCGTTCGCCTGGCGACGGCAGCCGTACCCCACGCCGTGGACGTGGCTCCAGTACGAGTTCCCCGAGGGCGAGGCGTGGAGCGACAGGCAGGCGCGCCTCGCCGGGCGGTACGGCGGCGACGGCGAGACCCGGGTCGTGCGGCCGTGGTCGGGGGTCGTCCTCGCCTACCAGGACCACCTGGTCATGCCCGGCACGATCCTCGGCGTCCTGCTCCTCGGCGGGCTCGCCGGGGCCGTCCCCCACGCGCGGTCGAACGGGCGGTGGCGCCTCGCCCGGCCCGTCCGGCACTGGACGGCGGGCGCGCTGCTCCCGTGGGGGACGAGCCTGGCGCTGCTGGTGATCCCCGCCGCGACCGCCGACTTCGACTACCGCTACGTCATGCCCGCCGTCCCGTTCGCGTGCGTCGCGCTCGGGCTGGCGCTGTTCCCGCCGCGCCGCCCGCCGCGCGTGCCCGCGCCGCGGAAGGAGTCCCGGCCGGCCCGGGCGAAGATCGAAGCCGAGTCCGGCTAGCGCCGCCCGGTGTCGCGGCGCGGGGCGGCGAGCAGCCCGGCGAGCATCCGCTCCCAGCGCGCGGCGACGGCGGACACGGCGAACCGCCCGGCCGACGCGACGGCGTTCGCCGCCATCGCGCGCCTCAGCTCCTCGTCGTCGATCAGCCGGATCAGCGTCTCGGCGAGCGCGCCGGAGTCCCCGGGCGGGACGAGCAGCCCGTCCGCCCCGTCGGTGATGATCTCGCGGGGCCCGTGCGGGCAGTCGAAGGCGACCACCGGCAGCCCGCACGCGAACGCCTCGATGATCGTCATGCCGAACGGCTCGGCGCGCGACGGCAGCGCGAGGACGGACGCCTTGGCCAGCTCGCCCTCCATGTCGCGGGCCGGCTCCAGCATCCGCACGTGGTTGTAGAGGCCGAGGCGCGTGGCCCGGCGGCGCATCTCCTCGCGGCGCGGCCCCTCGCCGTGGACGCGCAGCCGCCACCGCGGATGCTTCTCCACGACCTTCGCGAACGCGTCCAGCAGCAGGTCGAACCCCTTGATCCAGACGATCCGGCCCGCCGCCACGACCACCCGGTTCTCCTGCCGCGACCGCGGATGCACCCGAGGGGGCAGCCCGTTGCCGATCGTGTGGACGGGGCACGAGCCGGCGGGCAGCAGGCGCTCGTAGTCCGCGGTGTCGGCGGCCGTCAGGCAGGTGAGGGCGTCCAGCCGCGGGTACCCCTCCTCGATCTCGGCGAGGATCCCGGCGTCGTTGATGCCGAGCTGGAGGTGCTCCTGCCCGACCACGACGACCTCGGCCGGCGCCAGCCGCGCCGCCATCAGGTTGAGCCCGGCGCGGGTGGTGACCAGCACGTCCGTGCGCGGCCGGCGCAGGAAGCGGGCGAGTCTCTCGTCCGTCCAGGCGGAGTACTTGGAGAAGCTGCGCTCCTCGGGATGGACCATCCGGCTCGGCTCGTCCATGAGCCGCCCGGCGCGCGCGGCGTGCGGCCACGCGGCCTTCGCGCCCGGCCGGACGTCGACCAGGGAGCGCAGCCGGACCCGGCCCGACAGCGGGAACACCGGCCGGTCGGCCGTGCGCCGCACGCTGACGATCTCGACGTCGTGGCGGCGGGACAGCTCGTCGGCGAGCGTGAAGGTGCTGCGCACCGTGCCGTCGATCGTCCAGGCCTCCAGCAGCAGGAACGTGATCCTCATGGGCCGGCGTCCTCCGGGAGGAGGTGGCAGGCGACCGCCAGCCCGTCCTGCCGCGTGTAGTACGGCCGCACGCTCATCCGCCGGCCGCCGGACGCGACGACCTGGCGGGGGTAGGACAGCGTGCCGAGCTTGCCCGGCGCGTCGTCGAGGAACGTGGCGAGGCGGGCGTGGACGTCGCCCGCGTCGAGCCAGAGGTCCCACAGGGAAGGCTCCCACCGGGTGAACGCGCGGACGTCCAGGCGGGCGTCGAACCCGGTCCCGTCGAGCCGGGCGCTCCACGTCTCCCTGCCGCCGCCCTCGCGCGCGACCGCGACCAGCCGGGCGGCCCCGCCCGGGCGCGGCCCGGCGTAGGCCGGCCATCCGGTGATCCCGATCTCGCCGTCGAGCGGGTGCACCTCCTCGACCTCGGCGTGCGGGACGACCTCGCGGACGTCGAGCACGGCCCGCCCGTCCGGCAGCCGCACGACGCGGACGGCCCGGTCCCGTGCCCGTCCGGCGTACTCGCGCAGGCCGTCGAAGGAGAACCCGGGATCGTCGGTCACCAGGGGGTGGTCCGCGCCGAGCAGGACGTCCCACCTGCCGGGCGCCAGCCCCGCGACCGTGAGGACGGCGGAGCGCCGGTCGTCCGAGAGCGGCCCGGCGCGGACCTCCCCGGACCTCTCGTGGCGCAGGACGATCCGCTCGCCTTCCGCCGCCGGCCGGGGCCAGCGGATGCGCAGGGCGTCGTCCGCACCGACCCTGCAATGGTCGGCCACCCCGCGGGCGTCCGACTTCTCACAACGGTCGGGAACCGTGGTCACGGCCCAGTCGCCTTCCCCGATGACGCTTACCGGACTGTGCCGTCCGCGCCGAAGACGCGGTCGACGGCACGGGAGGCGGCATGCCCGTCGTCGAGAGGGCAGAAACGCGCGACGAAGTCCTTGTAGCGGTCGCGATAGCCCTCCATGGCGGACTCCGCGTCGCGGACCGCCTCGATGAGGTCGTCGGAGGTCTCCACGAGCGGCCCCGGGGACTCGGCCTCGAAGTCGAAGTAGAAGCCGCGCAGCCGGTCGCGGTAGTCGGCGAGGTCGTAGGTGAAGAACAGCATGGGCCGGCCGGTGTTGGCGTAGTCGAACATCACCGACGAGTAGTCGCTGATCAGCACGTCGGAGATCAGGTACAGCTCGGTGATGTCGGGATAGGCCGAGACGTCGCGGACGAAGCCGTGGCCGTCCTCGCGGACGCCGTCCACCACGTTGGTGTGCAGCCGCACCAGCAGGACGTGGTCGTCGCCGAGCGCGGCGCGGGCCCGCTCCAGGTCGATCCGCATGTCGAACCGGTAGCGGCCCCGGCTGTAGTACTGGTCGTCCCGCCACGTCGGCGCGTACAGGACGACCCGCTTGCCGTCGGGGATGCCGAGCCGGGCCCGGACCCGCGCGGCGACCGCGTCGGCCTCCGGGCTGTACAGCAGGTCGTTGCGGGGGTAGCCGACCTCCAGCATCTCCCCCTTGAACGCGAACGCGCGACGGAAGATCTCCGTGCTGAACGGGTTGGGGGACAGCAGGTGGCTCCACTCGGGCAGGGAGGGCCCGGGGTCCTTCGAGCGCGACTGGAGCGCCTTCCTCATGCCCGGCGCGTAGGCGAAGTGCACCTCCTTGATGTCCCCGCCGATCTTCTTCAGCGGCGTGCCGTGCCAGGTCTGCAGGACGACCTGGTCCGGGTGCCGCCGGAACGCGTCGCCCAGCCGGTGGTTCGTCACGATGTAGCGGGACGCGGCGAGCGCCTCGTGCCACTCCCTGCCGTGCAGCCGGACGGGCCGCAGCGTGTCCGGCAGCTCCACCTGCGCGTCGTTGACGACCCAGAGCTGCTCCAGGCCGGAGTCCCGGCGCATCAGCTCCTCGTGGACGGCCTTCGGGCTGTCGGAGTACTGCCGCCCGTTGAAGCACGAGAACAGGACAGCGTCGCGCAGCCCGTCGCGGTCGGCTCGGCGGCGCGCCTCCTCCCGGTACCTGGCGCCGGCGCTCTTCTCCTCCGGCGGCACGTCGCCCGTCACCGCCACGGCGAGCAGCCCGTCGCGCGCCTCCAGGGCGTAGCCGCGCCGCGCCACCTCCAGCGGCCCGGGCAGGCCGTCCTGCGCCTCCGCCGACAGCCGGACGGTCAGCGCCCGCCCGCCCGGGGGCCGGAACAGCACGTCCCAGCGGCCGGGCCGCAGCGGCAGGACGCCCGCGACGCCCGGCACGGCCGCGACCGGGATCTCCCCGCGCAGGCGCCCCGACGCCGGATCGGGGACGAGGTCGAACGCGTACTCCTTGCGGTGCCATCGGCCGCGCAGCACGATCTGGCCACCGGCGTGCGCGGGATGCGCAGCGGTCAGGACGAGGGTCCCGTCCGGCCGCCAGGCGCAGGCGTCGACGGAGAGCCGCGCCGTGGTGCGCCGGACGCGCAGGTAGCCGCCGGGCCCGCGGCCCGCGGCGACCTCCAGCGGGCCGAACGTCCGCCGGACGTCCTCGACCCCTTCGGCGAGCACCAGGGGGCGGCCCGCGACCCGGACCGTCCAGTCGCGGGTGTCGTCGATCTCCTCCTCCGGCGGCGGGGATCCTTCGAGGGACTCCGGGGAGACGCGGGCGACGTACCGGCCGCCGGACGCGGTGACCGGCACGTCGACGCGGTCGTCGCCCAGCGTCAGCGACAGGCCGTCCGGCGCCTCGTCCGCCTTCACCTCGACGACGAGCGTGCCGCCGTCCCAGGACAGCGCGACCGCCGCCGACCGGACCCGCTCGACCTCGATGACGAGGCGGCCGTCCTCGATGCGCGGGACGACGCGCACGTCGTCGGCGACGTAGCGGTAGGGCGGATGCGCGCCGCTGCCGGAGCCGCCGCCGCGCAGCGGCCCCCGCCGGAACACGCCCGCGTTGAGCACCGACGCCTCGACCGACCAGACCCCCTCGACCCATTTCCTGCGGTCGCGGAGGCGAGCCGCGTCGAGGGCGAACGCGAAGCCGGACCAGCCCGACCGCTTCCCGGGCGCCGGCGCCTGCCGGGCCCGTGCGAGGATCCTCCGGCCGCCGGACCGCAGCGTGATCGCCTTCACCGACGTCCAGCGGCGCCGCATGCTGACGGAGTTGATGTAGGCCTCGCCGGTGACGGTGAGCCGGTCGCCGTCCCAGCCGACCGCGTGGACCCGGCCCCGCATCCCCAGCTCGCCGCGGGCCCGGTACACCTCGCGCGGGACGCCGACCTCGGCGTCCTTCCAGTACGGGTAGACGACGTACCGGCGCAGCGGGTCGCGGACGATCGACGGCGAGGCCTTCCCCCGCTCGTACCGGACCACCTTCACCAGCTCGCTCGTGCGCCCGGCGGAGGCGAGATGCCACTTCAGCCGGGTCAGCGCCGGGACGCCGGCGAGCAGCTTGGCGGGCAGCTCGGACGCGTACGCGGCGGCCTGCGCGACGACCTGCTCGCGCTCGTCGCCGGGCAGGTCCGGCAGCGCGTCCAGGAACACCCGCAGCTCCTCGGCCGCCGCGAGCGCCTGGAGCCGCCGCCGGGACCGGGCGTGGCCGTGCTCGCCGAGCCAGGCGACCGCGAGGGCGACGGCGCCGAACCCGTCCGCGATCTCCTGCGCCTCCGTGGTGGCGGGGAACCGCTCGCCCCGCCGGCGCAGGACGACGCCGGGCAGCACGTCCACGCCCTCCGCGAGGTGCAGCGCCCGCACCGCCGGGAGCAGGTCGTCGTAGCGGCCGAGGTCGGGGAACTCCAGCCCGTGCGACGTCCAGAACGACCGCCGGAACAGCTTCCCGCCGACCCCGCGCTCGCGGACGAGGCCGGGGGTGCGCCGCACGTCCGTGCCGGTGGCCGGGGCGAGGGACGGCTCGGCGGGCCGCCACTCCGGCGCCCGCTCCGGCCCGCGGCGGACGGCCTCGCGGCCGAGCGCGATGTCGGAGCCGGACGACTCCAGCGCCGCGGCCAGCGACGCGAGGGCCTCCGCCGGCAGCTCGTCGCCGCCGTCCACGAACAGCAGGAAGTCGCCGTCGCTCTCCGCGGCGCCGAGGCCGCGCGCCGCGCCCCGGCTGAGCGCGCCCCGCCGCACGACGCGGAACCGCTCGTCGGGCAGCACGGCCCCGGCGGCGGCGCCCGCGCCGTCGTCCATCACCAGGACCCGCAGGTCCGCGTGCGACTGGCCCGCGATCGACGCGAGGGTGCCGCCGAGCGACTCTCCGGCTCCGTGCGCGAGCACGACGACGCTGATCCTGCTGGAGGGCAAGCGACCCACTCCTTCGGCGTGACGGGGGTGTGCACCGGACGGCGCCGCGGCGGGCCCGGCGCGGGGCCTACTGCGGCGGGTTCGGGATCTTCTCGCCGAGGAACATGCGGCGCACGGCGCGCTCGGCCGCCTGCCCGTCGTCCCACGGGCAGAAACGCGCCCTGAAGTTCGCGCGGTTCTTCGCGGCGGCGTCGCCCCACGCCGCCCCGGACGTGAACGCCTCGACCAGCTCGGCCTCGGTCGCGGCGACGACACCGGGAGGGGTCGCCGTCAGGTCGAAGTTGACCCCGCGGGTGAGCCGGTAGGTCTCCCAGTCGTTGGCGTAGATCACGATCGGCCGGTCGAGGTTGGCGTAGTCGAACATCACCGAGGAGTAGTCGGTGAGCAGCGCGTCCGAGGCGATCATGAGGTCCTCGACGGACGGGTGCCTGGACACGTCGATGACCCGGCCCTCCGGCCAGCCCAGGTCCGCCGCCATGTTCTTGATCTTGTAGTAGTAGTGCGCCCGCAGCAGCAGCACGTGCCCCTCGCCGAGCGCCTCCGCGACCCGCCCGATGTCGAACATGGGGGTGTAGCGGCGCTGGTAGTCGCGGTGCGTCGGCGCGTACAGGATCGCGGTCGCGCCGGCGGGGACGCCGAGCTCCGCGCGCAGCCGGGTGCGCTCGTCCTCGGCCGCGGCGACGAGCCGGTCGTTGCGCGGGTAGCCGATCTCCAGCATCTCGTAGTCGCAGGGGAACCCGCGCTCCCACGCCTCCGTCGACAGCGGGTTGGACGAGACGAGGTAGTCCCAGCGGTCCGACCGGGCGATGAGGGCCTTGAAGTCCATGTCGTTGGCGCCGACCGGATACTCCATCTGGTCGAGGCCCATCTTCTTCAGCGGCGTCCCGTGCTGCGTCATCATGTGCACCTGCCCCGGCCGCTTCACGTAGTTGTCGGGGAAGTTGACGTTGTTGACGAAGTACTTCGCGCGGGCCAGCGTCCGGTAGTACTCGGCGGAGCCGGCGACGACGTAGTCGACGCCCTCCGGCATCGTCCTGCGGGCCCTGGGCTTGACGACCCACACCGGGCGGACGTCCGGGGCCAGCTCGCGGACCTTCTCGTAGATCGCCGCCGGATTGCAGGCGTACCCGCGGTACCAGTACGCGGCGAAGACGGCGAGGTCCTCCTCGATCGGGAGGCGCCGCTGCATCTGGTAGTAGCGCTCCTTGGCGAGCTCCTTGCCCAGCAGCACGCCGCGCCTGCGGAGCTTGGCGGCCTTCCCGCCCCGGCCCCGCGCCTTGTCCTTGGCCTCGGCGGCGCGGACCCGCTCGAAGCCCCGGTGGTCGCCCGCCTTGATCATGCGGTGCTTGTCGGCGAGGAACGGCTTGTCGTCGGGGGGGACGTGCCCCGCCGGCTCGTACCTGTTGTACGTCTTCGACATCTCCGCGAAGAAGCGCGCCTTCTCCGACTCGTGGACGCGGTCGGGCCGCTCGATGATGACGAGCAGGTGCCAGATCGTCCGGTTGAACATCAGCGTGCGGAACGGGTCGGCCTTCGCCCCCATCCCGTCCATGAACTCGAAGATGCGGTCGTACTGCGCGAACGCGTCGAAGTGCTTGGCGCTCGCGGTCTTGGTGATCGCTCCGCGGCGGCGCTGCCGGTAGATGTAGCAGACCCGGTCCAGCAGGCTCAGGCGCTCGGCGGCCATCAGGATCGGGTAGGTGACGTTGACGTCCTCGTAGTAGCCGCCGCTGAAGCGCAGCCCGAGGTCGAGCAGGAACTCGCGGCGGATCGCCTTGTTCCACGCCGTCATCATCATCTCGAGGACGCTCGGCCGCTCCGCCAGGGTGAACACGTCCGGCGCGGGGGGCTCGCGGAACAGGTCGTTGATGATGCTGCGCTTGACCTTGCCGTTCCAGTAGGCACGGGCGTAGTCGAAGACCAGCACGTCGGGGCGGGTCTCGGCGAGCCGGTCGCAGATGGCGCGGACGGCGCCCTCGGTCGCGTAGTCGTCGCTGTCGAAGAACCAGACGTAGTCGCCGGTCGCCATGTCGAGCCCGATGTTGCGGGCGCGGCCGAGGCCGACGTTCTCGGCGAGGTGCCGGACCTTGACGCGCGGGTCGCGCTCGGCGAACTCGTCGAGGATCTCACCGCAGCCGTCCGGCGAGTGGTCGTCGACGGCGATGACCTCAAGATGGGGAAGATCCGGATCAAGGATCGAATCAAGGCATTGCCGGATGTACCCCTGCACTTTGTGCACGGGCACGATGATGCTCAGGGAAATATCGTGATCAGAGCTCACGCGAAGGCCAATCAACTACTCGGTGATTCTGGACTATACCCACAGGTCGGGGTTGAACCTCAGGTCCTGGCGGGCGCGGGTCGAAGGAGCCACCGCGCCTCGGGTTCGACCGCCCACCGGGTGGCCCGCCGCACGGGGGCGGTGGCGAGGACGACGCCGAGCGCGGCGGCGGCCACGGTGACCGAGACGATGCCGAACGGCTCGTGCAGGACGGGCTCGTCCAGCACGCCGGTGTAGTCGAACGTCTTCATGACGAGGCCGTGCAGCAGGTACACGTACATGGTCCGCGTCCCCATCTCGGTGTACCAGGCTCGGTCGCGCGGGATGCTCGCGAGGAAGGCGGCGCCGAGGAGAACGGCGAAGGCAAGGGCCACGAGCCGCCACATCATGCCTTCGACGGTGCCGAACCCCATGGCATCGTAACCCTGGTTCCAGTAGAGCAGACCGCTGTCGATCCTCGGGACGACCGTGCCGAGCTCCCAGACGTAGGCGACGGGGAGGGCGGCGGCCAGCACGGCGAGCCCGGCCCACCGCGCCCATCCGGCGCGCAGCCGCCGCACGTGCCGCGGGTCGACGGTCAGCCCGAGGACGAAGAGCGGCAGCAGCCCGGCGGTCCGGCTGAGCGTGGAGTCGGCGGTGAACGCCCAGCTCCCGCCGACGAGGCAGAACGCCACCGAGACGGCCACCGGATGGCGCAGGTGCCCCCACAGCGGTGCGCTCAGCCGCCAGAACACGAGCGCCACCAGGAACCACATCAGGAAATGCGGCCGGAAGAGCTCGCTCAGCCGGAACTGCACTCCGTTGATGAGCATCAATTGCGCCCGGTAGAGGAGGATGAATATCACATAAGGGACGACGAGCGTGGGGAGAACGCTGCGGAACTTGTCCGTCGAGCGCATGAATCCCCGGGAGAAATAGCCGGAAATAAAAACGAAGACCGGCATATGGAAGGCGTAGAGCACGACATAGGCGGCGTGGGCCGCGCGGCTGTCCCCGAACTGGGACCAGAAGTGCCCGACCACGACGAGCACGGCCGTGAAGAACTTGGCGTTGTCGAAGTACGCGTCCCGGGGGCGGGGCGCCGGCTTCGGCGGCGCCGCCGGGTCGGGCGCGGGGCGGGGAGCGGGGACGGGCGGCGCCTCGGGCAGGGCGAGCGCACTGCCCGTGGCGGAAGGCGCACTGCCCGTGGCGGATGGCGGGGTGGGGAGGACGTCGGACATATCTCCGGGGGGTCGGGTACTGCGGGAGCGGGGAGCGGGGTTAGGAGCGGGAGCGGGGGAGCGTCAGCGGGAGCGGGCGGGCCTTCTCAGAGGTGTGAAGACCCACGTCATCTTCGGCTCCAGTGCCCAGCTCATCGTCCGCACGACGGGCTTGGAGCACAGGAACGTTCCGACCACCAGGGCGCCGGCGACCACGACGACCACCCCGGTCGGGGTGTGCATCCAGTCGGCGTCCCACCAGCCGGTGAAGTTGAGCAGCCGGGTCACGAACCCGTGCAGCAGGTAGGCGTACAGCGTGTAGGAGCCGAGGGAGGTGAACCAGTACCGCCCGCGCGGGATGAGGCTGAGGAACGCGGCGACGAAGACGACCGCCGCGGCGAACATCGCGATCCGCACCACGGTGCCGGTGAGGTTGCCGACGTGGAGTTCGAAGTTCGGGTGCTTCCAGTAGATCCAGCCCCGCGACATGTGGTCCATGACGAGGTAGGTGCCGGCGAGCCCGGCGGCGAGCACCACCGCGCCGATCGGCCGGGCGATCGGCTTCTTCAGCAGCTCGAAGTGCTGCGGCTTCAGCGAGAGCCCGAGAACGTAGAAGGGCAGCAGCCCGATCACCCGGTGGATGTCGAACGTCCCGCCGAGGTCGCTCATGTACGACAGCAGGGCGAAAACGGTCGCGACGGCGAGCGGCCAGCGGATCTGCTGCCAGACGGGGGTGGACAGCCGCCACATGAACAGCGCGCACAGGAACCACGTCAGGTAGTACGGGTTCAGCAGGCTGATCTCGAGGTGGTTGCGGCCCGCGAGCCAGTCGTAGATCGAGTAGGCGAACTCGAACACCACGTACGGCACCCCGACGTTGGTGATCAGTTTGCGGGCCTTGCCGCCGGCGAACGTCCAGTTCCGGGAGAAGTAGCCGGTGATCACGATGAACAGCGGCATGTGGAACAGGTAGATGAACAGGTAGAGGCCCTTGGCCATCGGGACGTTCAGCAGGTTGGCCAGGGAGTGCCCCGCCACCACCAGCAGGATCGCGAAGTACTTGGCGTTGTCGAAGAACGGGTCGCGGACCTTGCGCGCGGGGCCTGGGCCCTGCGGGGCCGGGCTTCCGGAGGCGGCGGCGCCCGCGGCCTCCGGCGCCCCCGCCAAGGGGGGCGCCGCGGGTTCCGTGGACGGCGGCCGTTCGGTTCGCTGTGCCGCGTCGGCCTCCGAGGGCCTGGTGGTGTAAGTCATACGGCTGCCCGGTCAGGTCTCCTTGCAGATGTCGTCGCTGGCGCGGATCTCACCCTGCTGCTTCGGGATGCCGGCGCCGGCGCTCTTCAGGTTCGTCCAGTTCTGGCCGACGATCAGGTCGACGACGCCCGGCGTGCCGCCCGTGGTGCGCGCCGCGGCCTGCGGCTTGCTCGGGATCAGCGCGGTCAGGGTCTGCGCCTGCTGGTCGGCACCGGCACCGTACAGCACCTGCGTGGTGGTCGTGGGCGAGGGGGCGTTCCCGCCGACGGTGACCTGGAAGCCCTGCGACTCAAGGTCGCTGGCGACGCGCCCGGCCTGGCCGTCGATGCCGCTGCCGTTGTAGACCCGCACGCGCACCTGGCTCGGCGGGATCTTCGTGGCGCCCGGCTTGGGCTCCTTCGGCACGGTCTTGTCATTGCGGACGGCGGAGAAGAACGGCTGGGCCGCGGGGGTGAGCGCCACCCGGTTCGGGTCCAGCGGGTCGGGCCCGGACGGGACGGTCACGAACCGCAGCTTGCCGGTGGTCATCCCCTGCATCTCCTTGCCGATGTCCATCATGACCTGCGGCGTCAGCTCCTTGTCGGTGGTGAGCGACTTGGTCACGGCGTTCATCAGCTGGAGCATGCGGCGCGGGTTGCTGAGCACGCCCGCGCTCATCGCCTGGCCGGCGAGGGAGCCCATGAACTTCTGCTGGCGCTTGATGCGGTCGGTGTCGGAGCCGTCGCCGAGGCCGTGCCGCACCCGCACGTAGGCGAGCGCCGTCTCTCCCTTGATCTTGTGCTTGCCCGCGGTCAGCTTCAGCTTGGACTTGGGGTCGTTGACATCCTTGGGAAGGCACACCGGGACGCCGCCGACGGCGTTGGTGATGGCCTTGAACCCGTTGAAGTCGACCTGCATGAAGTGGTCGATGCGGATGTTGGAGATGCTCTCGATCGTCTTGATGACGCAGGCCGCGCCGCCGTTGCTGAACGACGAGTTGATCTGCGCGCGGGTCTGCGCCGGGACCACCCCCCCCTTGCGGCTCTTGCAGGAGGGCATCCGGACCATCAGGTCGCGGGGGAAGCTGATGCCCATCGCCTGGCCGCCGCCGGGGGACAGGTGCAGCAGGATCATCGTGTCCGAGCGCGGCACCTCGTTCTTCATCGAGCGGCCGTACTTGGCGTTCGAGCCCTCACGCGTGTCGGACCCGAGCATCAGGATGTTCATCGCGCTGTTCAGCTTCTTCGGCCGGTTGGGGCCGAGCTGGGCGTTGACGTCCTCGTGCGAGATGTTCCCGAACGCCTGGCGGTACAGGCCGTAGGCGGTGAGAGAGCCGACCACCATGACCGCCGACAGTCCGATGCACACCCAGCCGAGGATGCGCCAGCCGCGTCGCGGCGCCGGCTGCGGGTCGGCGTCGTCGACGTACTCCATGTACATCGGGTTGCTGTTCATCGGCTCCGAGGTCCGGGGGTATGGGCGGTTCCGGGGGTCCGGGGGACGTCCCCGCTATGGGGCCGGCCCGTGGCTCATGGTTCGAACGGACGGGACGAGGGCAAAGGGAAGCGTAGGTCAGGGGAGGCGGTACACGGAGCCGGATTCGTCATTCGGTCCGGAAGTACCGGCCACCACCGTCACATGCTCCAGGGTCAGGCGACGATCTAGGGCGGCTTTGTCAAAGTTTCGTTGGATTATGACGGAAGCACCCGAGGCTAGTGGTGTGAGCAGGCAGGCCAGAACCCCGTCGAGTGTGGTGAAGGACATGTCAACCAGGAGCCGGTCGCGTGCGTCCAGCTCCCATTTCTCAACGGCCCCGCGTGCCGCGCCCACCAGCTCCGCCGCGCTGAATGTGGCCTTTGTCACACTCAGCGCGGGGGCCTCCGGATCCGCCCCGGGGCCGGGGGCGAACCTGTCTCCGTACGCGCGCACCTCCGCCGCGTAGTCGGTCACCCCGGGCGGGCAGTCGGCGAGCGGGCCGCCGAGCGCGTGGAGCGACAGGCCGACGATCTCCTCGGCCCCTCCTGCGAGCACCTCGTCCGCGAGCACGTCGTCCAGCACCTCCTGCGCCACCGCCAGGATGTACGGCTCGGACGCCCCGGCCGGTTCGGCGCCGCCGCGGCCGACGTCCGCCGGATCGACGGGCTCGGCGACGAGACCGGCCGACCAGCAGGCCATCAGCCACACCGCGGTCTGCCAGTGCGGCGGCAGGACCAGGACGACGCGGGTGCCGGGCTCGGCGGCGAGGCCGTCCACCAGGAAGTTGGCCGTCTTGGCCACCCAGTTCCCGAACGTCCGCGCGGACAGCTCGACCCGCTCGCCGCTCGCGTCGTCGTAGAAGGTGACCAGCGGGCGGGACGGGTCGTCCGCGACCCGCCGCCGCAGCAGCTCCGCGGGCGTGTCCGCGGCCCCGGCATGTGCGCTCATGGTCCGAGCGTATGCCCGCATGATCGTCCTGGCGCCGCCATCCCGCCGATGCCGCTACGCTCCGCACGGGTGAACGACGGAACAGTGGCGGGCGCGCGCCCCGACGGCGAGCCCGGGGCGGAATCATGAACGCTGGTCGGCTGCTCGTCCGGGCGACCGCGGCCCCGGCGCTGGTCCTCGTCGCCTGGCTGGCGGTGTCGCTGCCGCTGCTGATGGCGGGCGTGTTCCGCCCGGCCCCGGCGGTCGCGCTGTTCGTGCCGGTCGCGGCCCTGGTGCTGTGGCTCGGCCTGCGGACCGGGCCCGGGGACGCCCCCGGCGGGCGCCCGGGGAGCCTGAACGCCCCGGGCGGCCTGGACGCGGTGCAGCGCTGGCCGGTGTGGTCGGTGTTCGCCGTCACCGCCGCGTTCCTGGTGCTCCAGGTCGTCATGTGCTCCGAGCAGATCGTCGTCCGCCGCGACCCCGCGTCCTATGTCCAGTTCGCGATGTGGCTGGCGAAGCACGGATCGCTGCCGATCCCGCTGTCGGAGCGGGCGTTCGGCGGCCCGGACGCGGCCCTGGCCTTCGCGAGCCCCGCCTTCTACCAGGACGGCGGCGCCGTCGTCCCGCAGTTCATGGCGGGGTGGCCGCTGGTCCTGGCGCCCGCCGGATGGGTCGGCGGCGCCCACGGGATGGTGCTGGCGGCCCCGGTTCTCGGCGCGTGCTGCGTGCTGTCGTTCGCCGGGCTCGTCGCGCGCCTCGTCGGCCCCCGCTGGGCCCCCGCCGGGGCGCTGCTCCTCGCGCTGACGCTGCCGATGCTCTACGTCTCCCGCAACGCCTTCAGCGAGCTGCCCGCCATCGTCCTGCTGCTCGGCGGCCTGTCGCTGCTGTACGACGTCCGCCGGGAGCCCGCCGACGGCCGGGTCGCCGGCGCCAAGGCGCTCCTCGGCGGGGCCGCGCTCGGGCTGATCGTGCTCGTCCGCATCGACGGGCTGCGGGACGTCCTGCCGGTGGTGGCGTTCGCGGGACTGCTCATCGCGCGCAGACGGGCGACCGGCTACTGGACGGCCGGCGGCCTGCTGCTCGGAGCGGGCGCCGGCGTGGTCGAGGGCCTCACGATGTCCCGGCCCTACCTCTCCTACCTGCGCGGCTCGCTCGTGCCGCTGGCGGCCATCTCCGCGGCCGTCCTGGCCGCGACGGTCGTCATGGTCGTGGCGCTGCGCCGCGACCGGGTGGGGACCCGGCTGCGCCGCGCCGGCACGGCGGTCGCGCGCGGCCGCCTGCCGGGCGCCGCCGCCGTCCTCACCGTGCTGGTCATGGCGGGCTTCGCGCTCCGGCCGCTGGTGCAGACCGTCCGCCGCCCGCCCGCGACCGGCGACGACGCGATGAACGTCCGGTTCATCGAGATGATCCAGAAGATCCAGGACATCCCGGTCGACGGCACCCGGCAGTACTCCGAGCTGTCGCTGTACTGGGTCCTCTGGTACATCGGCGTCCCCGCGCTGCTGTTCGCGACGTTCGGCGCGGCGCTGCTGGTGCGGCGGCTGCTGCGCGGGCAGTCGCCGGAATGGCTCCTGCCCTACGCGATGGTCGTCTGGACGACCGCGCAGGTGCTGGTGCGTCCCGGCATCACGCCCGACCACCCGTGGGCGTCCCGCCGGCTGATCGGCCTCGTCATCCCCGGCCTGCTGCTGTTCGCGGTGTTCGCGTCGGCCTGGACCGTCAAGCGCGTCCGGCGGCTCGGCTACGGGCCGAGGATGGTGCGGGCGGGAACGGTCGCCGGCTTCGTGCTGATGCTGGTGCCGATCCTGCTGACGTCCGGCGGCTACCTGGTGACCCGCACGGAGCAGGGCGAGGTCGCCGCCGTGGAGGGACTGTGCCGGGCGCTGCCCGCGCGCGCCTCCGTCGTGATGGTCGAGCAGGCCACCGCCGACCGGTTCCTCCAGGTCGTCCGCGGTGAGTGCGGGCTGCCCGCCGCGCGCACGACCGGCTCCGCGTCGCCCGAGGACGTGCGGCGCGTGGCCGCCGGGGCGCGGCAGGCCGGGCGCCGGCCGGTGATCATGGCGGCGAGGCCCGAGCAGGTCGCCCCCTACGGGCCGGCGCGGCGGGTGCTGCACCTGGTGACGCGGCAGGACGGGCGCACGCTCACCGGGCCGCCCGGCGGCACCTGGGGGCTGACCATGGAGGTGTGGGCGGCCGAGCCCGCGGGGGCGTAGTGGCCGCCGATGCGCGCCGGGGCGAGTATCCTCGCGCTGCGTGAGCACCCAGTCTGTCGAGCCGAAGCCCCATCCGCCCGCCGATGTGGAGCCCGCGTCCGAGTCCGCGCCCGTGCCGGAGCCGGCGCCCGCGCCCGGTCCGCCGGCCGCCTCCGACGCCGTGCACGTCACGATCGTCCTGCCCTGCTACAACGAGCAGGACCACGTGATCGCCGAGGTCGAGCGCATCTGCGCGGCGATGGACGCCAGCGGCAAGACCTACGAGCTGCTGGCCGTCGACGACTGCTCGACGGACGCGACGCTCGCCCGGCTGGAGGAGGCGGCGCCCCGCTTCCCGAACATGCGCATCATGGCGTTCCAGCACAACAGCGGTTCGGGCACCGTCCGGCGCATCGGCTCCCAGCAGGCCCGCGGCGACATCGTCGTGTGGACCGACGCCGACATGTCCTACCCGAACGACCGGATCCCCGAGCTGGTCGAGCTCCTCGACTCCGACCCGGCGGTCGACCAGGTCGTCGGGGCGCGCACCACCGAGGAGGGGACGCACAAGGCGCTGCGGGTGCCCGCCAAGTGGTTCATCCGCAAGGTCGCCGAGCGGCTCACCAACACGAAGATCCCCGACCTGAACTCGGGGCTGCGCGCGTTCCGCCGCGAGGTGTCGCTGCCGTACCTGCGGCTGCTGCCGCCCGGGTTCTCCTGCGTCACGACGATCACCATCGCGTTCCTGTCGAACCAGCACCCGGTGCGGTACGTGCCGATCGACTACGCCAAGCGGGCCGGCAAGTCGAAGTTCCACTTCACCAAGGACGCCTACCGCTACATCCTGCAGGTGCTGCGGATGGTGATGTACTTCAACCCGCTCAAGGTGCTGATGCCGCCCGCGCTGTGGCTGATCGTGATCGGCCTGCTCAAGGGCGTGTTCGACATGGTGGTGCACTTCGGCTACTTCGCCAACAACACCATCATGATCTTCGTGACGGGGTTGATCATCGCGTCGCTGGCGCTGCTGGCCGACCTGATCGTCCGCTCGCGCGGCGACGTCTAGCGGCATGCGCGTCGCGATCGTCGGGCCCGCGTTCCCCTACAAGGGCGGCGGCGCCCGGCACACCACCGAGCTGGCGCACCGGCTGGCGGCGGCGGGCCACGACGTCGTCATCGAGTCGTGGCGGGCCCAGTACCCCTCGTTCCTGTACCCCGGCCAGCAGACGATCTCCGAGCCGGAGGGGGAGCCGTTCCCCGGCACCCGGCGCCGGCTCGACTGGCGCCGCCCGGACGGCTGGTGGCGCACCGGCCGCGCGCTGAGCTCGTGCGACCTGGTCGTCCTGGTCGTGCTGAGCACCGTGCAGGTGCCGTCCTACCTGGGGATCCTCGCCGGGCTCCGGGGCCGGACCCCGGTGGTGGCGCTGTGCCACAACGTCCTGCCGCACGAGCGCAAGCCCTACGACGAGCCGCTGATGAGGCGCCTGCTCCGCAAGGTGGACGGCGTGCTCGTCCACACCGAGGCGCAGGCCGACCTGGCGCGGGGGCTCACCCCGCGGCCGGTGCGGGTCGCGGAGATGGCCGCGCACCTGCCCGCGGCCGGCGCCGCCGCGCCCGGCGACGGCAAGGTACGCCGGCGGCTGCTGTTCTTCGGGATCGTCCGCCCGTACAAGGGGCTGGACGTCCTGTTGCGGGCCCTCGCCGAGGGCCCGGACGACGTGGCGCTGACCGTCGCGGGCGAGTTCTGGGGCGGCCTGGACGAGACCCGCGAGCTGATCCGCTCGCTGGACCTCACGTCGAGGGTCGAGCTGCGGCCCGGGTACGTCCCCGCCGCCGATGTCCCGGGACTCTTCGCCGCCGCCGACGCCCTCGTCCTGCCGTACCGCACGGCGACCGCGTCACAGAACGTCTGGATGGCCCACGAGCACGGCCTCCCGGTGATCGCCACCGATGTGGGGGGCTTCGCGGCCCAGATACGCGACGGCGCCGACGGCCTGATCTGCCGGCCGGACGACGTCGCGTCCCTCGCCTCGGCCCTGCGCCGCTTCTACGAGCCGGGCGAGCCGGAGCGCCTCCGCTCCGGCGTCCGCCCGGTCGACCACGGCCCCCTCTGGACCGCCTACCTCGACGCGCTCACAGGAAACTAACCGCCTCGCCCGGGCAGGCGGCAGCGGCCCCGACAGGGGGATCAGGCGGTCGGGTAAGGATGACGGTGAGGCCGAGCGGTCCGGCGCAGCTGGGCGATCCCCGGTGTAACCGGAAATCCTTACAGCCTTCCCGTCCACTAGTAATGTCGCGGTCATGCGGACGGCGTACAAGTGCCGGGCCTACCCCGACCCCGATCAGGCGGCCCTCTTCGGCCGCACGTTCGGCTGTGTCCGGCTGGTCTGGAACAAGACCCTCGCCGAACGCCACCGGGCCTGGCATTCCGATGCCAGGCGAATCTCCTACCGGGAAACCGACGCCGCCTTGACCGCCTGGAAGAAGACCGAGGACCTGGCGTTCCTGAACGAAGTTTCTTCGGTTCCGTTGCAGCAGGCGCTGCGCCACCAGCACGCCGCCTTCGCTAACTTCTTCGCCGGACGTGCCCGCTACCCGCGCTTCAGGAGCCGCACCTCTCGCCAGTCCGCGCACTACACGCGCTCAGCCTTCCGGATGAAGGACGGGGAACTGTGGCTGGCCAAAACCCGGGCGCCGCTAGCACTGGTGTGGTCGTTCGAGGATGTGGACCTGCCCACGTTGGATCCGACGATGGTAGTTGTCTCCCGGGAAGCGGACGGCCGTTGGTATGTGACCTTCGCCGTCGAAACCCCTGAGCCCGAGCCCATGCCGGCCGCCGGGCGTCAGATCGGCATCGACCTGGGCGTCAACGACTTCGCGGTGACCTCTGACGGGGAGCGCATCGCCAACCCCCGCCATCTGGAGAAGAAGCAGCGCAATCTAGCCCGGTACCAGCGGCGCATGGCCCGCAAGCAGCCCGGCAGCAGCAACCGGCGCAAGGCCAAGATCAAGGTCGCCCGCGCCTGCCGCAAGATCCGCAACGCCCGCACCGACTTCCTGCACCGCACCAGCACCTCCCTCGTCGGCAGGGCGGACGTCATCGCGATCGAGGACCTCGCCGTCGCCAACATGGTGAAGAACCGCAGGCTCGCTAAGGCGATCTCCGACTGCGGGTGGGGTGAGTTTCGCCGCCAGTTGGAGTACAAGGCCGAACGGGTCGGGCGGACCCTGGTCGTGATCGACCGGTGGTACCCCTCGTCCAAGACCTGCTCGCACTGCGGGCACCTGCTCGCGGAACTGAGCCTGTCCACCCGGCACTGGACGTGCCCGGGCTGCCGCACCCGGCACGACCGGGACATCAATGCGGCAAAGAACATCCTTGCGGCTGGTCGAGCCGTAGCCAGGGGAGACCCCGGTGATGTCTGTGGAGCTGATGTCAGACGGCCGGGGCCCTCCCTTCCGCAGTCGGCCGCGAAGCAGAAAACTCTGCGGCGCGAGCCGTAGCACTCCCCTCCCACCCTGGAGGGGAGGAAGTCAAAGGTGCGGTTCGATGACCTTCATCAGGGCGCGCTTCGGCTTGGCGCCGACGATCTGCTCCACGACCTCGCCGTTCTTGAGGAGCAGGAGGGTCGGCAGTCCCATCACGCCGTACTTGCCCGGCGTCTGAGGGTTCGCGTCGTAGTCCATCTTCGCAATCTTGATCTTGCCGTCCTGCTCGGCGGCGATCTGCTCCAGGACGGGAGCGATCATGCGGCACGGCCCGCACCAGTCGGCCCAGAAGTCGACCAGCACGGGGGTGTCACTGCTCAGGACCTCGTCCGCGAACGTCGCGTCGGTCACGGTGATCGGGGCCGTCACGATCCCTCCTTCGTAGGCTGCGCATCCGTCATGGGCTGCGTACCCGTCACAAGCGGCTCGGAGCGCGGTTCATTCCCGGTCGCCGGGGCCGTCCTGCCCAGCAGGAACGCCGCGCCCGCGATCAGCAGGTCGGCGGCGGTCAGCAGCACCCGGGACGCGATCGCGACCACGACCGGCGCGCCCGCCGGGAGGACCGGCGTCAGCACGACCGTCAGCGCCGCCTCCCGGGCCCCGATGCCGCCCGGCGCGATGAAGACGAGGAAGCCGGCGACGAACGCCAGCGCGTACGCCCCGGTCGCCAGGAAGGGCAGCCCCTTGCCGTCGCCGCCCACGGCCGCGCACAGCAGCCACGTGTGCACGCCGAACAGGGCCCAGCCGAGGACCGTCCACCCGATGGCCCTGAGCGTCGCGGCGAGGCCGACCGGGTGCTCCAGCGGCGGCCGCCGCACGAGCCTGAGCATCACGCCGAGCGCCCAGCTCACGATCTTCGGGTGCAGCATCGCCAGCAGGACGGGCGCCAGCAGGAACAGCCACCAGTACTCCCGGCGCGCCGCCGCGGACGTCAGCGGCAGCGTCACCGCCGCGACCGCGAGGCCGCACGAGGTGGACGTCGCGACCGCCAGCATCGTCGAGCCGAAGCTGCGCTCGGGCGGCACCTTGTGCTCGCGCGTCATCTCGATCTGGGTGACCAGCGCCCACACCTTGCCCGGGACGTACTTGCCGAGCTGGCTGATCCCCGAGATCCGGAAGACGGCCCGCACCGGCAGCGGCGACCCGAGCCCGGCGAGGAACTCCCGCCAGCCGAGCATCCAGGCGAAGAGCCCCGCCAGGCCCGCGGCGAGCGCCCCGGCCAGCGTCGCCCACGACATCTGCCGGAACGCGTCCACCGCGGCGTCCCACTGGGACGCCACGCTGTAGCCGCAGAACGCGAGCGCGAGCAGGACCAGGAGCACGCGCAGGGCCCGGACGGCGACGACCTTCATCTTCACGCGCCCAGCGTAGGCGAACGTGACCTCGCGGCCGTCCGCTCCGCCTAGAGTTGGGGAGCGATGAAGATTTCGGATGTGGTCGCCTTCATGGGGCACCAGGTGCACGTGTGCCGGTACCGCGAGGCGGGGACGCTGCTCGACTGGATGGGGCGCGACCTGCGCGGCAAGCGGGTCCTCGACGTCGCGGGCGGTGACGGCTACTGGGCCGGCCGCGCGCGCCGGCGCGGCGCCGAGGCCGTCTCGATCGACCTGGCCCGCGGCAAGATGGTCTACGGGCGGACGCTCGCGCACGCCCCCGCGCTGATCGAGTGCGACGCGCTGCGGCTGCCGTTCGCCGACGGCTCGTTCGACGCGGTCCTGTCGGTCTGCGCCATCGAGCACTTCGACGACGGCGGCAGGTCGCTGGACGAGATGGCGCGGGTCCTCAAGCCCGGCGGTGAGATTTTCATGTCCGCCGACGTGCTGAGCCGCGCCGACGCCTGGCCCAAACTGCGCGACGCGCACAAGGCCAAGTACCACGTCCAGCACACCTACACGCACGACAGCCTGCGCAAGCTGATGGACGAGCGCGGCCTCGACCTCGTCGGTCACAGCTACCAGTTCCGCACCGCGGCCACCGAGCGCCTCTACCTGTCCCTTTCCACCTACGGCGGCAGGGTCGGCTTCAACGCGGCCGCGCCGCTCACGCCGCTCGTCGCCCTCGCCGACCGCGCCGCGCCGAACGAGCGCGGCAGCATCGTCCTGGTCCGCGCCCGAAAAAGATAAGGCCCCGCGGGGGCCGGGGCGCGTAAGCGGTGGCCGTGTGGGGAGGGCCCCTCACGGATGAATCGCGTGGAACGAGATCCGGCGAGTTGGCGCCTTCCGGGCGTACGCTCGGAGAGTAAAGAGTGATCTACGCCACCGCGCTGGATGGGGGAGTGGACCGTGGCGCCTCGGATTCTGCTCGACGCCACCGCCGTGCCTGCCGACCGCGGCGGGCTCGGCCGGTATGTGGACGGGCTGCTGTGCGCCTTGCACCGGCAGGGCGCCGACCTGGCCGTCGCCTGCCAGCGTGCGGACGCCGAACGCTATGAGGGCCTCGTGCCCGGCGCGCAGGTGGTCGCCGGGCCCGCGACGCTCTCGCACCGCGCCACCCGCCTGGCCTGGGAGCAGTCGGGCCTGCCGCACGTGGCCCGGCGCGTCGGCGCCGAGGTCATCCACCTGCCCACCTACACGATGCCGGTGAGCGCGGGCCTGCCGACCGTGGTGACGATCCACGACGTCACCCTGTTCGCCGAGCCGGAGCCGCACGACCCGGTGCGCACCTCCTACATCAAGTCGGCCACCCGCACCGCCGCCCGCCGCGCCACCCGGCTGATCGCGCCGTCCCGCGCGACGCGCGACGAGCTGGTCCGCATCCTCGGCGCCGACCCGTCCCACATCGACGTCGCCTACCACGGCGTCGACCACGAGGTCTTCCACCGCCCGTCCGAGGCGGAGGTCAAGCACGTCTCCGACCGCCTCGGCCTGCACGGCCGCCCCTACGTCGCCTACCTGGGCGCGCTGGAGCCCCGCAAGAACGTCCCGAACCTGATCCGCGGCTGGGTGCGGGCGTGCGCCGGCCGCGAGGACGCGCCGGCGCTCGTCCTCGCGGGCAGCGGCGGCTGGGACGACGAGGTCGACGCGGCCCTCGCCACCGTCCCGCTGGAACTGCGCGTCCTGCGCCCCGGCTACCTGCCCTGGCCGGCCCTGCCCGGGTTCTTCGGCGGCGCGCTGGTCGTGGCGCTCCCGAGCCGCGGCGAGGGCTTCGGGCTGCCCGTCCTGGAGGCCATGTCCTGCGGGGCGCCCGTCCTGACCACGCACCGCGGCCCCCTCCCCGAGGTCGGAGGCGACGCGGTCGCCTACACCGAACCCGATCCGGAGGGCATCGGCGCCGCCCTCACCTCGCTGATCGACGACCCGTCCCGCCGAGCCGAACTGGCCGAGGCGGCCCACACCCGCTCCGAGCGGTTCTCCTGGTCGGCGTCCGCCGAGGCGCACATGGCCTCCTACCGGCGTGCCGTGGACCAGTACGCCGCGGCACGCACCCACTAGGCTCTCTCCGACCGCGCGTGGAGAAAGGAACCGAGTGGAAGCGATCCTCCTGGTGGGAGGTCAAGGCACCCGCCTGCGCCCCCTGACGATCTCCACCCCGAAGCCCCTGCTCCCCACGGCGGGGGTGGCGTTCCTCGCGCACCAGCTGGCCCGCGCCCACGCCTCGGGCGTCGAGCGCATCGTGTTCGCCACGTCCTACCGCGCCGAGATGTTCGAGGCCGCCTTCGGCGACCGCGCCTACGGCGTCGACCTCGCCTACGTCAGCGAGGACGAGCCGCTCGGCACCGGCGGCGCCATCCGCAACGCCGCGCGCGCCCTCACCTGCGGCCCGGACGACCCGGTCCTGATCCTGAACGGCGACATCCTGTCGGGTCACGACGTCCGCGCCCAGGTGAAGCTGCACGAGGCCGCCGCCGCCTCGGTGACGCTCCACCTCACCGAGGTCGACGACCCGTCCCGGTTCGGCTGCGTCCCCACCGCCGGCGACGGCCGCGTCACCGCCTTCCTGGAGAAGACGCCCCATCCGGTGACGAACCAGATCAACGCGGGCTGCTACGTCTTCCGCCGGTCGGCCATCGACACGATCCCCGAGCACGAGGTGGTCTCCGTCGAGCGCGAGACGTTCCCGTCGCTCATCTCGTCCGGAGCGGTGGTCATGGGCTACGTCGAGTCGGGCTACTGGCTGGACGTCGGCACCCCCGAGGCCTTCGTCCGGGGTTCGCGCGACCTCGTCCTCGGCGCCCTGGCGTCTCCCGCCATGCCCGGCGAGCCGGGCGAGCGCCTCGCTCTCACGGGCGCCCGCGTCGCGCCGGGCGCGGTCGTGCGCGGCGGCACCACCGTCGGCCGCGGCGCCGTGGTCGAGGCGGGCGCCACCGTGATCGGCAGCGTCCTGCTGGAGGACTCGTTCGTCGCCGAGGGCGCCACCGTCCGCGACTCGGTCCTCAGCCGGGGCGCCCGGGTGGGCCCCGGCGCGGTCCTCGACGGCGTCGTGCTGGGCGACGGCGCGGTGGTGGGCCCCGGCAACGAACTGCGCTGCGGCGTGCGCGTCTGGCCCGGGATCAAACTGCCGCCGACGGCCATCCGCTTCTCCGCCGACGACTGAGTTCTTTACTCCGTTCCCATCCGGCGGCGTATTCGCGGTGCGCCGAATTCGGCCGCGCCGCGGCCCTTTCTCAACGGTATTCCGGCCTGGCCCTTTGCTCAGAAGGTGCGGCTGGTGAACCAGGTCGCCTGGCTGCCGGGGTGGTTCAGGTCGACGGTGATCCCTGACAGGCGCCTGTCGCCTCCCAGCGAGCCGTCGTAGCGTCCCCGGGTCCCGTTGAACCATCCGATGATGAAGAAGATGTTGAAGCCGTCCACCGATCCCGCCTCGATCGTCCCGGCCGTGCTGCCGTAAGCCGCGGAACCGAAGAGCCTGCCGGCGCCGTCCTGGGTCACGTTGACCTGGATGTTGCCTCCGCGGCTCTGGAAGATCGTGTAGATGCCGCCGGCGTTGAACGCCGGCGCGGCGAGTGCCCTGCTCGGCGCGGTGGCCGGTGCCGCGGCGTCGGCGGCGGTGGGAGTCAGGGCCAGTCCGCTCGCGCTCAGGGCGAGGGCGAGGGCGGCCGTGGCGATTTTGGGGAGCATGATGCCTCCGTGGGGCGACGACGAGAGACCGCCGCCTCGACCCACGATTGTTCGCCAGCGGAAAGCGTCGGTAGCGGTCGCTTTTGGGGCGGGCAAAGAAATCACTTCATGGCGACCATTTGATGCGCTGTGCTCGGTGGGGGCCGCTGACCGCTGGGTTCGGGCGAAGTGAGACCGCCTTGCGCCCAGGGCGCAAGGCGGTCTCACGGATGCCGTGGGTCAGCGGAGGGAGCGGACCCGGCCGTCCAGGCCGAGCACCGCCACCGTAGAGCCGCCGGGGCGCAGGTGCACCAGGCGGTGTGAGCCTTCCCGCGTCACCTGCATCCGGGGACTGGCCGCCGGGGTGAGGCGCAAGCAGATCTGGCGTTCGCTGCGGATCTGGTTCGTGCAGTCCAGTTTGAGGTTGGGCATGCCCGGACTCGGGTTGAACGGGTTGTACCGGACCGGGGCCGGCATGATCCAGCCGCAGAAGCCGCCGCCGCGCAGGGCGACGGTCTGCGCGTCCGGGCTGACGGTGGCCGTGCCCGAGGGGCCGGCGCCGCCGGTGGCGAACGTGTTGTTCACCCGGACGGCCGTGCCGCGCAGGTCGATGTTCCCCTCACCGACGGGAGTGCCGGTGCACGACATCGCCACGGCGTAGGGCATGCTCGTCACGGTCTCGGAGCCGCTGTGCCGGAGCGAGCCGGTGGACGAGGCGAACTTCAGGTCGCCGATGTCCACGGTGAACGCGGCGGGGTCGAGGCGGAGCCGGGTGAAGGTGGTCCTGACGTTCGTCCCGGGCGACGCGCCGCCGGCGGTGTATTGCGAGTAATTCTCGGACGAACCGGTCCTTTCGAGCGTCACGTACTCCTTGGGAGTCGTCGTCATGTCGGCGCAGTAGACCGTGAAGAGTTTCGCGCCGTCGCTCAGCAGATAGGTTCCGTCCGGCGCGCTGGGGAAGTTCAGGCGCACTTGCAGGCAGCTTCGGTACGCGACACCGGCGTCGGCGTGCGCGGGCACGGTCGCGGCCAGAGGGAGGGCCGCGCAGGTGGCGGCGAGGAACGCGGACGCCCGAAATGGCATTTTCGCCATGAACTCTTCCTTTTGTTGGGGGATGATGCTGCCCGGCAGATTAACAGCCATTTTCTGAATGCAATATGGCCGCAAGGTAAGGGCGCGGATGGCCGTCGCGTCAGAGTTGTGCCGGGGCAAAACAAGAAGAATTCTGCTTTATGGCGATATTTATATTTTGCCGTGGAACGGGAAGTTCACCCGCCGGGCGGTGGCAGACTGGTGCCGGAGACCGTCGAGGCGCCGACGTGCGAGAAGGCCCCGGTGGAGCATGTGAGGCAGGGAGAGTCGGCTCGTTGAGCGTTGCTGAACCGTCGCCCGGGGTGGCCGGGGAGGCGACCGCTGGGCGCCTCCCCGGCCGGGTCCGGATGTGGCGGCCGCCGTGGGAGCTGGATCTGCGGGACGTCCTGGCGCCGCATCGGCGCGGGTCCCGCGATCCGGCGTGCCGGTTCGAGCGGGACGGGTCCGTCTGGCGGACGTCCCACACCCCCGACGGTCCCGGCACGCTGCGGGTCGGGTGGGCCGGGGACGCCGTCGAGGCCGAGGCCTGGGGGCCGGGCGCCGAATGGCTGCTGGACGGGGTGCCGGAGCTACTGGGGGCGGCCGACGAACCGGACGGGTTCGTCGCGCGGCACGACGTCGTCCGCGACCAGGCGCTCAAGCGTCCGGGGCTGCGGATCGGACGGACGGGGCGGGTCTTCGAGGCGCTCGTGCCGGCGGTGATGGAGCAGAAGGTGCTGGGGCAGGAGGCGTGGCGCGCCTGGGCGTACCTGCTGCGCCGGTTCGGGCAGCCCGCACCCGGCGCCCCGCACCTGCGGGTGCCGCCGCCGCCGGAGGTCTGGATCCGGATTCCCTCGTGGGAGTGGCACCGGTCCGGCCTGGAGGCCGTCCGCGCCCGGACGATCATCGGGGCGGCGCGGGTCGCGCGGCGGTTGGAGGAGGACCCGGGCGAGGCGCGGCTGCGGTCGCTGCCGGGCATCGGCGTGTGGACGGCCGCCGAGGTCAGGCAGCGCGCGGTGGGCGATCCCGACGCCGTCTCCGTCGGCGACTACCACCTGCCCGGCCTGGTCGGCTGGGCGCTGGCGGGCCGCAAGGTCGACGACGCCGGGATGCTCGAACTGCTGGAGCCCTACGCCGGTCATCGATACCGGGTCACCCGGCTGCTGGAATCGTCCGGGATGCACCCGCCGAGGCGTGGCCCCCGTTTGCCGGTGCGGGACTATCGGTCCTTCTGACCGGGGCCTGCGCCGTGCGGCGGCGCAGCCAGAAGTTGTTCCGGGTCCAGTCGAGGCCGTCCCGGCTGTCGGCGCCGAAGAGGGGGCCGAGGACGGCGAGGGCGATGATGAGGCCGAGCACGTACAGCATGGTCTTCTTCCTTGGGATCGCAGTGGCGGCGTTCCCGCGCGGGGCGACCGGGGGAGCCGGGGTCTCCGCTCTCACCGTCGCACCTACAGTTTGACTCAGTCCAACATTCAGGTCCAGCGAGGCTTTCTGTAGGGATTGTGTAAGAATCTCTTCACCATGTTGGATCTCGGACGTCTGCGGGTGCTGCGCGAGCTCAAGCTGCGCGGGACGCTCGCGGCCGTCGCGGACGCCCTCGGCTACACGCCGTCCGCGGTGTCGCAGCAGCTCGCGCAGCTCCAGCGGGACGTCGGCGTGCCGGTGGTCGAGCGCGCCGGGCGGCGGCTGCGGCTGACCGAGGCGGGCGAGGTGCTCGTCGAGCACGCCGAGGCGCTCCTGGAGCGGGCGAAGCGGGCCGAGGAGGCGGCGCTCGCCGCGAGCGGGCGCGTCGCGGGCGCGGTGCGGGTCGTCGGCTTCCAGACGGCGCTGCTGCACGTCCTCGCGCCCGCGCTGCCGCGGCTGGCGGATACCTATCCCGACCTCGTCGTGGACGTGCTGGACGAGGAGTTCCACCGGGTGCTCCAGGCGCTGGTGCTCCAGGAGATCGACGTCGTGCTGAACGACGAGTACTCGCACCTGCCGCGGCCGCGCAGGCCGGAGCTGACCTCCGAGGTGCTCGTCACCGAGATCATGCGGGTCGGGATGCCGGAGGGCCACCCGCTCGCCGGGCCGGGCGGCCCGGTCCGGATGGCCGACCTGGCCGGGTGCCCGTGGGCCACCGGGCACGTCGGCACCAACCACGCCGACCTGCTCGAACGGACGTGCGTGGAGCTGGGCGGCTTCCGGCCCGACGTCCGCTTCAGGTCCAACGACCTCATGGTGATCTTCGCGATGGTCGCCCAGGGCGGCGCCGTGTGCCTGGTGCCCGACCTCGCGCTCGCCGAGCGGGAGGAGGGCATCGTCGTGCGGGACGTCGCCGACGCCCCCGTGGAGCGCCGGATGGTCATGTGGACGCGCGTCGGCGCGCAGGTGCGGCCGTCGGTCGAGGCCGTCCTGCGCGAGCTGCGCCGCTCGGCGGACCTGCTGGTCGAACGCCGTCCGAGCTGCCGCCGCGGCGCGCCCTGACCGGGCCCGCCGCGGCGGCGACGCTCACACGGGCCGGGACACCGGGGTCAGGGTGAGGGCCTGCCGTCCGAAATGCCCGATGCCGTCCGTGCGGCGGGACGCCTCCAGGCGCTCGGCGGGAACGTCCCCGTACAGGGTGGTGCGCTGCCGGGCGGGGCGGCCCGCGCGCGCCGCGATCGCCTCCAGCTCGCTGATGGGCTTGAACGATCCGTTCTCCGAGCCGGCCATCCGGCTGATGGTCTCCTCCATGAGGGTCCCGCCGAGGTCGTTCACCCCTCCCTGGAGGACGCGCGTGCACAGTTCGTCCCCGAGCTTCACCCAGGACGTCTGGATGTTGGGGATCGCGCCGTGCAGCAGGATGCGCGCCAGGGCGTGGACGGCGACGTTCTCCCGCGCGGTCGGCCCCGGCCGCGCCAGCCCCGCGAGGTAGATGGGCGAGTTGTGGTGGACGAACGGAAGCAGCACGAACTCGCTGAACCCGCCCGTCCGCTCCTGGAGGGACCGCAGCAGCTTGATGTGCGCGACCCAGTGCGCGGGGGTGTCCACGTGCCCGTACATCATGGTGGACGTCGTCGGGATGCCGATCTCGTGCGCGGTCGTGACGACCTCGACCCACTGGTCCGTGGGGAGCTTCCCCTTGGTCAGCACCCACCGGACGTCGTCGTCGAGGATCTCGGCGGCCGTCCCGGGCAGCGAGTCGACGCCCGCCTCCTTCGCGGCCTCCAGCCACTCCCGGATCGACAGGTCCGTCCGGGACGCGCCGTTCACGACCTCCATGGGGCTGTAGGAGTGCAGGTGGATGCCGGGCGCGCGGCGCTTCACCTCGCGGGCGAGGTCGAAGTACGCGGTCCCGGGCAGGTCCGGGTGGATGCCGCCCTGCATGCAGACCTCGGTGGCGCCCGCCTCCCACGCCTCGTCCACGCGGTCCCCGACCTGCTCCAGGGACAGCGTGTAGGCGTCGGCGTCCGTGCGGCGCTGCGCGAACGCGCAGAACCGGCAGCCGGTGTAGCAGACGTTGGTGAAGTTGATGTTCCGGGTGACGACGTAGGTGACCTCGTCGCCGACGGCGTCGCGCCGCAGGCCGTCCGCCAGCGCGGCGAGCGCGTCCAGTTCGGGGCCCTCGGCGTGCAGGAGGGCCAGCGCCTCGTCGTCGGACAGGCCGGCGGGGTCGCGTTCCGCGCGCGCCAAAGCGGTCTTGACGTCCGCGTCGAACCGCTGGGGCGCGGCCATGCGGTCGCGCAGGGCGTCCCAGTCGCCGTACACCTCGTCGAAGTCGTCGCGCCGGTCCGCGGTGCGGCCCGTCGTGTCGATCTCGGTGTGCAGGTCGGTCCGGCCGAACGCCGCGAACCCGCCGTCGGGCTCCTGCCAGGGACGCCCCTCGGGGACGGCGCCCTCCCGCGCCAGCCCCGTCGCGGGGTCGGCGAGCGCGGCGACGTGCGCGGTGAGGCGCGGGTCCAGCCAGGGCTCGCCGCGCCGCACGTACTCGGGGTAGATCGTGAGCCGCTCGCGCAGCTCGAAGCCCGCCCCGGCGGTCCTGGCGGCCAGCTCGTCGATCTGCGGCCACGGCCGCTCCGGGTTCACGTGGTCGGGCGTCAGCGGCGACACCCCGCCCCAGTCGTCGATCCCGGCGCGCAGCATCAGCGCGAACTGCTCGGCGACCAGGTTCGGCGGCGCCTGCACGCGCGCCTTCGGGCCGAGGACGAGGCGCGTCACCGCGATCGTCGCGGCGAGCTCCTCCAGTTCGGCGTCCGGAGTGTTGCGCATCCTGGTGTCGGGCTTGGCGCGGAAGTTCTGGACGATCACCTCCTGGATCGCCCCGTACTCGCGCATCGTCCGCCGGATCTCGAAGATCGCGTCCGCGCGCTCCTCGACCGTCTCGCCGATCCCGATGAGGATGCCGGTCGTGAACGGCACGTTCGTGCGGCCCGCGTCCTCCAGCACCCGCAGCCGGACGGCCGGGTCCTTGTCGGGCGACCCGAAGTGGGGGCCGCCGCGCTCGCTGAACAGCCGCGTCGCGGTCGTCTCCAGCATCATCCCCATGGACGGCGCGACCGGCTTGAGCCGCTGGAAGTCGCGCCAGGTCAGCACCCCGGGGTTCAGGTGCGGCAGAAGACCGGTCTCCTCCAGCACCCGGATCGCCATCGCGCGCACGTACGAGAGCGTGTCGTCGTAGCCGTGTGCGTCCAGCCACTCGCGGGCCGGGCGCCACCGGTCCTCGGGACGGTCCCCGAGCGTGAACAGGGCCTCCTTGCAGCCCATCTCCGCTCCGCGCCGCGCGATCTCCAGCACCTCGTCGGGGCTGAGGTAGGGCGAGTCGAGCCGGTGGGGGACGGTCGCGAACGTGCAGTACCCGCAGCGGTCCCGGCAGAGCCGGGTCAGCGGGATGAAGACCTTGCGGCTGTAGGTGATGACGCCGGGACGGCCCGCGGCCTCCAGGCCGGCGTCCCGGGTGCGCGCCGCGTGGGCGAGCAGGTCGTCGAGCCGCGCACCCCGCGCCTGCAGCAGTGTGGCGGCCTCGGATCGGTCCAGTGTCTTGCCGTCGCGCGCGCGGGCCAGGGCCCGGCGAAGAGCGGAGCTCGTGGCGTCCATGCGGGCACTCTATGCCAATCGTCATATTCCGCGCCGCGCCGGGGTCCGAAAGAACGGACAAAAGGAATGGCCCCGGCCGTAGAAGCCGGGGCCCGCCCGGATCTATTCCCGCGCGTTCACTCTGTTCCGCTTACCTGACGTTCCCCTCATCTGACCTCGATGAAGGCGTCCGGGGCGCGCGGCGGCCGCTCGCGCGGGGGCGCGGCCGCGTGGCCCACCCCGACGGCGCCCATCGGGTCCCATTCGTCCGGCAGGTCGAGGACGTCGCGCACCACGTCGCGGCAGAACATCGTGCTCGACACCCAGCACGAGCCGAGCCCCTCCACGGCCAGCGCGACCAGCAGGTTCTCCACGCCGGCCCCGGCCGCCACCACGAACATCTCGCGTTCGGCGCGCGACCGCCGCTCGTCCGGATAGTCGTGCGACCCGTCCATGACCAGGCACGGGACGACGAGGTAGGGGGCCCGGCGCAGCACCTCGCCGCGCCGCAGCCGCTTGGCGACCGACGCGTCGGAGAAGCCGTCGCGGCGCAGGTCGGCCTCCCACGCGTCGCGCATCGCGTCCAGCAGCCGCGTCCGCGACTCCGCCGACTCCAGCAGGACGAACCGCCACGGCGTGGTGTGGTGCGGGGCCGGCGCGGTGATCGCGGCCCCGACCGCCCGCCGCACCGCCGCCGGGTCCACCGGCTCGGCGGTGAACTCGCGGATCGTGCGCCGCGCGCCCAGCACGTCCGCCGATCCGAACCGGAACATGTCCTCCTCCGGCGGGCGCACCAGCGCCCGCGCGCCCGGCCCGTCCTCCGGGGTGACCAGGCCGGAGAGCCCGCGCACGACCGCGATCGGCACGCCCTCCAGCTTGCCCTTGACCAGCTCGCCGGCCGCCGCGATCTCGTCGGCGACCGCCGTGATCGTGGCCTCCAGGCGGTTGCCGTAGGCGTCGTCGCGCCCGCGCAGGTCGCTGAGCGGGGCCAGGCCGGCGACGCCGATCGCCGCGTCCGTCAGCCCGTTGCGCCAGGGCCGGCCGAGCGTGTCCGACACGATCACGGCCACGTCGGCCCCGGTCCGCTCCCGCACCCCGGCGCGGAGGCGCCGGGCCGAGGCGTCCGGGTCCTCGGGCAGCAGCAGCACCGTGCCGGGCCGGGTGTTGGACGCGTCGACCCCGGCCGCGGCCAGCACCAGCCCCTGCCGCGTCTCCACGATCCGGGTCTCCCCGCGCGCGTGCGTCCGCCGCGCCACCACCCGCACGGTCTCGGCGTCGATGGCCTTCTCCCGGTCGGCGGCGACCAGGACCCGCCCCTCCGCCTTGCTGACGATCTTGGAGGTGACGACGAGCACGTCGCCGTCCTCGACCGTCCCGTCCGGGATCAGCGCGGCGATGTCGGCCCCCTCGGCGACCTCCGGCATCCCCGGCACGCCGAAGACCTCGATGCTCTGCGCGGGGACGGTTTCCCGGCCCGCTCCGCCCGGCCCCGCGCTCATTCGGCGACCCCCGCCCGCTTCAGCTCCACCGCCAGGTCCAGGGCCGCCCGCGCGATCGCGGCGGTCGACTCGGTGTCGCGCATCAGCAGCGGCCGGGAGCGCACGTCGATGCCCTCCACCCGCACGTCCGCGTCGGCCTCGTCCACGAGCCAGCCGTCCAGCAGCCCGAGGCCGTAGTGCTCGGCGACCGCGCGCGCCGACGTCTCCACCCCGATCGCGGTCAGGCACGCGTCGGCCATCCCGCGCACGGGGGCCCCGCCGACGATGGGCGACACGCCCACCACGGTCTTGGCCGCGACCGCGTCCCGGATGCCGGGAACCGCCAGGATCGTCCCGATGCTCACCACCGGATTGGACGGCGGGAACAGCACCACGTCGGCCGCCTCGATCGCCGCCAGCACGCCCGGCGCCGGCGCGGACTCCGCGGCGCCCACCGCGGCGATCGACAGCGCCGGGACCGAGGCGCGCATCCGCACCCACCACTCCTGGAAGTGGATCGCGCGCCGCCCCTGCTCGTCCTCGACCACCACGTGCGTCTCGACCTGGTCGTCGGTCATCGGCAGCAGCCGCACCCCCGGGCGCCACCGGTCGCACAGCGCCTCGGTCACCGCGGACAGCCGGTATCCGGCCGCCAGCATCTGCGTCCGGACGATGTGCGTCGCGAAATCGCGGTCGCCGAGCCCGAACCAGCCCGGCCCCACCCCGTAGGCGGCCAGTTCCTCCTTGACGGTGAAGGTCTCCTCCGCCCGTCCCCAGCCCTGCTCCTCGTTGATGCCGCCGCCGAGCGTGTACATCACGGTGTCCAGGTCGGGGCAGACCCGCAGCCCGAACAGGGAGATGTCGTCCCCGGTGTTGCCGATGACGGTGATCTCCGCCTCCGGGGCGGCCGCCAGGAGCCCGCGCAGGAAACGGGCGCCGCCGATCCCGCCCGCCAACGCCACGATCTTCATGACCTCAACCCTACGGTGATCCCCGAGGAGAGCAGAGGGGTCGCCGCTCCGGGCGACACTATGCAAAGCTTTGCGTGCTATCGGAGAACACCCGGCCCCGAGTCTGGAGATGCCACCGTGAACAAGGAAGCCGTCCAGCGCCTGCGCGAACCGGCCGCCTGGGTCCTGCTCGCCGCGGCGGGCGTCCACCTTCTCGCGGGCATCATCTCGCTTCTCGGCGGCGACGGCAGCTTCACGCTGCGCGCCCTCGGCCAGACCAACGACGGGACCTTCCTGCAGGTCGCGATGGTCGGCCTCGTCGTCCTGGCGATCATGCTGACGACCTGGGGCGCGACCCCGACCCCGCAGGCCCGGACGATCACCATGGGCGCGCTCGGCGTCCTCGGCGGAATCGGGCTGTTCGGCGTGATCTCGTGGCTGAGCGGGATGCTCGCCGACTCGGACTACGCGGGCGCGGTGACCAAGCTCACGACCTTCCTGGTCGGTGCCGGCGACCTGGCCGTGGTCGGCGTCGGCGGCTGGTTCGCCTTCACGGTCTTCAAGGGGATGCAGCCGCCCCGTCCGCAGCCGCAGATGCAGCAGCAGGGCGGCTACCCCGACTTCGGCTACCAGCAGGGCCAGCCGGGCCAGCAGCAGTACGGGCAGCAGCCCGGCCAGCCCGCCCAGCCCGGCTACGACCAGCAGTACGGCCAGCAGCAGTACCAGCAGTACCAGCAGTACGGCGAAGGGCAGCCACAGCAGCCCGCCCAGGGGTACGGCCAGCAGCAGTACGGACAGCAGCAGTACGGCCAGCCCGGCCAGCAGGGCCAGCCCGGCTACGAGCAGCAGTACGGCCAGCCGCAGGAGTACCAGCAGTACGGGCAGCAGGGCGGCTACCAGGGCGGCCAGCAGGGCGGCCAGCAGGGCCAGCCGCCCGCCGAGGAGGAGGACATGGGCGAGTGGACCCGTGCCTACGGCGGCGGCGGAGGCTCCGGCCAGGACCCGCAGGGCACGCAGCCCGCGCCGCCCGCGGGCGACCAGGAGGGCGGCGACTGGTACCGGGACAACCGCCCCCCGCCCCCGCAGTGAGGCCGCCGTCCCGGCGGTGACCGCCCGATTAACTGATCTTCATCCAAAGGTCGGCATTCACATCCCGGCAAAACCCGCTATGTCGCCCGGGAATGTCTTCCGGCTTGACGGGGCCACTGCTACACGCGTGTAATTTCGTCGGTGTAGTTTCAATGCCGTCTCGGGGGAAGGAACTCGTGGGAGGGCATTGACCAGGGGGTTCCACGGGCAGGGAGGTGCGCTGTGAGCGAGGTGGTCATCCCGCTGGCGCACGGCACAGACGGCGAAGAGTTGGGCTGGCAGGAGCGCGCCCTGTGCGCGCAGACGGACCCGGAGGCTTTTTTTCCGGAGAAGGGCGGCTCCACTCGCGAGGCCAAGAAGGTGTGCCGGGCATGCGAGGTGCGTACGGAGTGCCTTGAGTACGCGCTGCAGCACGACGAGCGGTTCGGCATCTGGGGAGGGCTCTCCGAGCGGGAACGCCGGAAGCTGAAGCGGCAGGCCGTCTGACTCGCGGGCCGCGTCCCGGATCGGTGGATCCGGAGCGTGCCCGGCGCGGCCACGCGTACAGTTATCAGCCGTGTCGGCCCCAGGGCCGGCACGGCTGCTGTCCGTTCGGGACCGCGTGCACGCCGCGCACGGCCCGTCCGACCGGCACCGACACCGTCCGTCCCACAGATCGAGCGACCCTTGGCCCCCACCCTCGATCGCCATGTCGTCACCGCAGTCCTCGTCGCGCACGACGGCGCGCGGTGGCTGCCGGAGGCGCTGAAGGCGCTGCTCACGCAGTCGCGCCCCGTGCAGCGCCTCGTGACCGTCGACACCGGGAGCGCCGACCGCGGCCCCGCCGTCCTCGCGGAGGTGGTCGGCGAGGACGCGGTCCTCACGCTGCCCCGCACCACCGGCTACGGCGAGGCCGTCGCCGAGGCGCTGCGGCAGGACGCCGCGTCCGCGCCCGTCCCGGAGGACGAGTCCGCCCCCGCCCACCACGCCGACCAGGCCCAGGGGCCGCCCAAGCCCCGCACCGAATGGATCTGGCTGCTGCACGACGACTGCGCGCCCGACCGCGACGCGCTCGACCGGCTGCTGCGGACGGCCGACGCCGACCCCAACGTGGCGGTCCTCGGCCCCAAGGTCCGCGACTGGGACGACCGGCGAGTCCTGCGCGAGCTCGGCGTCACCGTCGACGCCGCCGGGCGCCGCCACACCGGCCTCGACCGGCGCGAGTTCGACCAGGGCCAGCACGACGGCGTCCGCGACGTCCTGTCGGTCGGCAGCGCCGGGATGCTGGTCCGCCGCGACGTGTGGGAGAAGCTGGGCGGCTTCGACGTCGAGTACGGCATCTTCCGCGACGACCTCGACTTCTGCTGGCGGGTCCACGCCGCCGGGCACCGGGTCGTCACCGCGAGCGACGCCGTCGTCTACCACGCCGAGGCGTCCCGGCGCGGGCTCCGCGAGATCGGCATGACCGCCGAGCACCCCGCCCGCCGCGACCGCCGCAACGCGCTGCTCACGCTGCTCGCCAACCAGCCGCTCGGGGCGATGGCGCGGGCCCTCGTCCGCAACGTGTGGGCGTCGCTCGCGCACGCCCTCGTCCTGGTGGCGACCAAACGGCCGGGCATGGCCCGCGAGGAGCTGCGCGCGCTCGGCGACGTGCTGCGCTCGCCCGGACGGCTCCGGCGGGCGCGGGCCGCTCGCGCCGAGGGCCGCACGCGCGCGCGGCGCAGCGTCCGGCGGTTCCGGACCCGCTGGGTCGTGCTGCGCCGGGCCGGCGAGGCGGTCTCGGAGTACTTCGCCGTCCACGAGCGCGAACGCGAGGACCGGGACGACGACCTCACGGCCGACGAGCCCGGCCCGATCCGCCGGTTCCTCGCCCGTCCCGGCGTGCTGCTCCTGCTCGGCCTGACCGCCGTCGCGGTCGCGGCCGAACGCTCCCTGCCGACGGCCGCCGGACGGCTCGGCGGCGGCGCGCTCGTCCCCGCGTGGGGCGGTGCGAGCGACCTGTGGGCGCAGTACCTGTCCGGCTGGCATCCGGTGGGGCTCGGCACCGACGCGGGCAGCCCCCCGTACGTCGGGGTTCTGGCCGTGCTGTCCACTGCGGCGTTCGGCAAGCCATGGCTCGCGGTGTCGGTCCTGCTGCTCGGCAGCGTCCCGCTGGCCGGGCTCGCCGCCTACCGCGCGTCGCGGCTGCTGGTGGTGGAGGCGCCGCGGACGGGGCGGCGCGCCCGCGCGACCGGCCGCCGCGTCCCGGTGTCGGCCGTCCGCGCCTGGTTCGCCGCCGTCTACGCGCTGCTCCCCGCCGCGACCGGCGCCGTCGCGGGCGGGCGGATCGGGACCTGCGTCGTCCTCGTCCTCCTGCCGCTGATCGCCGTGCACGCGGCCCGCTTCTACGGCTTCCCCCGGTCGCAGGCCGCCGGGATGGACGCCCGGACGCGCCGCAAGCGCGCGGGCCGGGCCGCCTGGACGGTCGCGCTGCTCCTCACCGTCGCGATGTCCTTCGTGCCGCTGGTCTGGCCGATCGCCCTGCTGGCCGCCGGGATGGTGCGGGCGCTGCTGGACCGGCCGGGGCGCCAGGGCCTGCGCGGCCTGGCCATCGCGCTCGGCGTGCCGCCGCTGCTGACGCTGCCGTGGACCGCCGGCCTGCTGCTCCACCCGTCCCGCTTCCTGACGGAGGCGGGGCTGCACCGGCGGTTCGCCCCCGCCGCCCCGGCCGACCTGCTGGCGCTCGACCCGGGCGGGCCGGGCACGCCCGCGCGGTGGGCGCTCGCCGGGCTGCTCGCGGTCGCCGTGTGCGCGCTGCCGCTCCGCGGCCGCCGGGGCCACGTCCTCGCCGGCTGGCTGCTGGCCGTCTTCGGGCTGCTCGTCGCGGTGCTGACCAGCGCCGCCACCGTCACCAAAGGGGCGGACGAGGCGCCGGTGTGGCCGGGTCTGGCGCTGGTGTTCGCGGGCGCCGGGGTACTGCTCGCCGCGACCGCCGCCGTCCAGCGCGCCACCGAGGTCCTCGCAGGAAGCCACCTGATCTACAAGGCCGGCGGGGCGGCCGTGCTGGTCGCCGCGCTCACTGCCCCCGTCCTCGCGGCCGCGCTCTGGGTGGCCGGCGGCGCGGCCGGCCCGGTCGGGAGAGTCGACCCCGACACGGTTCCCCAGTTCGTCCAGGGAACGGGTGGCGTCCGGACGCTCGTCCTGCATCAGGAGCCGACCGGACGGGTCTCCTACACGGTGCTCAGGGGCGCGCGGCCCCGTCTGGGCGAAGCGGAGGTCACCGTCAAGGGCCGGGCCCATGACCGCATGGACGACCTCGTCGCCGGTCTGGCCGCCGGCCGCGAGGGCGACGACGGGCCCGCGCTGACGCGGATGGGCGTCCAGTACCTGCTGGTGCCGCACCCCGCGAAGGACCCGCTCACCAAGGTCCTGGACGCGTCGCCAGAACTGACGCGCCTCAGCCGCACGGGCACGTTCGCGGTGTGGCGGCTCCAGGCGACGTCCGCCCGGATGATGCTCCTGCAAGGCTCGACCGTCACGCCCCTGCCTGCCGGACGCGTCGACGCGCGCGTTCAGATCCCGCCTGGCACAGGCCCGCGCACGCTCCTCCTGGTCGAGCCCGCCGACGGCGGGTGGCGGGCCGCTCTCAACGGCCGCGACGTCAAGGCACGAACGGTGGACGGCTGGGCGCAGGGATACGACATCCCCACCGCAGGAGGCGAGTTCGACCTGACCCGGTCGATGACGACGCGGCACATCTGGGTCGCCGTCCAGGGGATCGCCGTCCTGCTCGTGGCCGTCCTGGCGCTGCCGGGCGCGCAGACCGACACGCTGACGCCCGCCGGGGAGCGGGAGCGCCGCCGTCGTGGACGGCGCGGACGGCGCCGCGCGCCCAGAGCCCGCGCCCAGCGCGCACTGCCGCCCGCCGAGCCCGCGGAGCCCGCGAAGCCGCCGGAGCCTCCCCAGGCGCCGGAGCCGGTGGAGGAGCCCAGCACGGAGGAGGTGTCCTGATGGACAAGGTCCTGCGCCTCCTCGGCATGCGCTACGCCATCGCCGCCCTCATGCTCGTCGCCGTCGCCGCCCTCTACGGCGCCGCGACGTTCTCCCGTCCGGGCGAGGCGTCCGAGAAGGGCCGCGAGACGCCCGTCACGCACGCCCTGGCGGTCTGCCCCGGACACGAGGGCGGCCGCCTCGCCGTCCAGACCCTCGCCCGGAAGAGCGGCGGAGGACGCGTCGACCTGACGCCGACGAAGGGCGGAACCCCGCTCGGGTCCGTGACGTCGCCCGGCCAGGGCTGGAGCAAGGACACCGAGCCGGGCGGCGACTCCTCCACCCTGCGCGCCACGGGGCCCATCGCCGGCGGGCTGGAGGCGGAGCAGACCGCCTACGAGGACGGCGGCGACGACCGCGGCCTCGCCGCGACACGCTGCGCCGCTCCCGGCACCGACCTGTGGTTCCTGGGCCCCGGGCCGGTCGCCGCCGACGAACTCGACCTCTACCTGACCAACGTCGACGGACGCGCAGCCCGCGTCCGTCGACGTCTCCGCCCTGTCCGGCGAGGGCCCCCTCGACACCACCGAGGGGCGCGGCACGCCCGTCGAGCCCTACACCACCCGCGTCGTGAGGATCGGCGGGTCGCCCGAAGGCCTCGGCGACATCGTGAAGACCGCCGCCGACCTCGCCCTGCGCGTGCGCACCACCAGCGGCCGCGTCGCCGCGTCCCTGCGCGTCCGGATCGGGAAGAAGAAGGGCGTCGAGTGGCTGCCGCGGTCGGCCCCGCCCGCCGCCTCCGCCCTCGTCCCCGGCGTGCCGGGCGGCTCCGGCGGGCGCCGCCTGCTGGTCGCGGTCCCCGGCGAGGCCGACGCCCGGATCAGGGTCCAGGTGATCACCTCGGCCGGGGCGTTCGCCCCGCAGGGCCAGGACGTCCTGGACGCCCCCGGCAAGACCGTGACCTCCGTCCCCCTCGACGGCGCCCTGTCCGGCAGGGCCGCCGCCGTCCGGCTCGTCGCCGACCGCCCGATCCTGGCGGGCTTCGCCGCCGACCGGGGCGCCGACGTCGCCTACGGCGCCGCCACACCGCCGCTCAGCGCGTCGTCGCCCGGCGTCGTCGCCGACAACCGCTTCGACGCGTCCCTGTCCCTGACCGCCCCGTCCGGCGCGGCGAGCGTCCAGGTCACGACCCTGAACGCGCAGGGCGCCGGCTCCCCCCGGCAGGTCGAGATCCCCGCCGGACGGACCGTGGAGACCGAGCTCACCGCGCCCGGCGGCGGAGCGGACGCCTCCTTCGGCGTGGTGATCACGCCGAGGCCCGGCTCCGCGCCCGTCTACGCGTCCCGCATGCTCGCCACCGGCAAGGGCGGCGACCACCTGTTCACCGTGCTGCCGATCGTCCCGGCGCCCACGACCCTGCGCCTCCCGGCCACCGCCGACTCCCAGACGGCCCTGACCCCGAACTGATCCCGGATCTAGTCGTCGGGGGTGTCGTAGCTCGGGTCGACGGACTCGGGGGAGAGGCCGAGCAGGTCGGCGACCTCCTCGACGAGCAGGTCGCGGATCATCTGGGAGAGCTCGGCGTCGCCGGCGGCGCGGGCCTCGACGGGGCGCCGGTAGACGACGATGCGCACGGGCCGGTCGCCGTCGCCGGGAAGGGTCTGGCCGAGCGGGACGGGCCCGTCGAACAGCGGGTCGACTCCCGGGACGTCCTCGACCGCGAACTCGACCCGGGCCAGCTCGCGACCCCAGCGCGCGCCCAGCCGCCTGACCTCGTCGTCGACGAGGTCGGCGAACCGTTCCGCGCGGGTACGTGAGATCGGCGCCTGCGAGGGCGTCAGAGGGCCACGGAGGCCACGACCGTGCCGATCGCGGCGCCGTACGCCTGCCACACGGGAACGCACGCCCCAAGAGTACCTCCGCCGGCGCGGCGGCCCTCACGCACGCCCCGTCCGGCACGGTCCGTGCAGGGAGTCATCACGGAATGTAGTTGTTACCAAGGAAATCGCCCGGTAACGGCGACACGTGCGCCGGGGTGGTGGCGGAGCCGGGTGGGGGGAGGTACGGTCAGCCATCGTGAGCCCCGTCCGCACTTGCTCCCGCACCGCCTGCAAGGCGCCCGCAGTGTTCACGCTCACGTACGTCTACCGCGACTCCACCGCGGTCCTGGGGCCGCTCGCAACGTACGCCGAGCCGCACTGCTACGACCTGTGCGCCGAGCATTCCGAACGGCTCACCGCCCCCATGGGGTGGGAGCTGGTGCGGCTCCCCGTCGAGGAGGAGTCCGAGCCCAGCGCCGACGACCTGGAGGCCCTCGCCGACGCGGTCCGCGAGGCCGCCAAGCCCGCGCCCGGGTCCGGCCACGAGCCGGTCGGCCAGGGCACCGAGGTCGGCCGCCGCGGCCACCTGCGCGTCCTGCGCTCCGAACCCGCCGGGACGCAGCCCGGCCAGGAGTGAACGCGGGCTCCCGCCCCGTCCCGATCCTTCCGCCCCGGTCCCCGGTCCGACGCCGCGGCGGGTCGCGCCCGCCCTTCCCGGTAGGCTCGTGAGCCTGCCGTTTTCCGCGCACGGTTCTTCGGACAGGGAGCAGGAGTGGGCGACCTCGCCAAGATCTTCAAGGCGTACGACATCCGCGGCGTGGTGCCGGACGAGCTCGACCCCGCGACCGCCGAGGCGGCCGGCGCGGCGTTCGTCCGCGTCACCGGGGCCCGCGCGATCGTCACCGCCCACGACATGCGGGAGTCGTCGGTGCCGCTGGCCGAGGCCTTCGCGAGCGGCGCCACGTCCCAGGGCGCGGACGTCGTCGAGGCCGGGCTCGGCTCCACGGACATGCTCTACTACGCCAGCGGCAGCCTCGACCTGCCGGGCGCCATGTTCACCGCCAGCCACAACCCGGCCAGGTACAACGGGCTGAAGCTGTGCCGCGCCGGAGCGCGGCCGGTCGGCCGCGACACCGGCCTCGGCGAGATCCGCCAGATGATCGAGAACGGGGTCCCCGCCTTCGACGGCGAGCCGGGCGCCGTGACGCGGCGCGACATCCTCAAGGGCTACGCCGACCACCTCAAGACGCTGGTCGACCTGTCGTCCATCCGCCCGCTCAAGGTCGTCGTGGACGCGGGCAACGGCATGGGCGGCCACACCGTCCCGTCGGTGTTCGAGGGCCTGCCGATCGACCTGGTCCCGCTGTACTTCGAGCTGGACGGCACCTTCCCCAACCACGAGGCCAACCCGATCGAGCCCGAGAACCTGCGCGACCTGCAGGCCAAGGTCCGCGAGACCGGCGCCGACATCGGCCTCGCCTTCGACGGCGACGCCGACCGCTGCTTCGTGGTGGACGAGCGAGGCGAGATCGTCTCCCCGTCCGCGATCACCGCCCTGGTGGCGACGAGGGAGCTGGCCAAGCACCCGGGCTCCTCGATCGTGCACAACCTGATCACCTCCCGGGCCGTCCCGGAGATCATCGCCGAGCACGGCGGGACGCCCGTCCGGACGCGGGTCGGGCACTCGTTCATCAAGCAGACGATGGCCGAGACCGGCGCGGTGTTCGGCGGCGAGCACTCGGCGCACTTCTACTTCCGCGACTTCTGGTTCGCCGACTCCGGCATGCTGGCGGCGATGCACGTCCTCGCCGCCCTCGGGCAGCAGGACGGGCCGCTGTCGGATCTGCTCCGCGAGTACACCCGCTACGTCGCGTCCGGTGAGATCAACAGCGAGGTCGACGACCAGGCCGCGGCCGCCGCGAAGGTCAAGGACGCCTTCGCCGGGCGGCCCGGCGTCGAGGTCGACGAGCTCGACGGGCTGACCGTCCGCGACGACGCCGCCGGATGGTGGTTCAACCTGCGGCCGTCCAACACCGAACCGCTGCTGCGCCTGAACGCCGAGGCCGGCGACGAGGACACCATGGCGGCGATCCGCGACGAGGTCCTGGCCCTGGTCAGAGAGAAGTGACCGGTCAGGGAAAAGTGACTGCAAGGGAGATGTGACGCTGCCATGACGATGAAGCTGGACTCCTGGCTCCTGGAGATCCTGGCCTGCCCCAACTGCGGCGGCGACCTGCGCGCCGACGAGGAGGCCGACGAGCTCGTGTGCACCGGCTCCTGCGGCTACGCCTACCCGGTGCGCGACGACATCCCCGTCCTCCTGGTGGACGAGGCCCGGACCCCCGCCCCGTGAGCGCCTCCCTCGACCCCTCGCGGCTGGAGAGCACGGAGGCGGCCGAGGCGGCGGATCCCGGCGGCATGCTCCGGCAGGTCGCCTCGTCGGCGGCCCAGGTGCGGGAGGCGCGGCGGGCCGCGGAGGAGGCCGGCGTCGCCGGGCTGGGCGAGGACGGCCGGCCCCGCGCGGTCGTGGTCGTCGGCACCGGCTCCGGCGCGGTCCCGGGCGACGTGCTCGCGGCGGTGTGCGGCACGGGCTGCGCCGTCCCGATCTCGACGGTGCGCGGCCCCCGGCTGCCCGGCTGGGTGGGCGCCGCCGACCTGGTCGTCGCGGTCTCGTCCTCGGGAACCGACGACGAGACCCTGGAGGTCGCCGCGGAGGCCGCCCGGCGCGGCTGCCGCCTGCTGGCCGTCGGCGGGGAGGACTCGCCGCTGGCGGACCTGGCCGGCAGGAGCCGCGGCGTCTTCGTCCCCGTCCGGTCCGCCGGGCGGCCGCGCTCCACGCTGTGGGGCCTGACGGTCCCCCTGCTCCTGGCGGCGCGGGCGCTGCGGCTGGCCGACGTCCCCGACGCGGTGCTGGAGTCCACGGCGTCGCTCCTGGAGGACGTCGCGCACCGGTGCCGCCCGTCCAGCGAGCCGTTCGTCAACCCCGCCAAGCGCCTCGCGCTCGACCTGGCGGGCGACGTGCCGCTCGTGTGGGGCGCGTCCGAGCCGTCCGTCGCGGCGGCGTACCGGATGTGCTGCCAGCTCAACGAGAACGCCAAGTACCCGGCGATCTTCGGGGAGCTCCCGGAGGCCGGCCGGAACCAGGTCGCGGTGTTCGACGGCTTCTTCGCGCGGGCCGGCTCCCCGGCCGACACCGACGACTTCTTCCGCGACCGGCTGGACGAACCGGAGCACGGCCTGCACCTGGTCTCCCTGCGGGACGCGGGGGAGCACCCGCGGGCGCGCGGGCGGGCCGAGGCGGCCGCCGCGCTGGCCCGCGACAGGGGCGTGGCGGTCACCGAGATGCGGGCGGAGGGCGACCATCCGCTGGAGAGGATCGCGTCGCTGATCGCGCTGGCCGACTATGTCACGGTTTACTTGGCTATCGCGCTCGGCGTGGACCCCGCGTCCGAGCCTGCCGTTCAAGAGCTCAGAGCGAGGATTGCGTAGATGAGTGCTGAGGGTGGAACGAAGGCCATCGTCGCCGCGTTGGCCGCCAACCTCGGGATCGCGGCGTCGAAGGCCGTCGCGTTCGCGTTCACGGGTTCGTCGTCGATGCTGGCCGAGTCGATCCACTCGGTGGCCGACTCCGGGAACCAGGGGCTGCTGCTGCTCGGCCGCAAGCGGTCCGAACGCGACCGGACCCCCCAGCACCCCTTCGGGTACGGGCGCGAACGCTACTTCTACGCGTTCGTGGTCGCGGTCGTCCTGTTCACCGTCGGCTCCGCCTTCTCGCTCTACGAGGGCTACCACAAGATCTCCCACCCGGAGGAGGTCAAGTCCCCGATCTGGGCGTTCGCGGTGCTGATCATCGCGATCGTGCTGGAGTCGTTCTCGTTCCGCACGGCGATCAAGGAGTCGAACGAGGTCCGCGGCGAGCAGTCCTGGTGGGCGTTCATCCGCCGCGCCAAGGCCCCCGAGCTGCCGGTGGTGCTGCTGGAGGACCTCGCCGCCCTCGTCGGCCTGATCCTCGCCCTGCTCGGCGTCTCCATGGCCGTGGCCACCGGCGACGGCGTCTGGGACGGCGTCGGCACCGTGGCGATCGGGCTGCTGCTCGGCGCGGTCGCGACGATCCTGGCGATCGAGACCAAGAGCCTGCTGATCGGCGAGGGCGTCGACCCGCAGACCGAGCGGCGGATCATCGAGGCGCTGGAGTCGGTGGACGAGGTCGACCACCTCATCCACATCAGGACCGAGTACATGGGCCCGGACGAGCTGCTCATCGCCGCGAAGATCGCCGTCAACCACGACGACACGGCGGCCGACGTGGCCCGCGGGATCGACGCGGCGGAGGCGAGGGTCCGGGCGCAGATCCCGGAGGCGAAGCTCATCTACCTGGAGCCGGCGCTGGACGAGCCGTCCCGCGCGCACGCGGCGGAGGCTCAGCCGGAGACGCCCGCGTCGTCCTGATCTCGACGCTCCGCGCGGCCCGCTCCACGGGCCGCGCCGGGCACGGGACTCCTCGCCGGGCGGCCGCCGCAGGCGCCGGCCGAACCCCAGCCCAGGCGAGACCGGCGAGTGCCTCCGAGGAGGCGAGCCGCGTCCGTCCGGCGAGGTGCTTTCCCATGCCTCCCCGCCCGGACCCCTGAAACCGGGCGGTTCTGGTGTGACCGCGGCGGCCCCGCCGAACCCCCTACGTCGGCGACGCCACCGTCGCGGTCACGGTTAAGACACTACGTTCGCGGCACTCCTCCGCACGTCCCCCTCAAGGAGGGAACGCGGCTGGTACTCCAGGCGGACTCCCGCGATCGGCATACACCCGCACGGTGAGGCCGTGGCCCGCCTCAGCGGTCAGTATTGAGGGGTGACCACCGATGACAAGGCCCGGACCGGACCCGACCCCGCGGGGTTCGGCCCAGCCGTCGCGCACCACGCGTGGCGGCTGTCCGGCCGCATCGTTGCGGGGGTCGGGCAACTGCTGCTGTGGATCCTCACCGGCGTCGGCACGCTCCTGCGGCCGCTCGCGGTCAGGCTCGGCGCCCGGCTGAACGGCGGCGCGGGGGGCGGTCCCGGCGCCGCGCCCGGGCACACGGCGCCGCTGCCCCGCTGGATCAACACGTGGCGGGAGGTCGTGTCGGCCTGGTACTTCGCGCCGCTGACCGGCCTCGCGCTGACGATCGCGGCGCTGGCGGAGCTGGCGCCGCGCGTCGACTCCCCGCTCAGCCTGGCGGGCGGGTTCGCGGTCGCGGCGACGTTCCCGCTGGTGTGGCGCCGGGAGAACCTGCGCGCCGTCGCCGCGGTCGTGCTCAGCGCGGTCGCCGCGAGCCTGCTCACCGGGCAGATCCTGCTGGTCACGACCAGCTTCGCGGCCCTCTACACGCTGTACGCGCTGGGACGGCGGCTGCCCCGCCAGTCCACCGGCGTCCTCGCGGTCGGCAGCGTCGCCGCCCTCGGGGTCGTCTACCTCGCGACCGGCACGCTCGACGACATCCCCTGGCCGGCGCCGATCGTCGCGGTCCTCGCCGCCATCGGGCTCGGGGACGCGCGGCGCGTCGTGGAGTCCGCGGGCCGGACGGAGGCCGAGGCCGCCGAGCGCACCAACGAGACCCTCACCCGGCTCACCGCCGTCCAGCGGGAGCAGGCCGTCATGCGGGAGCGCGCCCGCATCGCCCGGGAGCTGCACGACGTCGTCGCGCACTCCGTCTCCATGATCGCTGTGCAGGCGGAGACGGCCCCGTACACGATGGACAGCCTCTCGCCCGAGGCCCGCGCCGGCTACACCGAGATCGCCAAGACGGCCCGGGAGGCGCTGGTGGAGATGCGGCGGCTGCTCAGCGTGCTGCGCGCCGACGCCACCCCCGAACCGGAGGCGGCGAACTCCCCGCAGCCGCGCCTCGACCGGCTCCCCGACCTGATCGACCAGCACCGCGGCGCCGGCGGCCACGTCGACCTCAACGTGCACGGCGACCCGCGCGCCCTGTCCACCACGGTGGAGCTGTCGGCGTACCGGATCGTCCAGGAGGCGCTGACCAACGCGCGGCGGCACGCGCCCGGCGCCGGCGTCCGCGTCGACCTGACGTTCCTGCCCGACCGGCTCGCGGTCCGCGTCCAGGACAGCGGCGCCTCCGCGGCCACCCAGGTCCTGAACCCCCGCGATCCCGGCCCCCGTACAGGTGAGGCGGGCCCCGCGGGCCCGGCCCCGGCGGACCCCGGGCGCACTCGCCTGGAGACGTCCGGATCAGCTGGCGGACACGGCCTCGTGGGGATGCGGGAACGTGCGACCATGCTGGGCGGGCGGTTCTCCGCCGGCCCGGCCACGCAGGGCGGGTTCCTGGTGGAGGCCGAGCTTCCGGTGACGAGTGAGGGGAATTCCATCCGTGGACACGGTTCGCAGGCGCCGCCCGGCCGCTCCTGACCCTGTCGTCCCCCCGCCCCAGGGACGGCCGCTGTGATCAACGTGATGATCGTCGACGACCAGACGATCGTGCGGGCCGGGTTCGCCGCCCTGCTCGCCGCCCAGGACGACATCACCGTGATCGGCGAGGCCGGCGACGGCCGCGAGGCCGTCGCGCTCGCCGAGCGCCGCCGCCCGGACGTCGTCGTGATGGACATCCGGATGCCCGGCATGGACGGCATCGAGGCCACCCGCCGCATCCTCGCGCTGCCCGGCTCGGAGGACGTCCGGGTCCTGGTGCTCACCACGTTCGACGTGGACGAGTACGTCTACGACGCGCTCGCCGTCGGCGCCAGCGGCTTCCTGCTGAAGGACGCGACCGCGGAGGAGCTGGTCTCGGCGGTCCGGGTGGTGGCGCGCGGCGACTCCCTGCTGGCCCCGCAGGTCACGGGACGGCTCATCCGCGAGTTCACCAAGCAGCGGCGCAACCGCCCGCAGGCGCCGTCGGAGCTGTCGACGCTGACCGCCCGCGAGAGCGAGGTGCTCGTCCTCATCGCGGGCGGGCTCTCCAACGGCGAGATCGCACAGCGCCTCTTCGTCAGCGAGCACACGGTGAAGACGCACGTGGCGCGCGTCTTCACCAAACTCGGCCTCCGCGACCGCGCCCAGGCGGTCATGCTCGCCTACGAATCCGGCGTAGTAGTCCCGGGAGAAGGCGGGAGCTGACTCCCCTTCCCAGCAACCACGCAACGACCTCAAGGTCGCGATCGCGTCCGAAGGCAGGTTCGAGCTCGCGAGAACCTGATCGCGCAGTGAGCCTCTGGGCGAGTCGGAGCGATGCTGGCGATCGCCCGCGTTTCTCGACGATGGAGGGCCGCCAGGCCCGAAGGAGGAGAGGAACGCAATGAACTAGCGGCGGCGGAGGAGGCGTAGGGCCTTTTCCTTTTCGAAGTCCAGGGCTCGGGTGGGCGGGGCGGAGAGGCGGCCTATGCGTTCGCCCAGTTCGCGGACGTGGGCCTGGACCTGGGGTTCGGCCAGGACTCTGAGGCCGAAGGCCAGTTCGGTGGGGCCGATGTCGTAGCGCTTCTCCAGGGCCAGCGCCAGCGCGACCGCGCGCAGTTCGGCGTCCCCGAAGCGGCGGTGGCCGCCCCCGGACCTGGTGAGGGCGGTCTCGCGGGTGACGGGCAGCAGGCCGAGGGCCTCGCGGTAGCGGAGCATCCGGGGCGAGGTGCCGAGCCGCCGGGCGGCCTCCGTGATACGCATGGGCCAATTCTGACAAATCAGTGTCAGGAAGTCGCCCTCGACCGTGCCTTCGGGCGGTCGCCGCCCGTAGACTCGCCCCCGTTGACGCGGCCGTGCACTCGCCCGTCACGACCTCGCGTACCCGACGGCGCGCACATGACCAAGGGAGCAACGAAAGCATGGACTACAAGGTCGCCGACCTGTCGCTGGCCGACTTCGGGCGCCGGGAGATCCGGCTCGCCGAGCACGAGATGCCGGGCCTGATGGCGGTGCGCGAGGAGTACTCCGCCGCCAAGCCGCTGCGCGGCGCCAAGATCATGGGCTCGCTGCACATGACGATCCAGACGGCCGTGCTGATCGAGACGCTGGTCGAGCTCGGCGCCGACGTCCGCTGGGTGTCCTGCAACATCTTCTCCACGCAGGACCACGCCGCCGCCGCGGTCGTCGTCGGCAAGGAGGGCACCGTCGACGACCCGAAGGGCGTCCCGGTGTTCGCGTGGAAGGGCGAGACGCTCGAAGAGTACTGGTGGTGCACCGACCAGGCCCTGCAGTGGCCGGACGGCACCGGCCCCAACATGATCCTCGACGACGGCGGCGACGCGACGCTCCTCGTCCACAAGGGCGCCGAGTACGAGAAGGCGGGCGCCGTGCCGGCCGCCACCGAGGACGACCCCGAGGAGTGGGGCATCATCCTCGACACCCTCCGCCGCACGATCGCCGAGAAGCCCGGCCGCTGGACCGAGGCCGCCGCCGCGATCAAGGGCGTCACCGAGGAGACCACCACCGGCGTCCACCGCCTCTACGAGATGGCGAAGGCCGGCACCCTCGCGTTCCCGGCGATCAACGTCAACGACTCGGTCACCAAGTCGAAGTTCGACAACAAGTACGGCTGCCGCCACTCGGTCATCGACGGCCTCAACCGCGCCACCGACGTGCTGATCGGCGGCAAGGTCGCCGTCGTCTGCGGCTACGGCGACGTGGGCAAGGGCTGCGCCGACGCGCTGCGCGGCCAGGGCGCCCGCGTCATCGTCACCGAGATCGACCCCATCTGCGCGCTGCAGGCCGCGATGGACGGGTTCCAGGTCACCACCCTGGACGACGTGGTCGACATCGCCGACATCTTCGTCACCACCACCGGCAACTTCAACATCATCACGGCCGAGCACATGGGCCGGATGAAGCACCAGGCGATCGTGTCCAACATCGGGCACTTCGACAACGAGATCGACATGGCCGGGCTCGCCAAGACCCCGGGCATCGAGAAGATCGAGATCAAGCCGCAGGTGCACGAGTGGCGCTTCGCCGACGGCCACTCCATCATCGTCCTCGCCGAGGGCCGCCTGATGAACCTCGGCTGCGCCACCGGCCACCCGTCCTTCGTGATGTCCAACTCCTTCACGAACCAGGTCATCGCGCAGATCGAGCTCTTCACCAAGACCGACGAGTACCCGATCGGCGTCTACGTCCTGCCCAAGCACCTGGACGAGAAGGTCGCCCGCCTCCACCTCGACGCCCTCGGCGTCAAGCTCACCGAGCTCACCAAGGAGCAGGCCGCCTACATCGGCGTCCACGTCGAAGGCCCCTACAAGCCCGACCACTACCGTTACTGATTGCGTTTCTCTCCTCCTTCGGGCCTGGCGGCCCTCCATCGTCGATAAACGCGGGCGATCGCTGGCATCGCTCCGTCTCGCCTTGCGGCTCGCTGCGCGATCAGGTTCTCGCTCCGCTCGGACCTGCCTTCGGACGCGATCGCAACCATTGAGGTCGTCGCGGGGTGGCGGTGGTGGCTGAGGTCGTCGTGACATGGCGATCGCTGGGCACCGGAGGGAAGTGGACGTGCTTGACGCTGCCGGGCGGGGGATCCCGTCCGGCAGTTACTTCTAGAGGGTGTTGATGAGCGATATTGCGGATCGGTCGTTGGCGTTTGAGGGCGTCAAGCGGATCGAGTGGGCGGATCGGAGCATGCCGGTGCTGCGGCAGATCCGGGAGCGGTTCGCCGCCGAGCGGCCGCTGGACGGGGTGAAGGTCGCGGCGTGCATGCACATCACGACCGAGACCGCCGGGCTCATCCGCACCCTCCAGGCGGGCGGTGCGAGCGTGGCGCTGGCGGCGTCCAATCCGCTGTCGACGCAGGACGACACCGCCGCGGCCCTCGTGGAGGAGTACGGGGCCGAGGTGTTCGCGCGCGCGGGCACCGACCGCGAGGGGTACTACGCGCACATCCACCAGGCACTGGAGACCGAACCCGACTTCGTCCTGGACGACGGGTGCGACCTGGTCAACACCCTGCACACCGACCGGACGGATCTGCTCGGCACCGTGAAGGCGGGGTGCGAGCAGACGACGACGGGCGTCATCCGGCTGCACCAGATGGCCCGCGAGGGCGCGTTGAGGTTCCCCGTCGTGGCGGTGAACGACACCGACACCAAGCACATGTTCGACAACCGGTACGGGACGGGCCAGTCGACGCTCGACGGGATCGTGCGCGCGACCAACACGCTGCTGGCCGGCAAGACCGTGGTCGTCGCGGGCTTCGGCTACTGCGGCCGCGGCCTCGCCGAGCGGGCGCGGGGCCTCGGGGCGCGCGTCGTCGTCACCGAGATCGATCCGGTGAAGGCGCTGGACGCGACCATGCAGGGGTTCGCCGTCCGGCCGATGGCCGAGGCGGCCGTGGAGGGCGACGTCTTCATCACGGTCACCGGGAACCGCGACGTCGTGAACGCCGGCCACCTCGCCGTGATGAAGGACGGGGCCATCCTCGCGAACTCCGGGCACTTCGACGTCGAGATCGACGTGCGGGCCCTCAGCGACATGGCCGTGGAGGTGCACCGCGGGGTCCGGCCGCAGACGGACGAGTACGTGCTGGCCGACGGGCGGCGCCTGGTGCTGCTCGCGGAGGGCCGTCTGGTCAATCTGGCCGCCGCGGAGGGGCATCCGGCGGCCGTGATGGACATGTCGTTCGCCGACCAGGCCCTCACGTGCGCGTGGCTCGCCACGTCCCACGCGTCGCTGTCCCCGGCCGTCCACGATGTGCCGAAGGAGATCGACACGGAGGTCGCGCGGCTCAAGCTGGCCTCGATGTCGGTCTCCATCGACCTGCTGACCCCGGACCAGGAGGACTACCTGCACTCCTGGCGTATCGGGTCGTGACCCGTGCCCGCCGGGACGTACCTGCACCTCGACGGGGGGCTTGAGGAGCGCTTCCAGTGCGCGCCCGGGCCCGTCGGGTGGCGGTACGCCTCCACGCGCTCCGACGGCGTCCGCGTGGACCTCGTCGTGGACGCGCGCTGGCGCCAGATCCGCGTCGAGGTCGTCACGCCTGGCTGGTGGGTGCGCGGCGGCGTGACCGGCCGCGGGCTGGCCTGGGTGCGCGCGGCCGGTGAGACGGGCGCCGAGCACAGCGAGCGGGCGTCGGGATTCCTTCACGAGTCGCCGGGTTTCCTGGTCGCGGTCGCCCGTTCCCTGGAGTTGGACGAGGGCGCGCAGACCGACGTCCGCCTCGTCCGGTTGAGCGGGGCGTCGCTGTCGGCGCTGACGGCGCCGTGGCGCTGGCGGCTGGTGGGGACGTCCTCTTACGAGACGGAGACCGAGCCGCTGCCCGTGTCGGAGTACGAGGTCACCGATCTGTCCACGGGCGAGGTCGAAGCGGTGCACCTTGCCGGGGACGTCGTGCTGGCCGCGCCCGGGATCGAGCTCACCGCCCTGGAATCCCCGCCTAACCTGCCCTGACCTGGCGTGCGGTATCTTCTCGTACTCGTCCGACAAGATCAGGTATGGGGGGTTGCGGCGTGTACGGGCAGGTTCCGGAGGGGCAGGGCCAGGGGCAGGGGCCGACGCAAGGGCAGGGGCCGGGCCGGCCGCCGATGCCGGGCCCGCCGATGGGCGGCCCGTTCCCGCCCGCGGGGCCGCCGGGGCCGCCGCCGGCGAAGCGCCCCTCGCCGATCGTGTGGGCGGCCGTGGCGGTCGCCGGCGTGGTCGTGCTGGCGGGCGTGGCCTTCCTGGCGCTCCACGGGACGGGCGCGCCGACCGGCCCGGTGAAGGCCGAGCAGTGCGTGGACACCGGGTTCGGACTGGACGACGGCAAGAGGATCCCGCCGAGCCTCCGGGTGAGCTGCGACGACGCCAAGGCGAAGGCCAAGGTGCTGAAGGTCGTCGGCAAGAAGGAGGCGTCGGCCTTCCAGTTCGGCTCGCGTGCCGAGCCCGACTGCCCGAGCGGCACGGACGGCTTCACGAACGTCCGCGAGAAGAAGGAAGAGAAGACCTACTACGAGGCCTGCGTGCGCAACCTCAAGGGCTCGCATCCCGGCGACCCGGGCGCGGGCGGGGCGTTCCTCGCGGCGGGCGACTGCGTGAGCAGCGGCTCCATCGGCTTCGGCAAGGAGCAGCCCTGCTCCAAGCCGGACTGGTACGGCAAGGTGATCGCGCGCGTCGGCGCGGAGAGCGCGTGCCCGGCGAAGACGCTGGAGACGATGAAGCTGCGGTCCTTCGGCGGCGGGAACGCGGCCGACCCGGTGCTGTGCCTGGGCGCGGGCGGCGGCGTGCTGTCCCCGGGCGACTGCATCAAGGACCCCTCGTTCAACATCGGTGACCTGGACAAGGCCCAGTGCGAGTCCAGCGACGCCATAGCGAAGGTCGTCGGCAGGGTGGCCACGACGAAGGAGTGCCCGGCCGAGGCCACCAGCTACATGACCAGCGAGGGCGCCTTCCGGCCGGTGCTGTGCCTGAAGAAGCTGCGCCCGACGCTGACCGAGAAGCTGCGCTCGCTTCCGGGCTAGGGCCTCACCGTGACGGTGTGGGACGGCGTGCCGGGGTCGGCCCACACCGACAGGACGTGGCGCGTCGCGTCCCAGGAGGTCCGCCACGTCCCGTCCGGGTCGGACGAGGTGACCTTCGGGGCGGACGGGAACCAGATCTCCGTGGGGCCCGACACGCCGGTCTTGTTCCGCCACGTCACGGTGAGCGTGCCCGATGCATGGGCGACCTTCGTGAGGGTGCCGGCGACCGCGCGCGGGTAGGGCCGGGCGAGCAGCCTCGCGAAGAGGGTCGGCTTGCCTTCGCCGTCGGTGATTCCAGACGAGCCGGGGTCGTTCGACCAGTACGCCCAGCCGATGCCGAGTTCGTCGGCCATCGAGAGCCAGTCGCCGGTGAAGTCGGCGGCGCCTGGAGCGTCCTGGCCCATGCCGCCGACCTCGCCCAGCCACATCGGCGCGTTCATGCGCCGTGCGGCGGCGGGCATGTTCCGCTTCCAGAGCGTGAACTGCGCCTGGACGAGCATCTTCGCCACGCCGTCGTAGGAGCCGCCCAGGTCGACGCCACCCGGATAGAAGTGCGGCGCCAGAACGATCCGGGGGTCGCCGGGGCGCGGGTCCCGGACAGTGTCCAGGGAGGTTTCCGCGCCTTCGTTCGGGCCGAGCGCCTGCGGCTCGACGAACACCCAGTTGTCGCCGTCCACCCTGCGGATCGCATTGACGATGCCCTGGTAGAAGGGCGTCAGGATCGGGCCCTCGAAGAAGCCGAACTGGCGCGTCCCGCCGAAGGGCTCGTTCATCAGGTCGTAGCCCAGGACGGCCGGGACGCGTGAGAAGCGTCGCGCGACGTGCTGCCACATCGCGGTGTAGCGCCGCATCAGTTCCGGGTGCTTGCCGGTGTTGTTCCAGAAGTTGTCGTAGGCGCGAAGGATGCCGGGCTGGAGATACGTCAGCACCCATGGGTCCTGCGGCGTGCAGGGCAGCCCGTCGGTGAAGGTGGCCCAGGCGGGGGCGCCGTTACCGGAGCCCGCGCAAGCGGACGGCCCGTAGATGTCCTGGTGCATGTCGAGGACGACGTGCATGCCCTGGTCGCCGTACCAGGCGACACGTTCGGCGACGTCGTCCAGGTACGCGTCGTCGTAGCGACCGGGTTCCGGCTCCACGTTCTTCCACTGGACCAGGTACCGGACGGAGTTCGTGCCAAGCTCGCGAGCCTCCCGGACGACGTCCTCCCGCTTCACCCACGGCAGCCCGCCCGGCCCCTTGGCGCTGCCCGCGGTGTTGAGGCCGTGCAGGAGGAGCGTCCTGCCCCGGTCGTCGGTGATGGCGGGAAGCGGCGCCGTCTCCGCGCGCGCGGGCGCCGCGGCCAGCGCCGGCGGGGTCAGGGTGAGCGCCGCGAGGGCGACCCGGCCGAGGGCAGTACGGACGCGCATGCCGCCTCCTGAATCTGAAATTTCTTCGGATTCTAGGAGCCGGAGCCGCTATTGACAATCTTGTCAGTAGCCCGGATGCGGGCCCTGCGGCGGCGGCCCGCCGGGCCCCGCCGGATACGGCGCGGGCGGCCGGGGCGCGTTCAGCACGTTCTGGTACGGCCCGGCGCCGTAGTCGTTCGGCGGGAGGAACCGCGGCTGCCCCGGCTGAGGGGCGCTGAACGGCGGCGGCGCGGGAGGCCCCTGCGGCGGCGGGCCGTACGGCGCGGGCCCCGCCATCGCCATCGCCGGAACGGGCACGGGCGCGGGCGCGGTGCCCCACGCGGGAAGCCCGAGCCGGCGCATCCGGCGCGCCCGGCGCTCGGCGAGCCGTAGCTCCTCGCGGTGGCGGCGCTCCGCGAGAACGGCCGACAGCAGGATCTCGGGCCGCACCCCCGGCGGCGGTGGCGGGCTCACCACCGCGACGACCTGCGAGGCGATCCGCTGCCCCAGCGAGTCGCGGACCTCCGGGAGCAGCTCCCAGAACCGCGACAGGTACTGCCGGGCCGTCATCGCCAGCTCGTCCGACAGCATGGACAGCTCCAGGTTCCGCGCCCACCAGGCGAGCTGCGGCGGCATCACCGCGACGGGCCCCAGCAGGGCCGACGCGGGCACCCGCTCCTGGATGACGATCGTCCCGGCGAACAGGTCGCCGAGCCGCTTGCCGCGCCGGTTGCAGAACGACGTGATCAGCGCGGGCGAGCCGTAGAACACCCAGAACTCGACGAACCCGGCCAGCGCCCGCACCAGCGCCTGCCGGAACCGCACCGGCCCGCCGTCGTCGCCGACGACGCGGAGCCCGACGGCCATCTTGCCCAGCGTCCGCCCCCGCGACAGCGTCTCGAACGCGCACGGATAACCGACGATCACCGCGACGACGCCGAGCAGCGTCAGCCCCACCGTCCAGGCGTCGTCGGCCACCAGCGAGGTCATCGCCGTGACGTAGACGACGATGTTCAGCAGCACCAGCTGCAGGAGCAGGTCGAGAAGGACGGCGCAGGCACGGCTGGCCAGCCGCGCGACCCGGATGTCGAGCGCGACGGCCTCGCCGGTGACGAGATCGGCCATGTCCTGTCCTCCGATGCGGGCGGATTGCCCATTGTGCCGGTTCGGCGGGCCGAGGCGTTAGTCTCGCCGGGTGGACGTCGACGCCTACGTGGCCGCGCACAACGCCGAATGGCTGCGCCTCGAACGGCTCATCAACCGCGGCCGCAGGCTGACCGGCGCGGAAGCCGACGAACTGGTCGATCTCTACCAGCGCACGGCGACGCACCTGTCGGTCGTCCGCTCCAGCTCGCCCGACCCGCAGCTCGTGGGACGGCTGTCGTCGCTCGTGGCGCGCGGCAGGGCCGCGGTGGGCGGCGCCCAGGCGCCTCTCTGGCGCGACGTCACCCGCTTCGCGACCGTGTCGTTCCCGGCGGCCGCGTACCGGATGCGGTGGTGGTGGCTCGGCGGCGCCGTCCTCGGCAACCTGCTGTCGCTCGCCCTGGCCATCTGGGTCGTGCACAGCCCCGACGTCCAGGCGACCATCGGGACGCCCGACGAGATCCGCGAACTCGTCGAGCACGACTTCGCCAACTACTACACCGAGCACTCCGCGGCCTCGTTCGCGTTCAAGGTGTGGGTCAACAACGCCTGGGTGTCGGCGACCGCGCTCATCTTCGGGATCCTCCTCGGCGTCCCGACCGTGTACGTCCTGCTGCTGAACCAGGTCAACCTCGGAATCAGCGGCGGCCTCATGTTCGCCTACGGCAAGGGCGACGTGTTCTTCGGGCTGATCCTCCCGCACGGCCTGCTGGAGCTCACCGCCGTCTACCTCGCCTGCGCCGGCGGCCTCAAGCTCGGCTGGACGATCGTCGACCCGGGCCCGCGCCGCCGCGGCCAGGCCCTGGCCGAGGAGGGCCGCGCCGCAGTCAGCATCGCCCTCGGCCTCATCGCGGTGCTCCTCGTGTCCGGCCTCATCGAGGGCTTCGTGACCGGCTGGGTGCACATCACGTGGCTGCGCATCACCATCGGCGTCATCGCCGAGGCCGCCTTCCTCACCTACGTGATCGTCCTGGGCCGCCGCGCCGTCCGCCAAGGCGAAACCGGCGACACCGACCTCCACCCCGACCTCGTTCCTGTGTCCGGTTGACCGGACACAGAACGCTCTACAGCCTTCCTGCGGCTTTCAGGGCCAGGTAGGCGTCGGCCAGGGCCGGGGCTATCTCCGCGGGCGGGGCGTCCACCACCTCCACGCCGTGGCCTCTCAGCTCGGCGGTCAGGCGGCGGCGTTCGGCTCTCGCGCGTTCGGCGGCGGCGGCGTCGTAGACGGTCGCGAGGTCGCCGCGGCCCTCCGCCATCTCCGCCACCCGCGGGTCCGACACCGCGGCGATCATGACGAGGTGCCGGGCGGTGAGCTGCGGCAGCAGCGGCAGCAGGCCCTCCTCGATCGCGGCAGTGTTCAGCTCGGTGAGTAGCACCACGAGGCACCGCTGCCGGACGCGCGCCATCAGCGTGGACACCATCCCGGCGGCGTCGCATTCGAGCAGCTCGGGGTCCAGCGGCGCGAGGGCGTGCACCATCGCGGGCAGCAGGTCGGTGCGGGACGCGCCCTCGACGCGGGCGCGGACCCGGCGGTCGTAGGCGAGCAGGTCGACGCGGTCGCCGGCGCGGGACGCCAGGGCGCCGAGCAGCAGCGCAGCGTCCATCGAGCAGTCGAGCCGGGGGACGTCGCCGACGCGGCCCGCGGACGTGCGGCCGGTGTCGAGGACGAGGTAGATGCGGCGGTCGCGTTCGGGGCGCCAGGTCCGCACGACCACGTCGCCGCGCCGCGCCGTGGCGCGCCAGTCGATGGACCGGACGTCGTCGCCGTCCACGTACTCGCGCAGGGAGTCGAACTCGGTGCCCTGCCCGCGGATCAGCGCGACGTGCGCGCCCGTCAGCTCCCGCAGCCGGGCGAGCTTGGCGGGCAGGTGGCGGCGGGACGGGAACGCGGGCAGCGCCCGGACGGTCCAGGGCGCGGAACGCGAGAGCTGCCGCGCGGCCAGCCCGAGCGGCCCCACCGAGCGGACGGCGACCGTGACGGCCTTCCGGTCGCCGCGGCGGGTCGGCGTCAACGTCATCTCGACGCGGCGCCGCTCCCCGGCGGGCACGTCCACCTTCACCATGCGGGGCGTGGCGCCCGCGCTCGGCGGCCACACGTCCCGCAGCCGGGCCTTGAGGCGCCGCCGGCCGAGGTTCTCCACGATCAGCGACACCTGGGCCGTCTCGCCGAGGCGCACGTTGGTGTCGCCGTCGCGGTGGAAGCGCAGGGCCCGCACGTTCCCCGCCAGGGCGAGGTCGGCGGCGACGCCGAGCAGCAGGACGCCCCAGACCGCGAAGAGCGTCCACCAGCTCGGCGCGAACAGCGGGACGATCGCGCCGAGGAGGGCCAGCAGCCCGAGGCGCCCGGTCAGCGCCATCAGCGCGGGGCGGGGACGTGGGCGAGGATGCCCTCCAGCACGCCGTCGGCGGTCGCGCCCTCCAGTTCCGCCTCGGGACGCAGCTGGACGCGGTGCCGCAGCGTGGGCCTGGCCAGCGCCTTCACGTCGTCCGGCGTGACGTAGTCGCGGCCCGACAGCCACGCCCACGCGCGGGACGTCGCCAGCAGCGCCGTCGCACCGCGCGGCGACACGCCGAGCTGGAGGGACGGGGACTGCCGGGTGGCCCTGCACAGGTCCACGACGTAGGCGGCGACCTTGGGGTCCAGGTGCACGGTCCTCACGGCGGCCTGCCCGGCGGCCAGCTCGGCCGCTCCCGCGACGGGCTTCACCTCGGACAGGTCGCGGGGGTCGAACCCGGAGGCGTGCCGCTGGAGCATGGAGATCTCCTCGTCCCGCGTGGGGACGGGCACCGTCAGCTTGACCAGGAACCGGTCGAGCTGGGCCTCGGGCAGGGGATAGGTCCCCTCGTACTCGATCGGGTTCTGCGTCGCGCACACCACGAACGGGTCGGGCAGGGGGCGCGCGGTGCCCTCCACCGAGACCTGGCGCTCCTCCATGGCCTCCAGGAGGGAGGCCTGCGTCTTGGGGGGCGTCCGGTTGATCTCGTCGGCGAGCAGGAGGTTGGTGAAGACCGGTCCCTCGCGGAAGTCGAACTCCGCCGTCCGGTTGTCGTACACCAGCGAGCCGGTCACGTCGCCGGGCATCAGGTCGGGGGTGAACTGGACGCGCTTGAAGTCCAGGTCGAGGGCCCGCGACAGCGTCTTGATCAGCAGCGTCTTGGCCGTGCCGGGAACGCCCTCCAGCAGCACGTGGCCGCGGCAGAGCAGCGCGATCACCAGCCCGGTCACCACGGAGTCCTGGCCGACGACCGTCTTGGCGACCTCACTGCGCAGGGCCGTGAGCGCCGCGCGGGCCGTCTCGGCCTGGCGCCGGGCGTCCTCGGGGATCGTGCCCGGCCCCGCGCCGCCGGGCACGTCGTCCTTCCCGAGCTCTACAGGGGGGTTCACGACTGGCGTACCTGCCTTTCCAGGTCGTCGAGGACGTCGGTGAGGGCGATCAGCCCGGCGTCGTCCAAGGGTTCGGGACCGTACAGGGCCGCTCCGACGTACGCCTCGTCGTACGTCGTGCGGCGGGCGACCGCCGTGACGATCTCCCGCGCGGCGGAGGGATCCTGCGCGCTGCTGCGGGGGAGTCCGAGGAGCGGGACGAGCCGTTCGCGGGCGCCGGAGCGCAGCGCGTCCGAGGCCCGGTCGCGGGCGCGGCCCGCGCGGTAGAGGCGGGCGAGGCCCTCGACGGTCTCGGCGGACCGGACGACGACGGGCAGCGCCTCCGCCACGACCGGGCCGAGGCGGCGGGCCCGCCACAGGGCCACCAGCAGCACCGCGACGAGCAGCTGGAGGACGAGCAGCTTCACCCCGAACGGCAGCAGATCGCCGAGCGACCGCTGGCCCGCGCCGGAGCCCGCCTTCGGCAGGCCCGGGGCGAGCCAGACCGCCGAGGCGCCCGCCCCGGCCAGGTTCATGCCGAGGGCCGCGTTGCCCTCCTCGGTGAGCCGCCGGTTCGTCAGCGGGGCCGTCGAGCCGAGCACCGTCACGGTGTGCGTGCCGGTGCCGACCTGGACGAGCCTCGCGTCCCCGGAGCCGGTCCGGTAGCAGGCCGTGCCCGCGCCCGCGACCTCGTAGGTCTCCGACTCGTGGAAGTCGACCGCCCCCGCGAGCGACGCCACGGGCAGATTGCAGCCCGGCTCGGCGGTCTCCTCGAACGACGGGCCCCGCCTGCGCACCTGCGGGGCGAACGCCTCCAGCGCGAACGACGTCGGCCGGACGAGCAGCACGTCCGCCGGGACGCCGCTCAGCCGGGCGAGGTCCTCCTCGGTGAGCCGCTCCGTGCGGGTCACCACCAGGACCGCGCCGGGCCCGGCCGCGCCGATGGCGTCGCCGGTGCTCCGGGCCACCGTCACCGGCGTGCCGTGCCGGCGCAGGATCTCCGCGAGCGCCCGGCTGCCGTCCTGCTTCGGCGACTCCGGGTCGAGCGCCTCGGCCCCCGCGGAGGGACGCAGCGCGGCCAGCGCCACCGCGATCACGATCATCGCCAGGACCGCCGCGACGACGCCGCGCGCCGACCGCCAGCGGCGCCCCGCGACCTGCCGGGCGGACGCCTCCGCTGCGGGGGCTCCCCCGCGCGGCGGGGACGCCGTCACCATCGCGGCCCCCCTTCGTCGCCGCTTCCGGCGAGGGTGAGGTCGTCGGTCTCCAGCGGCTTCGGCCGCGCCGCCCGCAGCCGCTCGTCCAGCTCCTTCATCCGCGCGTACCCCTCGGGGGTGCCGGGGCGGTCCCCGTACCAGACGTCGTCGAAGATCCGCACGCCCGCGGCCAGCTCGCCGGCGAGCTCCGGCACCGCCTCGCCCGCCTCGGCGGCCAGCTCGTCGGCGGTCCGGCCGGGCCGCGCCGACAGCACCGCCCGCTCTTCGAGATCGCGGGCGATGGCGCGCAGCCGCTCGCGGATCGCCTCGGCCCACTGCCCGGCCTCGGCGTGCCGCTCCGCCGCCTCCCGGTGGTCGAGCGCCGTGGACGGCGCGTCCTCCAGCAGCGGGTCCTTCCGGGAGCGGGGGTTCCGGCGTCCCCGCATCAGCCACACCACCAGCGCGACCGCGACCAGCACGATGGCGACGACGATGGCGACGGACGTCCACCCGCCGCCGCTGCCCTGCGACTCCGGGGCGGGCGCCTTCTGGAACAGATGGCCCAGCCACTCGGCGAAGTCGTCCCAGGCCCGCTCCAGCCAGGACGGCTTGTCGCGCTGGTAGACCTGCTTCTCCAGCTCGCGGCGGGCCATCTCGCGGGCCTCGTCGCGGCCGATCGGATCGAGAATCACGTGCCCGCCCCCGTCCACGGACGTCCCTGCGCCGGGCCGGCCGGCGCCGGACCCGTCCGCCACAGGCCGATGAACCCCTCGTCCTGCTCATCGGCGCCCTGCTCACCGGCGCCCTGCTCACCGGCGCCCTGCTCACCGGCCCCCTGCTCGGCCGCCGCTCCCCGCTCCCGGGCGGCGATGGCCGCGGCCGAACGCCCCCGGGTGCGCAGGTCCAGGTCGAAGCCTTCGCGGCGCATCCGCCGGTCCATGTAGAGCAGGGCGATCACACCCGCGTCGAACGGCATGACCACCGACCAGCTCACGATCCGGCCCACGGTGTCCACGGCGAGCGCGCCCATCGTCGCCCCGCTGCCGGAGGAGTCGCCGAAGAAGATCAGCTGTGCGAACAGGAACGGGATCCGCAAGGCGAAGAAGCCCATGAACACGGTCACGACCAGCGCCAGCAGGAGCGTCCCGCACGTCCGGAGCCAGCGCCCCTTGGAGAGCGTCGTCGCGCGGCGCAGCGCGCCCCCGACGGTCCGCCGCTCCAGGACGACCGCGGGGACCGCCTGCACGAACAGGATGTACAGCCACACCATCAGCCCGACGCCGACCGGGAAACCGAAGATCCCCGCGAGCACGGCGAACGCCGGGCGCGCCCCGGCGGCGATCAGCAGGAGGCACGGGGCGAGCGGCAGGACCAGCGCGCCCAGCGAGACGCCCATGACGGCCGACGCGGTGGCGACCAGCCGTCCGAGCCGCGGCCGGGCGTCCCGCCACGCCTGCCTGGGCGCGAGCGGCATGCCGAGGAGCTCGCGCCCCAGGATCGGCGCCACCAGCCCCGCCAGCAGCAGGATCCCGAACGCCGACAGCACCAGCCCCAGCAGGGACAGGGTCAGCTGGGCGCCCAGCGACTCCATCAGCACGTCGGGGGTGACCTCGTCGCGGGCCTCGTCGCCGATGAAGAAGGAGGCGGCGACCGAGCTCGTCACCTGGATCACCGTGCTGACCGCCACCGACAGGCCCAGCGTGGCGCGCGGCCTGAGCCGGATCCCGGCGATCGCGCCGTCCAGCATCTCCGAGATGGACATGGGTCGGAACGGGACGCCCCGCGCCACCTCGGTGGCGCCGGCGTCGTCGTCCCAGCCGTCCGGTCCCGGCATCCCGTCTCCCTGCGCTCTCCGGCGGGTCGGCGGTGCGTCCGATCTGGCCCAATCTGGCCCGATCCGGACCGTTAAGCGGCCGCCGGTCAGGTCATCCTGTCACGGGTGCGGCGCACATCTTGCGCCGGTTCCGGGACTCGCGCCTACCATGGCGGGTCGCCCGGACGATCCGGGGGACCGCCGTACGGCGCAAACGCGGGTAACCTTGCACGCCAAGGCATAACTCTCCCTGGCGAGGTGGCGCCGGAGCGTCGCGCGCCCCACTCCACCGAACCCCGACCTGTGACGATGAGGGCCATGAGAGGACGTGTACTGGTCGTCGACGACGATCTCGCGCTCGCCGAGATGCTCGGCATCGTGCTGAGGGGCGAGGGCTTCGAGCCGTCGTTCGTCCACGACGGCGACAAGGCGCTCGAGGCGTACCGGGAGACCCGGCCCGACCTCGTGCTGCTCGACCTGATGCTGCCGGGGGCCGACGGGATCGACGTGTGCCGGCAGATCCGCGCCGAGTCCGGCGTGCCGATCGTCATGCTGACCGCCAAGAGCGACACCGTGGACGTCGTCCTCGGCCTGGAGTCCGGCGCCGACGACTACATCGTCAAGCCGTTCAAGCCCAAGGAGCTGGTGGCGCGCGTGCGCGCCCGCCTGCGCCGCACCGACGAGCCGGCGCCCGAGACCCTGCAGATCGGCGACATCACCATCGACGTCGCCGGCCACTCGGTCAAGCGCGGCGACCGGCACATCCCGCTCACGCCGCTGGAGTTCGACCTGCTGGTCGCCCTCGCCCGCAAGCCCCGCCAGGTCTTCACCCGCGAGGTGCTCCTGGAGCAGGTCTGGGGCTACCGGCACGCCGCCGACACCCGGCTGGTGAACGTGCACGTCCAGCGGCTCCGCGCCAAGATCGAGAAGGACCCGGAACGGCCCGAGATCGTCGTCACCGTGCGCGGGGTCGGCTACAAGGCCGGCCCGGCCTGACGCCGTCCCGCCGCCGTGACACGCCCATGACCGACCCGCGCCCGTCCAGACCGCCGCGCCGCCTCGCGGACCTCCCATGAACGTCGACATGAGGAGGGCGAAGCGGTTCGTCCGGCGCGGGCTGGGCGCGGTCCGCCGCGTCCTGCAGGGCGCCGTCCGCACCGGCTACCTGCGCTGGCGCCGGTCGATCCAGGTCCGCGTCGTCACGTCCACCCTGTTCATCTCGGCGATCGTGGTGGCGATCCTGGGCGCCTTCCTCATGCAGCAGGTGTCGTCCGCGCTGATGGACGGCAAGGTCAAGGCGGCCCGTCTCCAGCTGGACGACGGCCTGGCGCAGGTCCAGCGCGACCTGGGCAACTCCACGGGGGACGGCAGCAGGCTGAACTCGACGATCGACCGGCTCAAGGCCCGCAGCGGGCCCTCCGGGCTCTACGAGGTCTACATCCGCGACACCACCGAGCAGTACTTCGACGGCTACACGACCAACGAGCTGCGCCAGGAGAGCGTCCCCAAGCGGCTCCGCGAGGAGTTGAAGAACGCGCCCGCCGGGTCCCGCGCCTACACCTACGGCAAGCTCTCCTACGTCGGCGACCGCTCGGACGAGCGCGGCCTCATCGTCGGCGGCAAGACCGGCCAGTTCGAGCTGTACTACCTGTTCCCGCTGACGCAGGAGCAGCAGACCCTCACCAACGTCAGCCGCTCCCTCGCCGGAGTGGGCATCGTCCTGGTGCTTCTTCTGGCCGCGATCGCCTCGCTGGTCACCCGGCAGGTCGTCATCCCGGTGCGGCTCGCGGCCCAGGGCGCGCAGCGGCTCGCCGCCGGACGCCTCGAAGAGCGCATGCGGGTCCGCGGCGAGGACGACCTGGCCCGGCTCGCCCGCTCCTTCAACGACATGGCCGCCAACCTCCAGGAGAAGATCGGCGAGCTGGAGGACCTGTCGCAGGTGCAGCGCCAGTTCGTCTCGGACGTCTCCCACGAGCTGCGCACGCCCCTGACCACGATCAGGATCGCGGCCGACATGCTCTACGAGAACCGCGACGGCTTCTCCGACCCGTCCGTCGGGCGGTCCGCGGAGCTGCTGCAGAGCCAGCTGGAACGGTTCGAGTCGCTCCTGGCCGACCTGCTGGAGATCAGCCGCCACGACGCCGGCGCCGCGACGCTCGACGCCGAGTCCCTCGACATGCGCGACCTCGTGCTGCGCGTCGTCGGCGACATCCAGGGCCTCGCCGAGCGCAAGGGCAGCAAGGTCATCCTGCAGCTGCCGGGCGAGCCCTGCATGGCCGAGGTCGACCGCCGCCGCGTCGAGCGCATCCTGCGCAACCTGCTCGTCAACGCCGTCGAGCACGGCGACGGCGAGGACATCGTCGTCTCCGTGGGCGCCGACCGCGACGCCGTCGCCGTCGCCGTCCGCGACCACGGGGTCGGGTTGAAACCGGGGGAGGGGCAGATGGTCTTCGACCGCTTCTGGCGCGCCGACCCGGCCCGCGCCCGCACCACCGGCGGCACCGGGCTCGGCCTCTCGATCTCCCGGGAGGACGCGCAGCTGCACGGCGGCTGGCTCCAGGCGTGGGGAGAGCCCGGCGCGGGCTCCCAGTTCCGCCTCTCGCTGCCGCGCGTGGCCGGGGCAGAGCTGCGGGGCTCGCCGCTGCCGCTCGTCCCTCCGGGGGCCGGTGACGCCCGCCCGCTGTTCGCGGAGCTGGAGGCCGGCGAATGAGCCCCTGCGCCGGAACCCGGCGGCTCACGTGCCTGCTCGCCGTCGCCGTGCTGGTCCTCGGCGGCGCCGGCTGCGCGAACGTCCCGAGCGGCGGCCAGGTCGTCTCCGGCAAGCCCGCCGAGCGCGCCGAGCGCGTCGACGACCCCTACGTCCGGCTGATCCCGGTGAAGCCGCGGCCCGAGTGGGGCCCCGCCCAGATCGTCTCCGGCTTCCTCGCCGCGTCCGCGAGCTTCGACGACGGCCACAAGGTCGCCAAGCAGTACCTGTCCGGCCAGACGTCCTGGAACCCCGGACTGCGGCCCTTCGTGACCGTGCTGGCGAGCCGCATCACCGACCCGCACGTGATCAAGTCGTCCGGGAACCAGGCGACCGTCCGCGTCACCGGCGAGGAACTCGGCACGATCACCGCCGACGGCCAGTACACCGCCTCCCCGAAGGCGCTCGACGCCACGTTCCAGCTCACCAGGACGCCGCAGGGCGTCTGGCGCATCGCCGGCCTGCCCGGTGACGACAAGGCCGGCCTGCTGCTCACCAAGGACGACGTCGAGCGCGCCATGCGCACCGTCAACCTGTACTTCTTCGCGCCCGACCGGCGCACCCTCGTCCCGAACGGCGTCTTCCTGCCGGTCGTGAACCGGCAGACGCTGCCCACCCAGCTCGTCCAGGCCCTGCTGACCGGCCCGACCTCCTGGCTGAACGGCGCGGTCGACACCGCCTTCCCGGAGGGCACCCGCCTCCGCCGCAGCGTGCAGATCGACAAGGACGTCGCGACCGTCGACCTCACGGGCCAGGCCCGCGGCGGCGACGTCGAGCGGATGTCGGCGCAGCTCTCGTGGACGATGCGGCAGCTCTCTGAGATCAAGTCGTGGCGGCTGTCGATCGAGGGCCGGACCGTCGCGCCCGACGGCACGGGCGCCACGCAGCCCGTGAACGGGTGGGAGGGCAACTCGCCCGACGGCCAGGTGCCCAGCGAGGGAGTCCAGCAGAGCGCCTACGTCGTCGGCCCCTCCGGCTTCCTCGGCACCCTGGAGAGCGACCGCGCCCAGCCCGTGGTGACCGGCGCCGCCGGCCGCCTCACCCGTCCCGCCGTCGCCCCCGACCACCAGGAGTTCGCCGGCCTGAGCGCCGACGAGAGCCAGGTACTGGTCGCCGCCCCCGTCACCGGCCAGCCCGCGCCCCGCGTCCTGCTGACCGCGCGCCCCGGGGCCCGGTTCACCGCGCCGACCTGGAGCCACGACGGCACCCTGTGGGTCGTGGAGACGAAGAAGAACGAGTCCTCGCTCTGGGTGCGCCGGCGCGGCAAACCGCCCGTCCGCGCCGCCCACTGGGGCCTGGGCGGCCGCGAGGTCCTCGCCTTCCGCATGGCCCGCGACGGCGTCCGCGCCGCCGTGATCGCCCGCGTGGACGGGCGCCCCCAGGTCCAGGTGGGGCGCATAGTCCAGTCCTCCGGGGGTGCCCTGGACGTCGGCTCGTTCCTGCCCGTGAGCTCCGAGCTCCAGGACGCCGTCGACCTCGCCTGGCGCGACTACGGCACCCTCGCCGTCCTGGGCCGCGCCAAGCGCGACTCGCAGACCCTCCCGTTCCTGATGCCGATCAGCGGCAGCGCCATCACGTCCCTGGGCGTCGGCTCCCTGGGCGAACCCCGCACGATCGCCGCCGCCCCCGGCGCCCCGATCCTCATCGGAACCCGCTCGTCCGGCAAGGACCAGGTCTGCCGCCAGCGCTCCCCGAGCAACTCCTACAGCCCCTGGATCTGCCCCACACCTGCCAAGGACCCCTCCTACCCAGGCTGACCCCAGGCCCCACCAAAGCGGCATCCCCACCCCGCCGACCCCTGGAAGAGACTGCCCACCCTCTCAGCCCGGCCGACCGCCTCGACCCGGGCGGTACCGCGCCACGAGGCGCGAATCGCCCGCTGAGCGCCTGGACGCAACGCCCCACGGCTTGCCCGCTCTCCTGCCTGGATGGCCGCAGGCATCGTCCTGCCGAGCGCTGGACGCGACGGCCGAAGAACTGCCCGCCTTCTTAGCCGAGGCGGCCGCCTCGGGCCGGGCCGTACCGCGCCACCAAGCGCGAATCGCCCGCTGAGCGCCTGGACGAGACGGCCGAGGCTTGCCGTCCCTCTCACCCAGGGCCCGGTTTGGGGGCAGGGGCGACACGCCGAAGGGAGGGGCGGTGTGTTGATCGTTTGGCGGCGTTCGTCGTCACTGAGAGTTATCCACAGTTCGGGGAGTGCGGGGTGGCGGACGGGCGGGCCCGGCATCGTCGAGGGCATGAGTGCTCTCGCTGATCTGATCGACCTGCTGCTTCCGCAACGCTGTGCCGGGTGCGGGCATCAGCCCGGGTTGCTGTGCGACGCGTGCGCGCGTCCGCTGCGGGCGGAGGCGCGTCCGGCGGGGCAGGCGCCCGCCGGGGTGCCCCCTCCGTGGACCGTGGCGGCCTATGAGGGGCCGCTCCGCACGATCCTGGCCTCCTACAAGGAGCGCGGCCGCGCGGCGCTCGCCGTCCCTCTCGGGGAGGCTCTGGCGACGGCCGTCCATGCGGCCCTGCCGTCCGGACCCGGGCCGCCGGTGGTGGTGTGGGTGCCGTCGGGGCGCAGAGCCGTGCGGCGGCGCGGCCATGACCCCCTGCGGGGGGCGGTGGACGTAGCGGTGCGGCGGCTGCGCGCGAGCGGTGTCCCCGTGACCGCGCTCGGCGCCCTGCGGCAGCGGGGGCGTGTCGCCGACCAGGCCGGGCTCTCGGCCAGGGAGCGGGCCGCCAACCTCGCGGGAGCCATCGAGGCGCGCGCCGAGGTCGCCGGGCGCCGCGTCGTCCTGGTGGACGACGTGGTCACGACGGGCGCGTCCCTGGCCGAGGCCGCGCGAGCCCTGCGGGAGGCCGGCGCCGACGTGACCGGAGCGGCCACCATCGCGGCGACGCCCCGGCACCGGCTCTGGTGACGCGGTGTAGTGGGAGTTGTCGGACCTGTGTGGTGTAGGGGGACAGTGTGAAGTTAATCGAGTCACATGAGGACATGGGGCGGCAGAGATTTCGGAAACTTACCGAGGGGCCAGTCCCGGCTGACCTGGGCGGGCGTCAGGCCCGTGAACGGCGCGCACACAAGGGTTTCGCGTCCGTGACGGGGTCCCGGAGAGGCGGGTGAAGACCCCGCTGAGGCAGTCAACGATGACGGTCAGTGAGTTTTTCCTCGCCGCACCCCCCTGACATTCGTGGCGTAAGGGGTTAGCGTTCCTGACATGGCACCCGCCCGGGTCCGTGGTTGCGTTGGATCGCAGTGCCCGTCAGGGGCATGGCAGACGATCCGGCTAGCCGATGCCAGGCGCAGGCGAAACGGCCCACGTAAGGCGACTTCTCGTCGACCGATCACGGTGCGCCTTAGAGGTAAGTCCTGCCCCGTCGTGGGATCCGACATCCCCCGTAACGGGAGAAGGGCAGTAGTGGCGAAAGCGCCGCGAGCCCCTCAGCAGGCGGATGTGGGGACGAAGACCAGGTCGGCCGGGCGGGTGCGACCCACCGTCCTGTGGTACCCGTCCGGGGCTGTCAGGGGTCCCGGAACGGGCATGAATCGCAACCGGGAGAAGGGGGGTCCCACGTGAACATCACCGTGAGGGGCCGGCACACCGACGTCAACGACAGGTTCCGTCGGCACGTCGACAGCAAACTCGCCAAGATCGAGCGGCTCGACCAGAAGGTCATCCGCGTGGACGTGGAGGTCTCAGAGGAACGCAACCCGCGCCTTGCCGACCAGCGCGAGCGAGTGGAGCTCACGATCCGCTCCCGCGGCCCGGTGATCCGGGCCGAGGCCGCCGCCGACGACCGCTACGGAGCCCTCGACCTGGCGCTGGACAAGCTGGAGTCGCGGCTCCGCCGCGACTCGGAGCGGCGCAAGGGCCACGGCGCGAAGAACCACGGCGGCAAGGGCCGCGCCAAGCTCGCCACGATGGAGACGCTCCCCGAGGCGCTCCCCGCCGTGGCGCCCGAGCCCGCCGCGCCGGCCGCACCGCCCGTGGAAGCCGAGGCGGAGGCCGAGACCGTGGCGGTCTCGCAAGAGGAGAACCTCGTCCCCATCCCCATGGACGGCGACGGCCCCCTGGTCGTCCGCGAGAAGTTCCACCAGGCCGAGCCGATGGGCATCGAGCAGGCCCTTTTCGAGATGGAACTCGTCGGCCACGACTTCTTCCTGTACCGCGACAAGTCCACGGGGCACCCCTCGGTCGTCTACCGGAGGCGAGGCTGGGACTACGGAGTCATCAGGCTCGTCGAAGAGTGATGCGGCACTCGCGTCACGTCACCGCCCGAACCATGTCATGATCTGAAAAGGCGCATCAGCCGATCCGCGACGCGGCGCGTCCCGGGAACCTCCCGGGGCGCGCGGCGGTTGACCGGGAGACACCCCGGTCCGAAATCCCCCGGGTTCGTCCCCGGACCCCGTAGGTTCCCGAGGACGACCCGTCGGAGAACGACCCTCCGGCAGTTCCATATCGCTGAATAGTGAAGGGGGGAAGCGGCGTCTCCTCCACGCCGCGACTCTGGTGAGCGAGAATCCCGAGCCTCGCGACGCCGCGGCGGTACCCCGTCAGGCAGGCGCCGGCACCGCCCCCGCCGGCCGGGAGGCGGCAGCGCCGTCCGGATCGGCAGACCCCATCCGCGTGCTCATCGTCGACGACCACGCGCTCTTCCGCCGCGGCCTGGAGATGGTCCTCCAGGGCGAGGACGACATCGAGGTCATCGGCGAGGGCGGCGACGGCCAGCAGGCCGTGGAGATGGCCGGCGACCTGCTGCCCGACGTCGTCCTCATGGACATCCGGATGCCGCGCCGCAGTGGCATCGAGGCCTGCACCGCGATCAAGGAGGCCGCGCCCAGCGCGAAGATCGTCATGCTGACCATCAGCGACGAGGAGGAGGACCTCTTCGAGGCGATCAAGGCCGGCGCCAGCGGCTACCTGCTCAAGGAGATCTCGATCGACGAGGTCCCGCAGGCCGTCCGCGCCGTGCACGGCGGCCAGTCGCTGATCAGCCCGTCGATGGCGTCCAAGCTCATCACCGAGTTCGCCTCGCTGGCCAAGCGCAGCGAGGAGCGCACCCAGCAGGTCCCCGCGCCCCGCCTCACCGAGCGCGAGATGGAGGTGCTGCGGCTCGTCGCGCGCGGCCTGGGCAACCGCGAGATCGCGCGGGAGCTGTTCATCTCCGAGAACACGGTGAAGAACCACGTGCGCAACATCCTGGAGAAGCTCCAGCTCCACTCCCGCATGGAGGCCGTCGTCTACGCCGTCCGCGAGAAACTCCTGGAGATCACCTGACCCGGGGCGACCGGCAATCCGGGTTTGTCGGTGTTGTGTCGTAGCATCGCCGCCGTGGTGGAACTCAGCGCGGACGAGGCACGACGGCTCCAGCTGCGCGCCCAGGGCTTCCTGGGGGCGCGTCCGAAGGGGGGCGTGCCGGCGATGCTGGAACGGCTCGGCGCCGTCCAGCTCGACACGATCTCGGTGCTGGCACGGTCCCACGAGCTGGTGCCCTACGCACGCCTCGGCCCGGTCGGGCGCGACAAGATCGAGGCCGCCTACTGGGGCGGGCAGGCCGTCAGCTCCCGCCGCTCCGCGAAGCCCGGCTCCGCCACCGGCGGGACGTTCGAGTACTGGGCGCACGCCGCCTCCATCCTGCCCATGGCCGACTGGCCGCTGTTCGCGTTCCGGCGCCGCGCGTACCTGCGCCGCGGCTGGCGCTGGCACAAGGTCCCCGAGGGCGTCTGCGAGGAGATCCGCGCCCGGCTCGGCGCGGACGGCCCCCTCACCACCAAGGAGCTCGGCGGCGCCAAGGCGAGCGCCGACTGGTGGGACTGGAGCGACCACAAGATCGGCATCGAGTGGCTGCTGGACATCGGCGAGGTCGTCTGCGTCGAGCGGGTCGGCTGGCGCCGCGTGTACGACCTCGCCGAACGGGCCGTCCCCGCCGCCCTCCTCGCGCAGGACCTCGACGACGACACCTGCTTGACCGCCCTCGTCGCCCGCGCGGGACGGGCCCTCGGCGTGGCCACCCGCGGCGACCTGGCCGACTACTACCGGATCAAGCAGGACCAGGTCGACCGCGTGGTCGAGGCGGCCGGGCTCGTCCCCGTCGAGGTCGCCGGATGGACCCAGCGCGCCTGGGCCGACCCCGCCGCGCTGGCCTCACCGCCCAAGGGCAGGCACGCCACCGCGCTGCTCTCGCCCTTCGACTCCCTCGTCTGGGACCGCGCCCGCGCCTCACGCGTCTTCGGCTTCGACCACCGCCTGGAGGCGTACGTCCCGAAGGCCAAGCGCGTCCACGGCTACTTCGCGATGCCGCTCCTGGCCGGCGGGCGCCTCATCGGACGCGTCGACCCCGCGAGGGAGGGCCGCACGCTCATCGCCCGCCAGGTGTCCATGGAACCGTGGGCGACCCGCACCGCCGCCCGCACGGAATCGTCGACGACGGCCCTCGCCACAGCCCTGTGGCGCGCCGCGTCCTGGGTCGGCTGCGACGACGTTCGCGTAGAGCGCACCACCCTGCCCCCCACCCTCCTCAAAACCGCCCTGACCGAGACAGCCCCCTCCTGAGCGGCCCCCTGAGCCCGCTCAATCCCTGCTCAGAGCCCCTCCACGGGAACAGCGGCACACCTGCAAAGAGAAGCCGCCCAAGCACCCGCAGCCACCTCCTGAGCACCCCGTGGGGTGGCTTATCGCTGCTCGGGGGTGCTCCGGGAGGACGGTGGCGCGCTGGGACGGGAGGTCGTCCAGGCGTCCGCAGCCGTCGTCTGAGCCCTGCCCCTGGGGTGTCCGTCTCCGCCGGGCGGGTGGGAGTACGGCGAAAGCGACGGAAATCCGGAGAGTCGCCTTAACCCTCAGAGCCGCCTTGCGGCCAAAGTGGCCTGGGGCCCTGCTCGGGGACGAGGGCCGGGCCGTGCGTTGGGGAACCTGGTGGTCGCCTTGACTTCGTGGTCGTCTTCCGAGCCCTGCCGCCTCGGTTTGTCACCTTCTGCTCAAGGTGGGGAGGGAAGCAGGAAGCCGCCCGCCGGGTTGTGGTCGGGGGCGGCTTTCGGGGTCTGGGGCGGGGAGGTCAGCCGTGGGGGGCCTGCTGGGTGTCGGTGGCCACGGGGGTGTCCAGGACCTCGCCGGACTTGCCGCCGCGCCGCTTGTCGGAGTGGGATCCGAACAGCGAGTAGTCGACGATCTCGGGGATGACGCGAGGCGCGTCCACGACGACGTCGGAGAACAGGTGGACGACCCAGCTGACGAGCATGCCGAGCACAACGATGCCCGCGCCGGCCCAGAACATGACCCACAGGGGGCCCAGGCAGAGGCCGACGCCGCCTACCACGAAACCGGCGAAGATGACGGCGACGGCGATCCACGAACTCGGCCTGCCGGCGTGCGAACCGTGCGACTCTTCAGACATAGCGGCTCCCTCCTGAGGTGTGAGACATCTTCTCCGGGGCCCCGAAAGTCAAACGGGGTGCTCTGTGGATTGCGCTCCGGAGTGACCTAGACCATTCTGGGTCTCGCCTACGATGGGCATCGTACGTGTGGTGTGCGCGCCGCCTGGAGCGGTGACCCACGATCTGCAAGGAGCCTTCGAGAGTGCCGCCAGTCATCGACAAGATCCTTCGTGCGGGCGAGGGAAAAACTCTGCGCAAGCTCAAGAAGCTCGCGGATCAGGTCAACTCGATCGAGGAGGACTTCCTCGAGATGAGCGACGCCGAGTTGCGCGAGCTGACCGACAAGTACCGGGAGCGCCTCGCCGACGGCGAGTCCCTGGACGAGCTGCTGCCCGAGGCGTTCGCGACCGCACGCGAAGCCGCCAAGCGCGTGCTCGGCCAGCGCCACTACGACGTCCAGGTGATGGGCGGCGCGGCGCTGCACCTCGGCAACATCGCCGAGATGAAGACGGGTGAGGGCAAGACCCTGACCTGTGTGCTCCCCGCCTACCTGAACGCCCTGTCGGGTGAGGGCGTCCACGTGGTCACGGTGAACGACTACCTGGCCAAGCGCGACGCCGAGTGGATGGGCCGCATCCACCAGTTCCTCGGCCTCGAGGTCGGCGTCATCCTCCCGCAGATGACCCCGGACGAGCGCCGGGCGGCCTACAACGCCGACATCACCTACGGGACGAACAACGAGTTCGGGTTCGACTACCTGCGCGACAACATGGCGTGGAGCCTGGAGGAGTGCGTCCAGCGCGGCCACAACTTCGCGATCGTGGACGAGGTCGACTCGATCCTCATCGACGAGGCCCGCACGCCGCTGATCATCTCCGGTCCGGCCGAGCAGAACTCCAAGTGGTACTCGGAGTTCGCCAAGATCGTCCCGCGGCTGAAGCGCGCCGAGCTGGTCAGCACGGCCGGGCAGGTCGACGAGTACGGGCCCGGCGACTACGAGGTGAACGAGAAGAAGCGGACGGTCGGCGTCACCGAGGCCGGCGTGGAGAAGGTCGAGGACTGGCTCGGCATCGACAACCTCTACGACTCGGTCAACACGCCGCTGGTGAGCTTCCTCAACAACGCCCTGAAGGCCAAGGAGCTCTACAAGCGCGACAAGGACTACGTCGTCATGAACGGCGAGGTCCTGATCGTGGACGAGTTCACCGGCCGCATCCTCCACGGCCGCCGCTACAACGAGGGCATGCACCAGGCCATCGAGGCCAAGGAGGGCGTGGCGATCAAGGACGAGAACCAGACGCTCGCCACGATCACCCTGCAGAACTACTTCCGCCTCTACAACAAGCTGTCCGGCATGACCGGCACCGCCGACACCGAGGCGGCGGAGTTCAACAAGACGTACAAGATCGGCGTGGTGCCGATCCCGACGAACAAGCCGATGATCCGCCAGGACGTCGCGGACGTCGTCTACAAGACCGAGCAGGCCAAGTTCGAGGCCGTGGTCGACGACATCGCCGAGCGGCACGAGAAGGGCCAGCCGGTCCTGGTCGGCACGACGTCGGTGGAGAAGTCCGAGCGGCTGAGCAAGATGCTCAAGCGGCGCGGCATCCCGCACGCGGTGCTGAACGCCAAGCACCACGAGCAGGAGTCGGCGATCGTCGCGGAGGCGGGCCGCAAGGGCGGCGTCACCGTCGCGACGAACATGGCGGGCCGCGGCACCGACATCATGCTCGGCGGCAACCCCGACTTCCGCGCCGACCTGGCGCTGCACCAGCGCGGGCTGTCGCCGCTGGAGACGCCCGAGGAGTACGAGGCCGCCTGGCCCGAGGCGCTGGAGAAGGCCAAGGAGGACGTCAAGGGCGAGCACGAGGAGGTCGTCGACGTCGGCGGCCTGTACGTCCTGGCGACCGAGCGGCACGAGTCCCGGCGCATCGACAACCAGCTGCGCGGGCGCTCCGGCCGGCAGGGAGACCCGGGCGAGTCCCGGTTCTACCTCTCCCTGGAGGACGACCTGATGCGGCTGTTCAACTCGGCCCGCGTCGAGTCGATCATGACCCGGCTGAACATCCCGGACGACGTGCCGATCGAGTCCAAGATCGTCTCCAACGCGATCAAGTCGGCGCAGAGCCAGGTCGAGCAGCAGAACTTCGAGATGCGCAAGAACGTCTTGAAGTACGACGAGGTGCTGAACCGGCAGCGCAAGGTCATCTACGCCGAGCGCCGCAAGGTGCTGGAGGGCGAGGACCTGCACGACCAGGTCCGCCGGATGATCGACGAGGTCGTCGCCGGCTACGTCGCGGGCGCCACCGGCGAGGGCTTCGCCGAGGAGTGGGACCTCGACAAGCTGTGGAAGGCGTTCAAGCAGCTCTACCCGATCTCGCTGACGGTGGACGAGCTGGTCGAGGACATCGGCGGCGACATCTCCGGCCTGGACGCCGAGACCCTCGCCGAGAAGATCCGCGAGGACGCCCTGGCGGCCTACGACAAGCGCGAGGAGGAGCTCGGCGCGGAGGTCATGCGCGAGCTGGAGCGCCGCGTCGTGCTGTCGGTGCTGGACCGCAAGTGGCGCGAGCACCTCTACGAGATGGACTACCTCCAGGAGGGCATCGGCCTGCGGGCCATGGCGCAGCGCGACCCGCTGGTGGAGTACCAGCGCGAGGGCTACGACATGTTCAACGCGATGCTCGACGGCATCAAGGAGGAGTCGGTCGGCTACCTCTTCAACCTCGAGGTCGAGGTGGAGGAGCAGCCGGAGACCCCGGTCGTGGGCGCCGAGCCGGTGGCGGTCGCCGAGTCCGCCCCCGCGGTGGACATGGAGAAGGCCGAGGAGGCCGACGTCGAGGAGGCCGAGGAGGCCGTCTCGATCAAGGCGAAGGGCCTCGACCAGCCCAAGCGCCCGAAGAAGCTGGAGTACTCGGCCCCGACCGTCGACGGCGAGGGCGGCGTCGAGCACCACAGCGAGGAGACCGCGGACGAGTACGCGGGCGTCAACCGCAACGACCCGTGCCCCTGCGGTTCCGGCAAGAAGTTCAAGCGCTGCCACGGCGACCCGCGCAGCAAGGCCAAGTAGGGCGCCGGCGAGCACGAGCAGGACGCGCGGAAGCGGCCTCCCGAAGCCTCGGGAGGCCGCTTCCGCATGTCAGGGCCGCTTCGCGCGTGGTCAGGGCCCTCCACGCGTCCCAGGCCGCGTCACGGCCGTCAGGGCGCGGTCGTCTCCAGCGCCGTGCAGCGCCACCGGCCCCTCGCGTGCTCCAGCCGCAGCGCCAGCGCGTGGACGCGTCCCGCCACGACGACCAGGGCGACCGCCTCGGCGACGTCGGGCGCCGGCCGCTGCGAGCGCGTCGACAGGACCTTCGGCGGGACGATCCGCCCCCGGCGCGTCCCCGGGCCGAGCTGGGCGGCGATCTCCCGGCAGACCGCCGGGACGGCCACGAGCGACAGCTGGTGCGGCGGCCGCGTCCCCGCCAGGACCTCCACGGCGAGCCGACCGGCCGCCTCCGCGACGGCCTGGACCTCCGCGTCCTCCCCGGCCGCCGGACGGACCAGCCGCAGCCCCGGGCCCTGCGGCGCGGGCCCCGCCGCGGGGCGCAGCGCCAACGCTCCGTGCACGGCGGGGGACGGGCGATAACTGACGAACCGAACCGCCCCGCTTCTGACCGGACGCACCATGAAACCTCCTGAATCGCTTTTTGAAACAGGAGTCACGAAGCTTGTGGAAAATACGTCCTGACCGCTTACGGCCGCTCCCGTAACGGGAATGGGAAAGGCGGCGGGACGCGAAGCGCGTCCCGCCGCCTTCGGGAGCGAGTCCCGGGGTGCGGGGGCCCGGGACTCGGGGGGAGGGCTCAGCCCGCCGCGGAGTCCTGCGGCTCGGCGGTGCCCTTGCGGTTCCTCTTCTTCTTCCCGCCCGCGAGCTCGGGGTCGGCGCCCGCGTCGACGGCCGTCGACTCCTCGTCCTCGGGTTCGCGGCCCGGGGTCGCGAAGTTGAACTTCGTGATCAGGAACTTGAAGATGAAGTAGTACAGGAAGAAGTACAGGACGCCCATGCCGAGGATGAGCCACAGGCCCTTGGTGTTGTCCTTCGAGGCGTTCAGCAGCAGGTCGATGCCGCCCGCGGAGAAGCCGAAGCCGAGCTGGGCTCCGGCCGCCTCCAGGACCGCCATCGAGATGCCGGTGAGGACGACGTGCACCCCGTACAGGACGGGCGCGACGAACATGAACGCGAACTCGATCGGCTCGGTGACGCCGGTGACGAACGCGGTGAGCGCGGCGGAGATCATGATGCCGCCGACCGCGGGGCGGCGGTGCGGGGGAGCGGCGCGCCAGATGGCGAGGGCCGCGCCGGGCAGGCCGAACATCAGGACGGGGAAGAACCCGGCGAGGAAGCCGCCCGCGTGCGGGTCGCCGGCCAGGTACCGGTTGATCTCGCCGTGCACGGTGCCGTCCGGGCCGTTGTAGGAGCCGAACACGAACCAGATCAGCGAGTTCGGGATGTGGTGCAGGCCGAACGGCAGCAGCAGGCGGTTGATGACGCCGTAGATGCCGGCGCCGGCGGCGCCCGCGCCGGTGATCCAGTTGCCGAAGTCGGTCAGCCAGCTGCCGAACACCGGCCAGATGAAGCCGACCAGGACGCCGAGCACCAGGGCGGCGACCGCCGTGATGATCGGGACGAACCGGCGGCCGCCGAAGAACGCCAGGTAGGTGGGCAGCTTCACCCGGTAGAAGCGCTGGTAGAGCAGCGCGGCGACGACGCCGATGAGGATGCCGCCGAGCACGTCGGTGGGGTTCTTGGCCCCGAAGTCGATGACCTCCTTGGGCGCCCCGTCCACCACCTTGGTGATCAGCACGTTGCCCTTGAGCTCGTCGCTGTGCGAGAACATGATCTTGGAGACCTGGTCGAACACCAGGTATCCGACCACGGCGGCGAGCGCGGTGGATCCGTCGGACTTGCGGGCGAACCCGATCGCCACGCCGACCGCGAACAGCAGCGGCAGGTAGCTGAACAGGGCCTGGCCCGCGCCGCCGACGACCTCGGCGACGCGGTCCCAGCCGAGGCCGTCCGCGCCGAGCATGTCGGGCTGGCCGAACCGGAGCAGCAGCGCGGCGGCGGGCAGCACGGCGATCGGCAGCATCAGGCTGCGGCCGATGCGCTGCAGCACCGCGAGGGCGCTCGACCCTCGGCGCGGCGCGGAGTCCACTGTTGTCGCAGTCATCGCGAGGTTCCTCCTCAGGGGTTTCAGGAGTGCGGCGGGGGATTTCCGAGCGCCGTGTGGATCTGGTAGCGGTCCGCCCTGTAGGTCGACACGCCCAGCTCGGCGCACACTCCTCCGGTGTAGGAGCGCCGTTGCAGGAGCAGCACGGCACTGCCCCGGGCGATCTGCAGGTGCCTGGCGTCGGCGGCGTCGGCCAGGCTGGCGTCGATGGTCTGGTCGCCCGCGTCGAAGACGAGCCCGTAGACCGCTTCGAGGACGCCGTAGAGGGAGCGGTCCGCGAGCCTGCGATCGAGCAGGTCGGGCGCGAGCGAGGCCAGGATATGCGCGCGTTCGAGTGCCATGGGTTCCCCGTCGGCGGTGCGCAGCCGCTCGATGACGTGGATCTGCGTGCCCGGCTCGACGTCGAAGATCCGGGCGAGCCGCGCGTCGGCCGGGACCGTGCGCCGGTCCAGGTCGACGGCCCCGGGCCGCAGCCCCCGGGCCAGCATGTCCTCGGTGAACGAGACGAGCCGCAGCGGCATCTCGATCTTTGGCCGGGCGACGAAGGTGCCCTTGCCGGGGACGCGGTAGAGCCGCCCCTCGGACACCAGCTGGTCGACGCCCTGCCGGACGGTCATGCGGGACAGTCGGTACCGGACGCACAGCTCGCGCTCCGAGGGGATCGGGGCGTCGACGGGCAGTTCCGCGCTCTCGATGAGGTCGAGCAGGATCGCGCGGAGCTGGAAGTACTTCGGTACCGGACTGTGCGGGTCGATGGTCGTCACGGGGGTTTCCTCGATGGCCGGTGGCCGGATCGATGGGATTCGCCGGGTTTCGACGGATGGGTGGGCTGGTCGGTCGTTCGACGGTATTCGATTTGGTTCGTACTGGTCTAGGCCGGACTAGACCACAGCTCCGAAAGACATGTCAATGCACGAATCCGTAACGGCTCGATCACGCGCCGGCGACGTCAAGATCGACAAAACCGCAGGTCAGGTACCCCGTGCCGGACGCTGCCTCCGGTTCCGACCCCGGTTCCTGACCATTTCCGGCTCCCTTCCCCGTGTTCCGGCTGCCGGAACTCCCGCGGCGCTCCCGCGTCGGACGAAGTTTCGCCCCGCGTCTTCATCTCCCTCCGATTCGTGGAGTATGGTGCGTACTGGTCTAGTCCGGACTAGACCAGTTGCTATCCGGAGGAACCCCACCCGCGATCATCGCGTCACAGAGAGCGCGCCCCCATGGCATCACTGCTGATCACGGCCGAACAGATGGTCCTCACCCCGGCGGCCGGCCCGCACCGCGTCGTGTCCCCGGGCTACGTCCGCGTCGCGGACGGGGTGATCGTCGAGGCCGGGGAAGGGCGTCCGGAGGGCGCGCCCGACGTCCACCTCCCCGAGGGCCTCCTCGCGCCCGGCCTCGTCGACCTCCAGGTGAACGGGTACTTCGGGCACGACATGGTGGACGCCGACGCCGCCGCCTGGCACACCGTCGTCTCCCGCCTGCCCGAGACCGGCGTGACCGCGTTCCTCCCCACCTTCATCACGGCCCCGGTGCGCGCGCAGGCCGAGGCGCTCCTCCGCACCCGCGACCTGCTGCCGGACCTGCCGCCCGGGGCCCGCGTCCTCGGCGTCCACCTCGAAGGCCCGTTCCTGTCGGAGAAGCGCAAGGGCGCGCACAACGCCGCGCATCTCACCGACCCCGCGCCCGCCGACATCGCGACACTGCTGGAGACGGGCCTGGTCAAGCTGGTCACCCTCGCCCCCGAGCGGGACGGCGCCCTGGAGGCGATCCGCACCCTGACCGCGGCGGGCGTGCTGGTCAGCGTCGGGCACAGCGACGCCACCGCCGCGCAGGTCGCCGCCGCGGCCGACGCCGGCGCACGCAAGGTCACCCACATCTTCAACGCGCAGACCGGCGTCCACCACCGCGACCCGGGCGTGGCCGTGCAGGCCCTCATCGACGAGCGGCTGAGCCCCGGTCTCATCCTCGACCTGCACCACGTCGGCCCCGAGGTGGCGACGCTGGTGCTGCGGGCCGCGGCGGGACGGGTCGTGCTCGTCACCGACGCGGCCTCGGCAGCCGGGATGCCGCCCGGCACCTACGACCTCGGCGGCGAGCCCATCACCATGCCCGAGCAGGGCCCGCCGCTGCGCGCCGACGGCACCATCGCCGGATCCGGCCTCCGGCTGGACGAGGCGGTCGGCAACGCGATCGCGCTCGGCGTCGACCCGGCCGACGCGGTCGACGCCGCGACCCGGGTCCCGGCCGACCTCGCCGGCCGGCCGGACCTCGGCCGGATCGCCCCCGGCGCCGCGGCCGACCTGGTCTGGCTGGGGCCGGACCACCGGGCGCTTGCGACCTGGATCAACGGGCAGGAAGTCTTCGGAGGGGGATCATGACCAGTCAGATGCGCGCCGAGATCGGTGAGCAGCCGGACGCGCTGCGCCGGACGATCGACGCGCTCCTCCCGCGCGTCGCCGACGTCGGGGCGCTGGCGCGGGAGACGCGGCAGGTGCTGTTCATCGCGCGCGGGTCGTCCGACAACGCCGCGGTGTACGGGCGCTACCTGGTGGAGGCGCACGCCGGGCGGCTGGCCACGCTCGCCGCGCCGTCCATCGCGACCGCCTACCGCCGCCGGCTGGACCTGTCCGGCGTGCTGGCCGTGGCGATCAGCCAGTCCGGCAAGACCGAGGAGATCGTCGAGACGCTCGACTGGGCGCGCGACTGCGGCGCCCGGACGGTCGCGGTCACCAACGGCGCCGGGTCGCCGCTCGCCGAGGCCGCCGAGGTCGCCCTGGTCACGCAGGCGGGCGCCGAGATCGCCGTGCCGGCGACCAAGACCTACACGACGCAGCTCGCCGCGCTGTCGGTGCTCGGCCTCGGGCTCGGCGCCCAGGTCGCCGAGGACGACCTGCGCCGCGTCCCCGACGAGGTCGCCCGGATGATCGCGCTGACCGAGGCCTCGCCCGCGCTGCCGGAGATCGTCGAGGAGCTGGCGAAGGTCCCGGGTACGGTGGTCTCCGGACGTGGAATCGCGTTCGGGACCGCGCTGGAGCTGGCGCTGAAGATCAAGGAGGCGTGCTACCTGCACGCCATGGGGCTTTCCTACGCCGACCTGCTGCACGGCCCGATCGCGGTCGTCGACGCGCAGACCCCGGCGCTGCTGGTCGCCGCCGACTCCGGGCCGACGCTGCCGGGCACCGTCGCCCTGGCCCACCGGGTGCGCGGTGCGGGGGCCCGCGCGTTCGGCGTGGGCGGCGGAGCGGAGCTGGCGGAGGCGTGCTCGGCCGCGCTGCCCGGTCCCGGCCTCCCCGAGTGGGTGGCGCCGCTGGGCCTCATCGTCCCCGGCCAGATCATGGTCGAGAACCTCGCCCGCCGGCTCGGGATCGACCCCGACGTCCCGCGCGGCCTCAACAAGGTCACCCAGACCGACTGAGCACCCGGATCCCGAGAAGAGAGAACGAGCATGGACAAGGCCGAGGCCATCATCGCCGCCCTGGGCGGGGCCGACAACATCGTGGAGATCGAGCCGTGCGCGACCCGGCTGCGCACCGAGGTCTCCGACGCCGGAAAGGTCGACGAGCCGGCCCTCAAGAAGGCGGGCGCGTTCGGCGTCATGCGCAGCGGCTCCGTCGTCCAGGTCGTCGTGGGGCCCGAGGCCGACACCATCGCCAGCGACATCGAGGACCTCCTCGACTGACCAGACCTCCTCGACCGACCAAGGGAACCCCTCTGATGACCCGAGTACTGTCCCCGGTCGCCGGCCGGGTCGTCGGCCTCGCCGGCGTCCCGGACCCGGTGTTCGCCCAGGCCATGGTCGGCCCGGGCACGGCCGTCGACCCCGAGCGCGGTCCCGGCCACGCCATCGCGCCCGTCACCGGGAAGATCGTCAAGCTGCACCCGCACGCCTACGTCGTGGTGGACGCCGAGGGCCACGGAGTCCTGGTGCACCTCGGCATCGACACCGTCAAGCTGAAGGGGCAGGGGTTCGAGCTCCTGGCCGCCGAGGGCGATGAGGTGACCGCCGGGCAGCCGCTCGTCGGCTGGGACCCCGCGGTGATCGAGGCGGGCGGCCGCTCGCCCATCTGCGCGGTCGTCGCGCTGGACGCGGGCGCCGACGCCCTGTCGGACGTGCGCGAGTCGGGCGAGGTGGCGAAGGGGACCGAGCTGTTCACATGGAGCTGAGCACATGGCGGTGATCGGTCTCGGCGCGGCGGTCTTCGATCTCGACGGCACCCTCATCGACACCGAGCCGCGCAACCGCGTGATGTGGTCGCGCCTGTTCGACGCCCACCGCGTCCCCTGGGACGAGGCGCTGATCGGCTCGTTCGCGGGGCGGCGGGGGACCGAGGCGCTGGCGGACCACGTGCACCTGTTCCCCGGCCGGACGGTCGAGGAGCTGTTCGAGCAGGCGGTCTCCTACGAGTCGCTGCCGGGGATGCCGGACGTGGCGCCCGTTCCCGGCGCGGTCGACCTCGTCCGGTCGCTGGCGGACGCGGGCGTGCCGCTGGCGGTGGTGACGTCGGGGCAGCGGCCCTACGCCGAGCGCCTGCTGGACCTGCTGGGCATCCGCGGCCTGCTCGACCTCGTGGTGACCGCCGGTGACGTCGTCACCGGCAAGCCGCACCCGGAGGGATACCTGGCCGCCGCGCGCGACCTGGACGTCCCGCCGCAGGAGGCGGTCGGGTTCGAGGACGCCCCGGCAGGGGTCGCGGCCGTCAAGGCCGCGGGAATGACATGCGTCGGCGTTGTCACCACGCAGTCGGTGGGCGCGCTGGCCAGGGCCGACCATCTGGTGGCCGATTTCATCGAAGTGGACGTCGTGCCGGGCCCCGCGCTGCGGGTGCACCGGACGGTAACGAGCTGATTGGGAGTAATGCGGTGACCGAGCGCAACGTCAAGATCGAGTCCAGGGTGGGGCTGCACGCACGGCCGGCCGCGCTGTTCGTCCAGACCGCGGCCAAGGCCCCGATGGACGTGACGGTGTCCAAGCGCGGCGGCTCCCCGGTGAACGCCAAGAGCATCCTCGCCGTGCTCGGGCTGGACGCGCGGCACGGCGAGGAGATCGTGCTGTCCGCCGAGGGCGATGGGGCCGACGAGCTGCTCGACAGCCTGGAGAAGCTGCTGTCCACCCCGGAGCCCGAGGGGGCCTGAGGTGGGCGAGGTGATGCAGGGCGCGGGCGTCAGCCCCGGTGTCGGGACCGGGCCGGTGCGCACCATCGCGGGGGCCGTGCCGGAGCCGCCCGCCGGGTCCCGCCACGGCGGCGACGCCGGCGTCGAGCGCGACTCCGCGCTGGCCGCCCTGGAGGCCGTCGCCGCCGACCTGGAGGAGCGCGGGGAGCGCGCGGCCGCGGCCGGCAACACCGACGGCCGTGACGTGCTGAACGCGCAGGCGATGATGGCCCGCGACCCCGGGCTCGCCGACGGCGTCCGCGCCAAGATCGACGAGGGGGTGTCGGCGGCCCGCGCCGTGTTCGAGGCGTTCGGCGTCTACCGGGAGATGCTCGCCGGGGCCGGCGAGTACATGGCCGCGCGGGTCACCGACCTCGACGACATCCGCGACCGCGCGATCGCCCGGCTGCTCGGGCTCCCGATGCCGGGCGTCCCCGAGTCCGACGAGCCGTTCGTGCTGGTCGCCCGCGACCTCGCCCCGGCGGACACGGCCGTCCTCGACCCGGCGCAGGTCGTGGCGTTCGTGACGGAGGAGGGCGGCCCCACCAGCCACACCGCGATCCTGGCGCGGACGATGGGCGTCCCGGCCGTGGTCGCGCTGCCCGGCGCCGCCTCGCTGGCCGAGGGGACCCGCGTCCTGGTGGACGGCGCCGCGGGGACGGTGCTCCCCGACCCGTCCGAGGCGGAGGTGGCCGCGGCGCGGGCGACCGCCGCGGCCCGCGCGTCCGCGCTGGAGGAGTCCACCGGGCCGGGCGCGACCAGGGACGGGCACCCGGTCCCGCTGCTGGCCAACGTCGGCGGCCCCAAGGACGTGGAGGCGGCGCTGGCGAACGGCGCCGAGGGCGTCGGCCTGTACCGGACGGAGTTCCTGTTCCTCGACCGCGCGGCGCCGCCGTCCGACGGGGAGCAGGAGGAGGCGTACCGGAAGGTGCTGGAGGCGTTCCCGGAGGGCCGCGTGGTCGTCCGGACGCTCGACGCCGGCGCCGACAAGCCGCTGGCGTTCCTGCCCGCCCCCGGTGAGGAGCCGAACCCGGCGCTCGGCGAGCGGGGCCTGCGGATGATGCGCCGCCACCCGGACGTGCTGGCCTCGCAGCTCGCCGCGCTGACCCGCGCCGCCGCGGGTCTCAGCGTCAAGCTGCAGGTCATGGCGCCGATGGTGACGGACGCGGAGGAGGCCGCCTTCTTCGCGGCCGCGTGCCGGGAGGCCGGCGTCGAGCATCCCGGCGTCATGATCGAGGTTCCCGCGGCCGCGCTGCGCGCCCGCGACCTGGCGCCCCAGGTGGAGTTCTTCAGCATCGGCACCAACGACCTCACCCAGTACGCGTGCGCGGCGGACCGGCAGGTCGGCGGCCTCGCGCACCTCCAGGACCCGTGGCAGCCCGCCGTCCTCGACCTGGTCGCCCCCGCGGCCGGCGCGGGCGTCCCGTGCGGCGTGTGCGGGGAGGCCGCCGGCGATCCGGCGCTGGCCTGCGTGCTGGTGGGCCTCGGCGTGACGTCGCTGTCGATGAGCGCGCCGTCCCTCCCGCTGGTGCGGGCGGCGCTCGTGCGGCACACGCTGGAGGAGTGCCGCGCGGCGGCCGCGGCGGCCCGTGCCGCGCGCACCGCCGAGCAGGCCAGGGAGGCGGCCCGCGCCCACCTGCCCGGACTGGCGGACCTCGGGCTCTGACCCGCGGTCAGCCCGCCACGAGCCAGCGGCTCCCGCGTCCCCGCAGGACGAAGCTCGCGGCGAGCAGTCCGCCGGGACGGGCGGGCGCGGTCTTCCACCGCAGGTGCTCGAACCGGACGGTGCACTCCCCGGCGCCCGGCCCGGCCTCGCAGGTCGGGACGGTCACGCCGCGCAGCGCCGCGAGATCCTGCGGGCGCAGCTTCGCGCGGGCCCGGCCGAGCCCCGAACGGCACCGGCCGGGCCCGCCGAACACGCGCCGCTCGTAGGCGGGCGCCAGGTACGCGCACGCCCTGGCGTCGCCCACCGAGATCCCGCGCAGGTACTTGTAGAGCGCCAGCCGCGCCGGGAGCGTCTGCCGCGGAGGCGCGGCGGTCGAGGCTTGGGCGGGCCGGGAGTCGCCGGGCTCGGGGGTGAGCGGCGGCATCGTGACCTCGCCGCCGCCCCCGCAGGCCGCCAGCAGCGGGAGCAGCGCCAGGGCGGCGAGGGACGATCGGACGCGCACGGGGACCTCCTGGAAGCGCGAAGGCGGCCCGATCCTCCCAGCAGAGCGGTCCTCGCGTCCAACGCCTCGCCGGTGCCGGGCGGCGGCCCCTACCGGTAGCCCAGCCCGTGCCCGGCGGGCTTCCCGCCCGCCGGAACCGGCAGCCTGCCGGTGGGCTTCACCGCTCCGCTCAGCACCCTGGCCAGCGCCTCCACCGAGACCCGGCTGGAGGAGTAGGTGGCGAGCGCCGCCTTCGCGCCGCCCGCCGAGTCGAGGTCGTAGGGGCGGCCGAGCGCGGCGACGACCACCGGCCTGGAGCCGAGCGCCCGGATCCGGGACGCGGTCGCCGCCCCCGCGTTCACGGTGGTCAGCACGGTGACGTCGGCCGAGCCTGGCGCCGTGACCGCGACGCCCTGGCGGCGCAGGGCCGCCTGGAGCCGGCCGCTGTCAGGCCCGGACACGGCGACCTTCCTGCCCTTGAGGGGCAGCACGCCGCCGTCGTTGCGGACGAGGGTGACCGCGTGCTCGGCGACGCCCCGCGCGACGGCCTTGTTCGCGGGGGTGCCGACCGCGGCCGCGGCCTTGGCGGGGTCGGCGGCGGCGTTCTGGAAGAGGCCGCGCCGCTGCTTGAGCCTGAGGATCCGCGTCACCGACTCGTCCAGCCGCCGCTGCGAGATCTTCCCGGTCCGGACGGCCTTCACCACGGCGTCGTAGGCGCGCGGCAGGTCCGGCGGCATCAGCAGCTGGTCGGCGCCCGCGTTGATCGCCCGGACCGGGACGCCGGCGTCGCCGTACTTCTCGCGGACCCCGGCCATTTCCAGCGAGTCGGTGGTGATGACGCCCTGGTAGCCCAGCCTGCCGCGCAGCAGCCCCGTCAGGACCGTCCTGGAGAGCGTGGACGGGTCGCCCGACTTGTCGAGCTTCGGGACGACGATGTGCGCGGTCATGATCATGTCGACGTTCGCGGCGATCGCCGCCCTGAACGGGGGCGCGTCCAGCCGCTCCCACGTCCGCGGCGCGTGCCGGATCACCGGCAGGCCGGTGTGGCTGTCGGTCGCGGTGTCGCCGTGGCCGGGGAAGTGCTTGGCCGCCGCGGCGACCCCGGCCTCCTGGAAGCCGCCGACGGCCCCCCGCACCAGCGCGGACGCCAGCGCGGGGTCGGACCCGAAGGAGCGCAGCCCGATCACCGGGTTGCGCGGGTTCACGTTCACGTCGGCGTCCGGCGCGTAGTCGAGGTTGATGCCGACCGCGCGCAGCTCGGCGCCGGTGACCCGGGCGGCGGCGCGGGCGTCGGCGGGGCTGCGGGTCGCGCCGAGCGCCATGTTGCCGGGGAACGTCGTGACGAACGGCGTCCGCGACACGATGCCCTGCTCCTCGTCGACGCCGAGCAGCAGCGGGATCGTCGAGGCCTTCTGCAGCGCGTTGGACTGCGCGGCGGTCCGCGCCGGGGTGCCGATGTTGCCGGGGAAGTAGATCAGCCCGCCCACGCGGTACTTCCTGATCTTCGTGAGCGCGTCGGCGCGGCTGGAGAAGGTCGGGACGAACAGCTGCCCCACCTTGTCGGCCACGCTCATCTTCGCGACCCGCCCGGGGATCCAGGCGTCCGGCGCGGGCGTGGCCGGGGAGGCGGGCGCGGCGGAGCGGGCGGACGGCGTCCGCCCGCCCCTGTCGTCCTCGCCGCCGCCGCAGCCGGCGGCCCCGCCTGCCAGCAGGGCCGCCGCCGCGAGCGCGAGGGAACGTGTGGCACGCACCTGACCAGGCCCCCCGGAACGGTCTCGGTCACTCGGTCGCATCAACGCCCGCGACCGTAGCCGCCCCCGGGGGCCGCTGTCGACTCGATCTCTTCCGGTTCAGCTGTTCGGGGTGGGGGTGACGGCGCTCTCGCGGGCCTTCTGCTCGGCGATCCTGCGACGGGCGACCTCCGGCGGCACGGCGGGGGTCGGCGCGAGCGTCGGCGACCCGCCGTCCCGGCCGGCGGGCGCCGGCTCGCCGGGCTTGCGCCGGGACGGGGTCGGCTGCGCCGGGTCGGCGTCGACCCAGTTCGCGGCCACGCCGGAGAACGCGGGCTCGGGGAACGGCCGGGCCGGCAGGTCGCGGACGGCCTTGTCCATGAAGGACCGCCAGATCGTCGCCGGGAGGTTCTTCCCGGAGACCGTCCCGGCGAAGCCGGGCAGATCCCGCAGCGGGGCGGGCCTGGCGTTGCCGATGACCACGGCCGTCGAGACCTGGGGGACGAAGCCGACGAACCAGGCGGCGCGGTTGTGGTCGGTGGTGCCCGTCTTCCCGGCGGCCTCCCGGTCGGGCAGCGCCGCGTGCTCGCCCGTCCCGCTCCTGACGGTGGCCCGCAGCGCGTAGGCGGCCTGCGCCGCCTGCTCGGCGTTCAGCACCCGGCGCCCCGGCCGGTCCCAGGGCAGCGGGACCCGCCGGCCGTGCGCGTCGACGACCCTGGTGACGAGGTGGGGACGACGGCCGTGCCGCCGTTGGCGAACGCCGCGTACCCGGCGGCCTGGGTGACGGCCGCGACGTCGGGGGTGCCGAGCGCGATCCCGGCCTGCCCCCTGAACGGCGCGAGCGCGGAGGCGGGCACCCCGAACAGCCGCGCGGTCTCCTGGACGTCCGCGATCCCCGTCTTCAGGGCGGCCTTCACGTATCCGGTGTTGACCGACAGGGCCGTGGCCCTGACCAGGTCCATCGCGCCGAGCGAGCCGATCTCCTCGTCGTTGTCGACCTTGTAGCCCGGCGCGGTCATCGGCGTGATGTCACCGTTCGGCGCGAACTTCTGCGGGGAGCGGCCGCTGACCCTCGTCCGGACGCTGAGGCCCTTGCGGAGCGCGGCGGCCAGCACGTACGGCTTGAACGTGGAGCCCGCCTGCGCGACCGGCGCGAACACCGAGTCGATCTGGCTGCGCTTCGGGTCGCCGCCGTAGAGCGCCTTGACCTCGCCGGTACGGGAGTCGACGGCGACGAGCCCGGCGTGCACGGTCCCGGGCCACCGCGGCTCCCGCGCCTCGCGCATGGCCTGCTCGGCGTGCCGCATCCAGCGCTGGTCCAGCCCGGTGTAGATCTTCAGGCCGCCGTTGACGACGCTGTCCATCGGGATGCCGACGCTCGCGAGCTCCTCCTCGACCCGGTGCCGGACGAGGAGGTCCTGGCCGGACAGGCCGACGCCGGTCCACTCGTCCTGGGTCCGGGGGAAGCGCTGCCGGTCGGCCTCGGCCCGGCCGAGGCGGCCCATCGACACCATCCCGTCGAGGACGTACCGCCAGCGGGCGCGCAGCGCGCGGGCCGCGGGGCCGTCGCCCCGCGTGCGGAAGTACGCCGGCCGCTGGATCATCGCGCCGAGCAGGGCGCACTCGGCGACGTCGAGCTGCCAGACGTCCTTGTCGAAGTAGGCGCGGGCCGCCGCCTGCACCCCGGACGTCTGCCGGCCGAAGTAGATCGTGTTGAGGTACAGGTCGAGGATCTCGTCCTTGGCGCGGCTGCGGTCGAGCTTCATCGCCACGAAGATCTCCTTGACCTTGCGGCCCATCGTCCGGTCGCGGCTGAGCCCCTTGAAGTAGTTGCGGGCGAGCTGCTGGGTGATGGTCGAGCCGCCCTGCGTGTCGCCGCCGGACGCGTTGTTCCAGAGGGCGCGGAACGTCCCGCTGGGGGAGACGCCGTGGCCTCCGTAGAAGCCGCGGTCCTCGGCGGAGAGCACCGCCCAGCGCAGCCGGTCGGGGATCTGGCCGTGCCGGACGTTCTCCCGGTTGGCGCCGAGGCGGAACAGCGGCGTCCGGCCGTCGGCGTAGTAGACGGCGGAGCCCTCGTCCGTGACGCCGTCCTGCGGCCGCGTCGGCAGCGGCGTCCGGACGTAGCCGACGACGACGGCGGCGGCCGCCAGCAGGACCGATGTGATGACCAACACGATCGCCGCGCGGCGCGGCCGGGTCCGGAGGGCGCGGGGCAGGCGGGTGAGGGCAGGCCGGAGACGGCGCGCCCTGGGCAGGGAGTGCATGGGACCTCGTTCGACGTGGAGTGCGGAGACGGCCGTCGTCCGGGCCAGGGAGCGCAGGGGCGGGCATGCGTCAGGCGTGCACCCGGCCAAGGGGCGCACGCGGTCAGGGACATCCCGCGCGGACGACGCTGCGAACCAACGCAGCCGATCTGTAGAGCCACGCCTGTGGCCGGTGGTCCCGCGGGACACGGCCCCATCGGGACCGCTTCCGCGGCACTGCTGCCACCGTGGTCACAGCTTAATCACGATGGACCCCTGGATCGCAGGCGATTGCGGATCTTTGGCGGGGTCCATCGCGATGAACCTGACGGCCGGGCCGGATCGGCCGGGCCGGGGCCGGGCGGCCCTTCGCCGCGGGGCGGCGCTCAGCCCGGCAAGGGGTGGCCGAGGCGGCGCAGCGCCATCCCGGCCGCGCCGACGGCCCCGTCGCCGGCGCTGCGCGGCGCCTCGGCGAAACGGTCGCGCAGCCCGGAGCGGACGGCCTCGGCGACGGGGCCTTCGCGGAGCACCGAGCCGTGCATCACGACCGGTGCGCAGGGATCGGACAAGGCCGGGCGCACCGCGTCGACGTCGGCCAGCAGCCACTGCGCGGCCTCGTCGGTGATGCGCCTGGCCACGGGATCGCCGGCGGCCGCGGCGGCGGCGACCACCGGGCCGAGGCGGCCGAGGGCCGCGGGCGGGCGGCCGTACACCTCCTTGATGATCGCCTGGGCGAGGCGGGGATCGGGCGGGGCGCCGGGAGACTCGGGATGGCACGGCGGCCCGTGCGGGCCCGGCGGCCCGCCGCCGCAGGCGGGGTGGCGGGCGGACGGCGGGTAGGCGGACTCGGGAGCGAGGACGGCCGTGGCGCGCCCGCCGGCGGACAGCGCGGCGGGGTGCGGCAGCACGGGAGAGCCCGGTGACGGCGAAGGGGCGCCGGCCATGGCCAGCGCCCTGGGGTGGCGGGGTCTTCGCCGTTCCGAGTCGATCTGCGCCACCACGGTGGGGCCGAGCAGCGCCCGGGGGACCGAGTCGGTGAGCAGCGTCGGGGAGCCGCGGCCGTCGTAGGCGGCGAGCGCGGCCCGGACGGCCTCCTTCCCGAGCCACACCGCCGAACCCTCGTCACCGACGAGCCAGCCGTAGCCGTCCGCGCGCTGCACGATCGCGCCGTCGTTGATGACCGCCGCGCCGGCGCCCGTGCCGGAGAACACCACGATGCCCTTGGGCTCGCTGGTCCCCGCGGCGAACGCCACCGCGATGTCGGTCACCACCGCGGGCGAGCCGCGCAGCCCGACGGACTGCCAGGCCCGCCGGGCCGCCGCGACCGCGGCGGGCCGGCCGGCCGAGCCGGCGCCGGCGATGCCGAACACGCCGGTGAGGATGTGGGTGCGGTCTAGGTCCCCGAGCGCCTCCCGCAGGGCGGTGGTCAGCGCCCCGGCGGTGTCGCCTCCAGAGTTGGGGTTGGCCCCTGGGCCGGTGCCGGAACCGGCCAGGGCTCCCCCGAGCGTCAGCACGACGCAGCGGGTCTTCGTGCCACCCGCGTCGATACCGACCACGTAAGGACCGGCCAAATGGGTCAACACATGGCGACCGTAGCCTTTCCTAACGTTGACGTGACATCCAGCGCGTAAGAAAATTTCCTCCATGAGGAAACCCATCGGCCCCGACCGGGGCCCCGAGCGGGGGATCACGGGGGAGCCCGCGGCGCCACGGGACGACGCGGCGGGCAGGGACAGGGACGCCACGCCGCTGAGCACGGTGGTGCGGGTCCGTTCGCTGCTGCCCTCGCTGCCCCCCGCCGAGCGAAGAGTCGCTCAACGCGTCATCGACGACCCCGAAGGGGTCGCCAACTCGACCATCACCGAGCTCGCCCAGAACTGCGGCACCTCCGAGACCACGGTCATCAGGTTCTGCCGGGCGATCGGGTTCCATGGTTACCCAGAGCTGCGGCTGACCCTCGCCACCGAGGCGGGACGGGCCCAGAGCGCCACCGGCGGCCGGGTCATCGGCAGCGACATCAGTCCCGACGACTCGCTAGAGCAGATCGTGGAGAAGGTCACCTTCGCCGACGCGCGGGCCGTCGAGGAGACCGCCTCCCAGCTCGACATCAAGATGCTGGAGCAGGTCGTGGACGCGGTCGTCAACGCGAACCGGGTCGACGTCTACGGCGTCGGCGCGAGCGCGTTCGTCGCGGCCGACTTCCAGCAGAAGCTGCACCGCATCGGCCGGGTCTGCTCCGCCTGGGCGGACGCCCACATCATGCTGACCAGCGCCGCCGTCCTGAGCCCCGGCGACGTGGCGATCGGCATCTCGCACACCGGCGCGACCGTGGAGACCATCGACGCGCTGGAGGTCGCCAAGACCCGGGGCGCGAGGACCGTGGGGCTCACCAACTTCCCGAAGTCCCCCATCGCGGAGGTCGCGGACATGATCCTGACGACCGCCGCACGGGAGACGACGTTCCGCTCGGGCGCCACCGCCAGCCGGCTGGCGCAGCTCACGGTGGTGGACTGCCTCTTCGTCGGAGTAGCGCAGCGCACCTACGGGTCTACCCGCAAGGCCCTCGAAGCCACGTACGAGGCGGTCCGCGGACGGACCGTGCGACCCGACCGGAGGCGTCGGTGATCGATTGCGAGCTCCCCACGGAGGGACGGAACCCCCGGACCCTCGACGTCGACACGCTGCCGACCATGGAGGTGCTACGCCTGATCAACTCTGAGGACGCGACCGTGCCGAGGGTCGTCGGCTCCGTGCTGCCCGAGGTCGCCCGGCTGGTCGACCTCGCCGTGGAGTCGCTGCGGGCGGGCGGCCGCGTGCACTACTTCGGCGCCGGCACGTCCGGCCGGCTCGCGGTCCTCGACGCGGCCGAGCTTCCCCCCACCTTCGGCATCTGGGGCCGGGTCGTGGCCCACAACGCCGGCGGCCCCGGCGCGCTGTCGCAGGCGGTCTCCGGCGTGGAGGACGACGTCGAGCTCGGCCGCCGGGACGCCCGCGACGTCCGGGCGGGCGACGTCGCGGTCGGCATCGCGGCGAGCGGACGCACCCCGTACGTGGTGGGGGCGCTGCGCGCCGCCGCCGCGGTCGGGGCGCGCACGGCGCTGATCAGCTGCAACCCGCACACGCCGTACGGGGACGAGGTGGAGGTGCACATCGGGCTCGCCACCGGGCCCGAGGTGATCAGCGGTTCCACCCGGATGAAGGCGGGCACCGCGACCAAGCTGGTGCTCAACTCCTTCTCCACCACCCTGATGATCAGGATGGGGCGCACCTACTCCAACCTGATGGTCAGCGTGAACGCGCTGAACTCCAAGCTGCGCGCCCGGCTGGTGCGCATCCTCACCGAGGCGACCGGGATGGACGCCCGCACCTGCGAGAACGCGCTGTCCGAGGCGGGCGGCAACACCCGCGTCGCCCTGGTCTCGCTCCTCGGCGAGGTCCCCGCGGCACGCGCCACGATGGTCCTGGAGGAAACCGACGGCGGCGTCCGCGAGGCCCTGCAGAGACTCAGATCCGCATAGAACAGCAAGCGAGCTGCCCCTCACCTCAGCCCGCGATCGCGACGACACCGGCCACCGCCGCAACCAGCGACGACCCAACACTCGCGATCGCGTCCGAAGGCAGGTTCGAGCTTGCGAGAACCTGATCGCGCAGCGAGCCGCAAGGCGAGCCGGAGCGATGCCAGCGATCGCCGCAGCGCCCGACGATGGAGGGCCCTCCGGGCCCGAAGGAGGAGGGCACTGCAATAGGCACAGCAGGGCCGCTAGGCCCGAAGGAGGAGAGAAATGCAATAAATCAGTGCTCGTACTTACGGAGTTCCTGGCGGGCCACGGTGCGGACGTGGACCTCGTCGGGGCCGTCGAAGATGCGCATCGCGCGGACCCAGGAGTACATCGCCGCCAGCGGGGTGTCGTCGGAGACGCCGGCGGCGCCGTGCACCTGGATCGCGCGGTCGAGCACCTCGTGAACGATGCGCGGCACGACCACCTTGATCGCGGCGATCTCCGTCCGCGCGCCCCTGGCGCCGTGCCGGTCGATCAGCCAGGCGGTCTTGAGGGTCAGCAGCCGGGCCTGCTCGATCGCCATCCGCGACTCGGCGATCCGCTCGCGGACCACGCCCTGCCCGGCCAGCGGCCCGCCGAAGGCCTCGCGGGACAGCGCGCGCCGGCACATCAGCTCCAGCGCCCGCTCCGCCATGCCGAGGGCCCGCATGCAGTGGTGGATGCGGCCGGGCCCGAGCCGCGCCTGGGCGATCATGAATCCGTCGCCCTCGGCCGCTACGAGGTTCGACGCGGGCACACGGACGTCCTCGAAGAGGATCTCCGAATGTCCGTGCTGGTCCTGGTAGCCGAACACGGGGAGGTGCCGGACGATCGTCACGCCCGGCGCGTCGCGGGGCACGAGCACCTGCGACTGCTGCCGGTGCGGCGGCGCGCCGGGGTCCGTCCTGCCCATCACGATGAAGATCTTGCAGCGCTCGTCGGCGGCGCCGGTGATGAACCACTTGCGGCCGTTGACCACGTACTCGTCGCCGTCCCGGACGATCGAGGTGGTGATGTTGGTGGCGTCGGAGGAGGCGACGCCCGGCTCGGTCATCGCGAACGCGCTGCGGATCTCGCCGTCCAGCAGGGGCCGGAGCCAGCGCTCCTTCTGCTCGTCCGTGCCGAACATGTGCAGGACTTCCATGTTCCCGGTGTCGGGCGCCGCGCAGTTGACCGCCTCAGGGGCGAGGTCGGGCGAGCGCCCGGTCAGCTCGGCGAGCGTCGCGTACTCCAGGTTGGACAGCCCGGACACGTCCGGCAGGAACAGGTTCCACAGGCCCCGCTCGCGCGCCTCGGCCTTCAGCTCCTCGACGACCGGAGGCAGCGCGTGCGGGTCGTTCTCCGCCCGCCAGGCGGCGTAGACGGGCTCGGCCGGGTGGACGCGCGCGTCCATGAACTCCTGGAGCCGGTCCCGGTAGTCGCGTGCCTTCGGGCTGAGTTCGAAGTCCATGGCCCGCATTCTGACAGAACGGGATTCGGTTGTTTCGCCGGGGATCGCCTACCATCGGCCCGTGAGCGTCAAAGCTGTGATCACCGACTGGGGCGGCGTCCTCACCTCCCCCCTGGCCGAGGCCATCGAGGTCTGGCTCACCGCCGACCGCATCGACGTCGAGCGCTACAAGACCGTCATGCGCGCCTGGGTGAAGCAGGCCTACGACGGCGCAGGGACGAACCCCATCCACGGCCTGGAGGACGGCACCCTGCCGACCGCCGAGTTCGAGCGGCTCCTCGCGGCCGAGCTGCTCACCGTCGACGGCGCCCCCGTGGAGGCCGCCGGGCTCATCGCCCGGATGTTCGGCGCGTTCGCGCCGGTCGAGCCGATGTACGAGACGCTGCGCGCGGTCCGCGCCGCGGGCGCCCGCACCGCCCTGCTGTCGAACTCCTGGGGCAACGAGTACCCCCGCGACCTGTTCGCCGAGCTCTTCGACGCGACCGTCATCTCCTGCGAGGTCGGGATGCGCAAGCCCGACGAGCGGATCTTCCGGCACGCCCTGGACCTGCTCGGCCTCGCCGCCGCCGAGTGCGTCTTCATCGACGACATCGAGCACAACGTCCGCGCCGCGCAGGCCCTCGGAATCCGCGGCATCCTGCACACCGCCCCCGACACCACGATCGCCGAACTGCGCGGAATGGACCTGCTGCCCTGACCGTCTGGCAGACTTGCTGACCGTCATGCGCGTCTACCTGCCGTCCACGCTCACGCTGCTCGCCGGCGTCCACGCCGCGCGCGAGATCGCTCCCGCGCCGCTCGCCGCCCACGCGGTCACGCCCGCGCTGCGCGAGTGGTACGCGGGCGGTGACGAGGAGGAGCTGGAGTACGCGGCGATGTCCGCCGCCGCCCGCGCCTCCCTGCGCCTGCTCGCCGCCGACCCGTCCGTCCCGCGCCGCCGGGTCGTGCTGGCCGCCGAGGTCCCCGACGGCCAGGTCTCCTGGCCGCGCGGCGACGCGGCGCTCGGCAACGGCGACCGCGCCCTCGTCGAGCTCGCCGCCCCCGTCCCCTGGAAGCTGATCGCCTCCGGTCATGTCGACGACCCCGGCGCGGTCCCCGACGTCGCCGCCGCCGCGCAGGCCCTCGCGGCCGCCGACGCCGGAGACGAGGACGCCCGCTTCACCGTGGACGGCGCCGAGGGCCACGAGCTGCTCTGGTACGCCACCCAGGAACTCGGCGACCTCCTCGACTAGCGGCCCCGGCGCGGGGTAGGTCCCCCGGCACGTCGAACAATGCCGCCGGATCGCAGGGGGACGTCATGGACGCCGTCACCACCGTGCCGGTTCCGATGAACGAACCGGTCAGGACGTACGCGCCGGGAAGCGCCGAGCGGGCCGCGCTGGAGGCGAGGATCAAGGAGCTGCGCGGCGCGCAGACCGAGCTGACCATGGCGATCGGGGGCGAGCGGCGCATGGGCGCGGGCACGCCCGTCGACGTCGTGGAGCCGCACGACCACGGGCACGTGCTCGGCCGGCTGGGCGAGGCGACCGAGGCGGACGTGACCGAGGCGATCGCCGCGGCGCGGGAGGCGGCGCCCGCCTGGCGGGCCATGCCCTTCGACGACCGCGCCGCGATCTTCCTGCGCGCCGCCGAGCTGCTGGCCGGGCCGTGGCGGGCCACGGTCAACGCCGCCACGATCCTCGGCCAGTCCAAGTCGGTGCAGCAGGCCGAGATCGACGCCGCCTGCGAGCTGATCGACTTCTGGCGGTACAACGTCCGGTACGCCCAGCAGATCCACGAGCAGCAGCCGCTGTCGCCGCTCGGCGTGTGGAACAGGCTGGAGTACCGGCCGCTGGAGGGCTTCGTCCTCGCCATCACGCCGTTCAACTTCACCGCGATCGCCGGGAACCTGCCGACCGCGCCCGCGCTGATGGGCAACGTCGTGGTGTGGAAGCCGTCCCCGACGCAGCAGCTCGCCGCCCACCACACGATGCGCCTGCTGGAGGCCGCCGGCCTCCCGCCCGGCGTGATCAACATGGTCACCGGCAACGGCGCCGCCGTCTCCGCGGTGGCCCTGCGCCATCCCGAGCTCGCCGGCCTGCACTTCACCGGCTCGGCCGCCACGTTCCAGCAGCTCTGGCGGACGATCGGCGAGAACATCTCCGGCTACCGGGGCTACCCGCGGGTCGTCGGCGAGACCGGCGGCAAGGACTTCGTCGTCGCGCACCCGTCCGCCGACCCCGCCGTGCTGAAGACGGCGCTGATCCGCGGCGCCTTCGAGTACCAGGGCCAGAAGTGCTCCGCCGCGTCCCGCGCCTACGTCCCGCGCTCCATCTGGGACGGCATGCGCGACGACTTCTGCGCCGAGGTGGACGCCCTCACCGTGGGCGACGTCGCCGACGACCTGTCGGCCTTCATGGGCGCCGTGATCGACGACCGGGCGTTCGCCAAGCACCGCCGCGCCATCGAGCGCGCTCGTCGGATCGACAGCGCAGCAGTGCTTGCCGGCGGCGAGCTGGACGACTCGCGCGGCTACTTCGTCCGTCCCACGGTTCTGGAGTCGTCCGACCCGACCGACGAGATCTTCACCACCGAGTACTTCGGCCCGATCCTCGGCGTCCACGTCTACGACGACACCGACTACGACAGGGTCCTCACCCAGATGGAGGGCGTCTCGGACTACGGCCTGACCGGCGCCGTCATCGCCGACGACCGCGCCGCCATCGCCGAGGCCACCGAGCGGCTCCGCTTCGCCGCCGGGAACTTCTACATCAACGACAAGCCGACCGGCTCGATCGTCGGCCAGCAGCCGTTCGGCGGCGCCCGCGCGTCCGGCACCAACGACAAGGCCGGCTCGATCTTCAACCTCACCCGCTGGACGAGCGCCCGCTCCATCAAGGAGACCTTCGTCCCGCCCACCGACCACCGCTACCCGCACATGGGCTGAGGCGCGGCGTCGTTCTGGGGGGCGCCCCCGGGACCCCTTCACCGGCGGTCGAAGGGGTGGCAGGCTTGACGATAGGCTCGCCTCGCCGTCCGCCGGACGGCGCCGGAGCACACCCCCTGGAGCCGTCATGGGAACGGGATGTCGACGCTGAACCGTCTCGTGCTGTGGAACATCGACCACACCCTGGTCGACGTCGGGCGGATCACCCGGGACGCCTACGCCGAGGCGTTCCAGCGGACCGTCGGGCGCCCGCTGCTGCGCCTGGCGCCCACCCCCGGCCGCACCGAATCCGAGATCATCTTCGAGACCCTCGCGTTCAACGACGTCGTCACCACCGACGACCACCTGCCGGCCTTCTTCGACGCGCTGGCCGAGGCGTTCGCGAGCCGCCGCGCCGACCTGCGCGCGCACGGCCGCGTCCTGGCCGGCGCCGGGGAGGCCGTGGAGGCGCTCGCGCACGTGCCCGGCGTCGTCCAGTCGGTGCTGACGGGGTCCCTCCAGCCGAACGCGGTGCTGAAGGTGACCGAGCTGGGTCTCGCCGGACGCCTCGACCTGGAGGCCGGCGGGTACGAGAACGGCGTCTACAGCAAGGCCGCCCTCCTGGAGGTCGCCCGCGCCCGCGCCGGCGAGCGCCACGGCGCCCGCTACCCCGAGTCCGCGACCGTCTACGTCGCCGACTCGCCCCGCGACGTCCAGGCCGCGCACATCGCCGGCTCGCCGATCCTCGCCGTCGCCACCGGGAGCGCCACCGAGGCCGAGCTCCGCGCCGCCGGCGCGGACCAGGTCCTGGCCACGCTCGCCGACACGGACGCGGTGGTGAGCGCGGTCGCCGACCTGACCCGCATGTGAGAAGGCGGGCAGGGTGAGACAAGGTTGTCACCTCGGAAAGGCGACGCCGCCCACACACCCTCGGTAACTTCGAGTAATCACTTGACGTCAAGGAGTGATTGCCGTGCCGTGTCGTGCCGTCGCCCTGTCCACCGTCCTCGCCGCCGCTCTCGGCGCCGCCGCGCTCCTGCTCACCACGCCCCCGGCCGATCCCGCCCGGGCCTCGGCGGAAAGCGCCGGAGAGATGTTCGTGTGCGAGCAGGTGGAGTCGCGGTACCCCCAGGTCTTCGGGCGGACCTGCGGCCCCGGCCGGTGGGGGCCGATCTCGGACTTCACCGTCATCGACCGCCGCGACGACAGCACCTACCGCTGCCAGTCCGGCTGGGCCGAGGGGCCGGTCAGGGTCAGCGGTCAGAACTGCCGCCCCCAGCGGGGCTGATCCCTCCGGGAGGGCGCGTCCCGGTGCGGCGGCCGACACACCACCGCGCCCGACGGTGTGCGCTCCATGAGCTGCCCGTTCTTGCGATGTGTGGGGACGGAGGATGTGCGCGCCCGGGTCTGTGTGGGGGCGCGGGGTTGCCCGGGGCCGCGTTTTGACCTGCGATAGGACGGGTTCCGGGGCTTGGCGGCGGGCGTGGCGGGCAGGTTGCGCGGTGTGCCGGGCGGGCCCGATATTGGGATGGCCGCGCAGCGTGGCGCGGCGGGGAGGGAGAGAGATGGCCCGGGAGGTATCCGAGGGTTCGGCGCTGTGGGAGCCGTCGGAGGAGGTGGTCGCGAACGCGCGGGTGACGCGGTTCGCCCACTGGCTGGGGGACCGGGGCGTCCTCAAGGAGTCCTACGACGAGCTCTGGCAGTGGTCGGTCACGGAGGTCGACGCGTTCTGGGACGCGATCTGGTCGTATTTCGACGTCGTCGGCGAGCGCGGCGACGGGCCCGTCCGGGCGGGCGGGCCCATGCCGGTCGACGGGCTGAAGTGGTTCCCGGGCGCGACCCTCAACTACGCGGCCAACGCGCTGCGCCGGGTCCAGGAGTCGCCCGACGAGACGGCGGTCGTCTTCCGTTCGGAGGCGGGCGGGCACCGGCTGCTGTCGTACCGGGAGCTGGGCCTGCACGTCGCGCAGGTGCGCGCGGGCCTGGCCGAACTGGGCGTGGGCAAGGGCGACCGGGTCGCCGCCTACATCCCGAACATCCCCGAGGCGCTGGTCTGCTTCCTGGCCACGGCGTCGCTGGGGGCGGTGTGGTCGTCGTGCTCTCCCGACTTCGGGTCCTCCTCGGTGGTCGACCGGTTCGCGCAGATCGAGCCGAAGGTACTGATCGCCGTGGACGGCTACGCCTACAACGGCAAGCGGTTCGACCGCCGCGAGATCGTCGGGGAGATCGAGGCCGCGCTGCCGACCCTCGCCGCCACCGTGCTCGTCCCGTATCTGGACCCGGCCGCGACGCCGGAGGGCCTGCGCGCCGGCATGCACTACGCCGACCTGCCCCGCCAGGGCCACGAGACCCTGGAGTTCGAGGACGTCCCCTTCGACCATCCGCTGTGGGTCGTGTACTCGTCCGGCACGACCGGGCTGCCGAAGCCGATCGTCCACGGCCACGGCGGCGTGGTCCTGGAGCACCTCAAGGCGCTGTCCTTCCACCAGGACCTCGGCCCCGAGGACGTGTTCTTCTGGTACACCACCACCGGCTGGATGATGTGGAACTACCTCATCGGCGGCCTGCTGGTGGGGTCGACCGTCGTCATGTACGACGGGGCGCCCCTCGACCTGTGGACGCTCGCCGCCGAGAACGGCGTCACCTACATGGGGGTCGGCGCGCCCTACATCTCCGCCTCGGCGAAGGAGGGGCGCCGCCCCGGCGAGGAACTCGACCTGTCCGCCCTGCGCGGCATCGGCTCCACCGGCTCGCCGCTCCCGCCCGAGGGCTTCGCCTGGGTGTACGAGGCGGTCGGCCGCGACCTGCTGCTCGGCTCGTTCTCCGGCGGAACCGACCTGTGCACCGGCTTCGTCGGCCCGTCGCCGCTCCTGCCGCTGCGCGCCGGAGTCATCCAGTGCCGCGGCCTCGGCGCCAAGGTGGAGGCGTTCGGCGAGGACGGCAAGCCGGTGATCGACGAGGTGGGGGAGCTGGTCATCACCGAGCCCATGCCGTCCATGCCCGTCTTCTTCTGGAAGGACGAGGGCGGCGAGCGCTACCGCGACTCCTACTTCGACATGTACCCGGGCGTGTGGCGGCACGGCGACTGGATCAAGGTCCTGCCGGACGGCGGCTGCGTGATCTACGGGCGGTCCGACTCCACCCTCAACCGCGGCGGCATCCGCATGGGCACCGCCGACTTCTACCGCGTCGTCGAGGCGTTCGACGAGATCAGCGACAGCCTCGTCATCGACACCGGGCGGCTGGGCCAGGAGGGCCGGCTGCTCCTGTACGTCCAGCTCGCGGAGGGCGCGGCGCTCACCGACGAGCTCGCGGCGGACCTCCGCAGGCGGATCCGGTCGGCGCTGTCGCCCCGGCACGTCCCGGACGAGATCACCGCCGTGCCCGGCATCCCGCGCACGCTGTCCGGCAAGAAGCTGGAGGTCCCCGTCCGCAAGATCCTCCAGGGCACCCCGGTCGACAGGGCCGCCAACCGCGACTCCATGGCCAACCCCGAGGTGCTCACCCACTTCACCCCTTAGCGGCCGCGTAGGCGAGGACGTCGCGGCGGCGGTACAGCCGCCGCACGCGTCCCCCTGCCAGCGGCTCCACCCTGGCGGGTTCGGGCCAGCCCGCGGGCGGGCGCCTGGCGTAGACGGTGACGCTCGTCTGCGCCAGGCCGAGGATGCGTGCGGCCTCCGCCAGGGTGACCAGGTCGTCCGGCCCTTCCTCGGCGGGGCGTTCCCCCAGGGCGCGGTACCAGGCCGTCCAGGCGGCCTCGTCCCAGTACAGGGCCTTGCCGGCGCGGTGCGCGACGTCGGGGTGGCCGTTGGACGCGCGGTCCGCCCAGAGCTGCTTGAGGCGGTGGCGGCTGAGCCCGTGGCGCTCCGCCAGCTCGTCGCGGGTGGCGAGGCCGGGCGGGACGTCCCGGGTCCGGCGCGCCGCGTACCAGCGGTCCCACTCGGCGGCGTCCCACGCGAGCTGCGAGCCGACCGTGCCCACCGGCTCGGGGTGGCCGTTGGAGGCGCGCTCGCGGTACCACTTCTCCAGGGTGCTGCGGCCGAGCCCGTGCTCGTCCATGAGTTCGGCGCGCGTGCGAACGCGGCGGCCGTCGAGTGTCGCCATGGGCTCAGTCTCCCGCGTGTGGCAGCGTTCCGCTTGTACGCCCCCGCCCCGCCGGTGACACTGTCTCCGGCGACGCCCCTTCCGTAGTGACAGTGGGCGCGCCCTCGACGCTGGGGGAAGTAACGCCATTAGGGTGGTCTACGACCCAAAGCCCGCACGCGGAGATGATCGTCCGTATCGCTCCGAATGGTCGCGGGATCGGGTGAACTCGACTCCGGCCTCGCGCGTCACACAGTCGGAGGGGTGAACTCGGGTCGGGCCCGCTCGATTCGCCGATCAAGGAGAGGGACGGTTCCACTCATGGAGGTTGGGGCGCTGCGGTCCGGAGACCCGGACCGGCTGGGAACCTACGCCCTGATCGGCCGGGTGGGCGAGGGCGGCCAGGGCACGGTGTTCCTCGGCGTGGCCGAGGACGGCCGGCAGGTCGCGATCAAGCTGCTGCACGCCGAGCTGACGTCCGACGAGAAGGCGCTCGCCCGCTTCCTGCGCGAGCTGGAGGTCGCCAAGCAGGTGGCGCCGTTCTGCACGGCGCAGGTGATCGACGCCGACGCGACCGGCGACCGCCCCTACATCGTCAGCGAGTACGTGCCGGGCCCCTCGCTGAACCAGCAGGTGCTGGAGCACGGCCCGCTCGCCGGCGCCGCGCTCGACCGGCTCGCCGTCGGCACCGCCACGGCCCTCGCCGCCATCCACCAGGCCGACATCGTGCACCGCGACTTCAAGCCGCACAACGTGCTGATCGGCCCCGACGGCCCGCGCGTCATCGACTTCGGCGTCGCCCGCGCGCTCAGCGGCGGCACCACCCTCACCAGCCGGGTGATCGGCACCCCGTCCTACATGGCGCCCGAGCAGATCAGCGGCGACGAGGTCGGGACACCCGCGGACGTGTTCTGCTGGGCGGCGACGCTGGCGTACGCCGCGACCGGGGAGCCGCCCTTCGGGCAGGACACCATCCCCGCCGTGATCAACCGGATCCTGCACGAGGAGCCGGAGCTCGGCGGCCTCGACGGCCCGCTGCGCGACCTGGTGGTCGACTGCCTGGACAAGGACCCCTCCCGCCGCCCGGGCGCCCGGCAGGTGCTGATGCGGCTGCTCGGGCACGAGGAGGCCGCGGCGCGCCCGGCCGCCCGCCCGTCCGGCGACACCGACGAGACCGCGATGCTGGCCGCCGGGTCCGTCCTCGCGGCCGAGGGCGGCGACGGCGACGAGGCGTTCGAGCCCGCCGCCGCGCTCGCCGACGACGCGGGCCTCGCCGAGAGCCCCGTCTTCGACGACGACGCCTTCGCGTCCCCGGCGGAGGCCGCCGGGGACGTCCCGGACGCCTACGGGTCCGGTCCGCCCGGCGCGCCCGCCGCATGGGGCGCCGACGACACCCTGCCCGGCGCCGCCGGGAAGGGCGGCGGTCTGCGGCGCTCGCTCGCCGGTTCGGGACGCTCCGCCGTGCTCGCCGGGGCGGCCGCCCTGGTGGTCGCGTTCATCGTGGTCTCCTCCGTCCTGCTGCTCGGCTCCGGCGACAGCGGCAAGGCGGGCCGCAAGGTCAGCGACCCGAGCGCGCCGCCCGCCTCGACCGACGTCGTGCCCACCACCGCGCCGCCGACGACCCGCCGGCCCGTGCAGGAGGAGCCGCCGGCGTCCTACGACCCGACGCCCACCGGCAGCCCGACGCCCACCGGTAGTCCCACGCCGACGGGGTCCCCGACCCCGACCGGCTCGCCGACCGCGACGCCGACCGACCCCGGCACGCCCACCGACCCCGGCACGCCCACCGACCCGGGCACGCCCACCGACCCCGGTCCGACCGACCCCGGAGACGGCGGCACCAACCCGGGTGACGGCACCGGCACGGGGACGGGCACGGGCACGGGGACGGGCGCGCAGGGCACGGGCTGACACCCGCACCCTCCGATTTCCAAGATCACCCGGAGTCGCCCCCGGCGTCCTGGCAAGGTGGGATAGGCCACGTCGGCCATGCACAGGACCAGGTCGGCTTTGCGGCGATTCCTGGTTACGCTCGTGCAGTGAGCGGCGCCACAACGAGGTGGCGATGGGTCTCAAGGGGAGATTGTCGATGAGCGGCATGCTCGATCAAGCGAAGGACGACCTGCTCCGGCGGGCCGCCGAGGCGTGCGCGCGGCGTCCGGACGCGCGCGGGGACGTGGAGGAGGTCCTCGCCTACCTCCGCCTCTACTACCGGCAGGTCGCGCGCGAGGACCTGGTGGAGCGCGACCCGGCCGCCGTCTGCGGGGCCGCGATGGCGCACCGCGCGCTCGGCGAGGAGCGGCCGCAGGGACGCGCGAAGGTGCGCGTCTTCACGCCGACGCTGGAGGAGGACGGCTGGAACCCCGGCCGCACCGTCGTCCAGGTCGTCACGGACGACATGCCGTTCCTGGTCGACTCGGTGACGATGGAGCTCAGCCGGCACCAGTTCGCCACCCAGATGATCGTCCACCCGCTGCTGGGCGTCGACCGGGACGTCGCGGGCCACCTGCGGGCGTTCCGCGGCAAGCACGACAGCGACACCGACGTCGACGAGTCGTGGATGCACTTCGAGGTCGACCGCACCACCGACCAGGCCGTCCTGGACGTGCTGGAGAAGGACCTGATCCGCGTCCTGCAGGACGTGCGCGTCGCCGTCGAGGACGAGCCCAAGATGCGCGCCCGCGCCCACGAGATCGCGACCGCGGTCCAGGAGGTCCCGCCGCCGCTGTCCGACAAGGAGATCGGCGAGGGCGTCGAGCTGCTCGACTGGCTGGCCGACGGGCACTTCACGTTCCTCGGCTACCGCGACTACACGCTCACCGAGGACGGCACGGCGCTGCGCCCCGAGCCCGGCTCGGGCCTCGGCGTGCTGCGCATGGACAAGCGCGAGTCCGCCGGCTTTGCCGCGCTGCCGCCGGAGGTCCGCGAGAAGGCGAAGGAGAAGCGCCTGCTCGTCCTCACCAAGGCGAACTCGCGCTCCACCGTCCACCGCCCCCTGTACCTGGACTACATCGGGGTGAAGAAGTTCGACGCGGGCGGCGAGGTGATCGGGGAGCGCCGGTTCCTCGGCCTGTTCACGCACGTCGCCTACAGCGAGTCGATCGCGCACGTGCCCGTCCTGCGGCCCAAGCTCGACGAGGTGCTGGAGCGGGCCGGGTTCACCCCCGACAGCTACGACGGCCAGGACCTCATCGAGATCCTGGAGAGCTACCCGCGCGACGAGCTGTTCCAGATCTCGGTGGACGACCTGCTGAAGATCTCCCTCGGCGTCCTGCGGCTGCGCGAGCGCCGCCAGCTCAAGCTGTTCCTGCGCAAGGACCTGTACGGACGCTTCATGTCCTGCATGGTCTACCTGCCGCGCGACCGATACACCACCAAGGTCCGGCTGCGCATCCAGGACCTCCTCAAGGACGCGTTCGAGGGCGTCAGCGTCGACTACAGCGCGAACGTGACCGAGTCGAACCTGGCCCGGCTGCACGTCGTGGTCCGCGGCGAGCGCGGCCGCCCGCTGCCGGACGTCGACGTCGCGGAGCTGGAGGAGCGGCTCGCCGACGCGACCCGCTCCTGGGAGGACGACCTCGCCGACGCGATCGTCGACCAGTGCGGGGAGGAACGTTCCGGAACGCTCGGCCGCTCGTTCGGCGAGGCGTTCCCCGAGGGCTACAAGGCCGACTTCCCGGCCCGCACCGCCGTCGCCGACCTGCGCCGCCTCGACGCGCTCGACGAGGCCACTGACACCTCGATCGACCTGTACGAGCCCGCCGGCGCCGGGCCCGGCGAGCGGCGGCTGAAGATCTACCGGATGGGCGAGCCGATCTCGCTGTCGCGGGTGCTGCCGCTGCTGCAGAACATGGGCGTCGAGGTCATCGACGAGCGGCCGTACGAGATCAACCCCTCCGACGGCCGCCGGTTCTGGATCTACGACCTCGGGCTGCGGTACTCGCCGCCCGCCGACGTCCCGGAAGAGGCCGTCAAGGACCTGTTCCAGGACGCGTTCATGGTCCTGTGGCGCGGCGACATCGAGAACGACGGCTTCAACGCGCTCGTCCTGCACGTCGGCCTGACCTGGTGGCAGGCGATGGTCCTGCGGGCCTACGCCCTGTACCTGCGGCAGGCGGGCGCGGCGTTCTCCAAGCGCTACTTCGAGGAGGTGCTGCTGCGCAACGCCTCCATCACCCGGCTGATCATCCGGCTGTGGGAGAGCAGGCTCGACCCGACCCTGCAGGGCGGCGAGGAGGAGCGCAGCGACGGCATCACCGAGGAGATCCGCGGCAAGCTGGACGACGTCGCGAGCCTCGACGAGGACCGCATCCTGCGCTCCTACCTGGCGCTCGTCCAGGCGACCCTGCGCACGAACCACTACCAGAACAAGCCGTACCTGGCGATGAAGTTCGACCCCGCGGGCATCCCGGACCTGCCGCTGCCCCGCCCCACCTACGAGATCTTCGTGTACTCGCCGAAGGTCGAGGGCGTGCACCTGCGGTTCGGGTCGGTCGCGCGCGGCGGGCTGCGCTGGTCGGACCGGCGCGAGGACTTCCGCACCGAGATCCTCGGCCTGGCCAAGGCGCAGGCGGTGAAGAACACCGTCATCGTCCCGGCGGGCGCCAAGGGCGGCTTCGTCGGCAAGCAGCTGCCCGACCCGTCCGTGGATCGGGAGGCGTGGCAGAAGGCCGGCATCGACTGCTACAAGGACTTCATCTCCGGCCTGCTCGACCTCACCGACAACCTCGTGGACGGCAAGGTCGTCCCGCCGCCGAACGTCGTCCGCCACGACGGCGACGACACCTACATGGTCGTCGCCGCCGACAAGGGCACCGCGACGTTCTCCGACATCGCCAACGGCGTCGCCGCCGAGTACGGGTTCTGGCTGGGCGACGCGTTCGCCTCGGGCGGCTCGGTCGGCTACGACCACAAGGGGATGGGCATCACCGCCCGCGGCGCCTGGGAGTCGGTGAAGTACCACTTCCGGGCCCTCGGCAAGGACATCCAGAACGAGGACTTCACCGTCGTCGGCATCGGCGACATGTCCGGGGACGTGTTCGGCAACGGGATGCTGCTGTCGGAGCACATCCGGCTGGTCGCCGCGTTCGACCACCGGCACATCTTCCTCGACCCCGACCCGGACGCCGCCGCCTCCTTCGCCGAGCGCCGGCGGCTGTTCGAGCTGCCGCGCAGCAGCTGGGCCGACTACGACACCTCGCTGCTCTCCAAGGGCGGCGGCGTGTTCTCCCGCTCCGTCAAGTCGATCCAGATCACCCCGCAGGTCCGGGCGGCGCTCGGGCTCGGCGACGGCGTGAAGTCCCTTCCGCCCTTCGAGCTGATCCGGGCCATCCTGCGGGCGCCGGTCGACCTGCTGTGGAACGGCGGCATCGGCACCTACGTCAAGGCGTCCACCGAGAACAACGCCGACGTCGGCGACAAGGCCAACGACCCCGTCCGCGTGGACGGCGCCGAGCTGCACTGCAAGGTCGTCGGCGAGGGCGGCAACCTCGGCGTGACCCAGCTCGGCCGCATCGAGTTCGCGCGCGGCGGCGGCCTGATCAACACCGACTTCATCGACAACTCCGCGGGCGTCGACACCTCCGACCACGAGGTCAACATCAAGATCCTGCTCGACCAGGCGGTGCGGGACGGCGAACTGGCCGGCAAGCAGCGCGACGGGCTGCTCTACGAGATGACCGACGAGGTGGGGCGGCTCGTCCTTCGCGACAACTACGCGCAGAACGTGGTCCTCGCCGCGTCCCGCGCGCAGGCGCCCGCGATGCTGCACGTCCACGCCCGGTACATGCGCAAGCTGGAGCGCGACGGCCGCCTGAAACGGCGCCTGGAGGCCCTGCCGGACGACAAGGCCCTCGCCGAGCGCCGCCAGTCCGGCCACGGGCTGACCAGCCCCGAGTTCTCGGTGCTGCTCGCCTACGCCAAGCTCGCGCTGGACGCCGACCTCGTCGCCTCCGACCTCGCCGACGACCCCTACCTGGAGTCGTGGCTGGTCGACTACTTCCCGACGCCCCTGCGCGAGCGGTTCCGGCCCTACATGGACCGGCACCCGCTCCGCCGCGAGATCATCACGACCGCCGTGGTGAACGACGTGGTCAACGCGAGCGGCTCCACGTTCGTGTTCCGGATGAACGAGGAGACGGGCGCCTCCTCGTCCGACATCGCCCGCGCCTACCTCGTCGCCCGCGACGTCTTCCAGATGCCGCGGTTCTGGCGGTCGGTGGAGAACCTGTCGCACCAGGTGGAGGAGTCGACGCAGGTCGCCATGCTGCTGGAGGCCCGCAAGCTCACCGAGCGCGGCGCCCGCTGGCTGCTGCACAACCGGCGCCCCCCGTTCGACATCCAGGAGACGATCGACTTCTTCTGCGGCGGCGCGGCCACCCTGAGCGCGCACCTGTCGAAGCTGCTCGTCGGGCTGGACCTCGCGGCCTTCGAGCAGCGCCGCGACGGCTTCGCCGAGCTGGGCGTCCCGGACGAGTTGGCCGAGCAGTGCGCCACGTTCGTCCCCGCCTACTCCACCTTCGACGTGGTCGGCATCGCGCACGACACGGGACGTCCGGTGGAGGAGGTCGCCGAGATCTACTTCGACCTGGCGGACCGGCTCCAGCTGTCCCGTCTGCGCGAACGCATCATCGCGCTCCCGCGCGACGACAAGTGGCGCTCGATGGCCCGCTCCGCCCTCCGCGACGACCTGTACGCCGCGCACTCCGCCCTCACCCGCGACGTCCTCGTCACCAGCGGCCCGGTCGGCAACCCCGAGGAGCGAATGATCCACTGGGCGGACAAGAACAAGCCCGCCGTCCAGCGAGCCCAGCAGACGCTGAGCGAGATCTGGGAGAGCGACAGCTTCGACCTGGCAACGCTCTCGGTCGCCCTGGGCGCCATCCGCACCCTCGTCACCTCCAGCTCCCTGCCTGCTGAATAGTTCTTTCTCCTCCTTCGGGCCGCCAGGCCCGAAGGAGGAGAAAGAGCCATCGGGCGCCGGCCGGGTCCGCCGCAGCGGTCAGGAGGGGCGGGCCGGCCGGCGCCCGACGGGGTTCAGGAGCCCTGGGCGGTGACGGCCTTGCGGTACATGCCGCTGACGGTGGCGCGCCCCTTGGGCGGGATGGTGGCGAGGTACTGCACGAGGACGGTGGTGTCCAGGCGCGTCCGGGCCGTGGTGGACGGGGCGAGCCCGACGAGGTCGCCGCTCACGGCGAGCCTGCCCCGCTGGGCCGCCGAGTACGCCTCGTTCTGTTTGAGGACGTACCAGACGACGGCGCCGCGGTCCTTGGTGCGCAGCCCGTAGACCTTGTACTCGGCGGGGGAGAAGCGGGACGAGAGCGTGACGCCGCGCCCGGCGAGGGTCTTCTCGCCCGCCTTGAGCGCCTTGTAGGTCTCGCTGGTCTTCGCCCCGTCGGCCAGGACGGACGCCCCGGAGGCGCGGGGGCCGTCGGTGAGCAGCGCCGCGTGGGCCTTGGGGAGCTTCGCGGGGGCGACCGCGAGGTCTCCGGCGTCGGGGGCGACCGGGGTGGCGTACCCCTGCGGGTCGAGCGCGACGCGGCCGAGGGCGAGCTCGGACGGGTACGGGTCGGCGGCCAGCAGCCACGGCGCGTTCTGCCCGGCCCGGGTGAACAGCAGCGCGTGCCGCAGGGCCTGCTTGCCCCTGCCGCTGACGGTGTCGGCGGCGAACCAGTGCGGGTAGCCGGTGAGCCGCGGGATGTAGAAGGTCGTGTGGGTGAAGGCCACCCTGGGCGGACGCTGCCGGACGGCGCGGCGGAGCTTGAGCGCGGCGACGTCCATGGTGAGCTGCGGGTCGGTCTCGACCGTGCGCAGCGTCTTACCGCTGAATCTGAGCCCCGCCTGGTTCATCCCCGTGGCGAAGGACGCGAGCACCTGCTGCGCCTCCTCCTTGGTGAGGGCGGGCGCCCCCTGCGGCTTCCCCGGAGCCGCGGAGGAGGTGTTGCCGCCGGAGCAGCCGGTGCTCACGGCGGCGGCCAGCAGGCCGGGTAGGAGTATCGGAACGAGAGTGCGTGCTGCCATGAGGCCCCCCGAATGGCGACGTTGGTCCGGACCATCCGGCATCCTCGCAGAGTGATCATGTGATCACTCTGCGAACACGAAAGTCGGCGCGAAAAGGTGGGGGACCGCTCAGGGGACGATCTCGGGTCAGGCGCTCTCCTGCTGGCGCAGCCAGCGGATCTCGGCCTCGATGAACTCGTCGATGTCGCCGTCCAGGACCGCGGAGGTGTTGCCGACCTCGACGCCGGTGCGCAGATCCTTGACGATCTTGAAGGGGTGCAGCACGTAGTTGCGGATCTGCGTGCCCCAGCTCGTGGTGCCCTCGCCGCGAAGCGCGGAGAGCTCCTCCGCCTCCTCCTTGCGCTTGCGCTCCAGCAGCTTGGCCTGCAGCACGTTCATGGCCGTGGCCTTGTTCTGGAGCTGGCTGCGCTCGTTCTGGCAGGACACGACGATGCCGCTCGGGATGTGGGTGATCCGCACGGCGGAGTCGGTCGTGTTGACGCCCTGGCCGCCCGGCCCCGACGACCGGTACACGTCGATCCGCAGTTCGCTCTCGTCGATCTCGACGTGGTCGCTCTGCTCGACCACCGGCACGACGTCCAGGCCCGCGAACGACGTCTGCCGCCGGCCCTGGTTGTCGAACGGGGAGATCCGGATGAGCCGGTGGGTGCCGTGCTCGCCGCGCAGCGTCCCGTAGGCGTAGGGGGCCTTCACGGCGAACGTGGTCGACTTGATGCCGGCCTCTTCGGCGTAGGAGGTGTCGTAGACCTCCGTGGGGTAGCCGTGCCGCTCGGCCCAGCGCAGGTACATCCGCTGGAGCTGCTGGGCCCAGTCGGCCGCGTCGACCCCGCCGGCCTGCGCGTTGATGGTGACCAGCGCCTCGCGGGCGTCGTAGTCGCCCGACATGAGGGTGCGCACCTCGAGCTGCTGGACGGCCTTGTGCAGCGCGGCCAGCTCCTCGTCGGCCTCGGTGCGGGTGTCGGCGTCGTCCATCTCGCGGGCCATCTCGTACAGCGTGGCGGCGTCCTCCAGCCGCTGCCGCAGGCCCTCGACCCGGTTCAGCTCGCTCTCCAGGTACGACAGGCGGCGCGTCACGGCCTGCGCGCGCTCCTGGTCGCTCCACAGGTCGGGGTCGGCCGACTGCTCGCGCAGTTCGGCGATGTCGCGGCGCATGGTGTCGAGGTCCAGCACCTGCTCGATGCTGGACAGGGTCGAGGCGAGCTCCTTGAGCTGTTCTTCGGGTTCGATGCCTGCCACGGTCCGAGCCTATCGCCGTCCCGGCACTGCTTATCGCCTCGCGGCGGGCGGGCGGAGGTCCGGCCAATATCATGCGGGTGGCAGAATCACGGGCCGAGGAGGTCGGCCGAGGGCGGCCGGCCCTGAAATCTCGCTCCGGGGGACGGGTCTTTGCACAGCTTCCTGCGGGTGGTCGCGGCCGGGGCGCTGCTCACCCTGCTCACCGCCGCGGGCTGCGCCGAGGGCAGGACGGAGGCGCGGCCGACCGTCACCATGCCCGAGACGTCTCCGCCCGCGCCGGTGGCGCTCACCCCCCAGGTCGCCGACCGGGCGTTCCGCTCCTACGTGACCGACGAGGACGTGGCCAGGGCCGCCGGCGACGAACGCCTCGCGCTGACGTGGACGTCCGACGGCCAGTCGCAGTTGACCGCGGCGGAGTTCCGCAAGGCCGCCTACGACGGCGACCCGGTTCGGCGCTTCGTCTACGGCGCCCCCAAGCTCTACGTCCCGAAGCTGAGGGACGCCGCCTACCCGCAGTGGTTCGTGGTGTCGGTCGACCGTTCGATCGTGGACCAGCCCAAGAGCAGGCGCAGGGCGCTGATGGGCTTCATCCTGCGCGGGCCGTCCGACCACTGGAAGCTCACGGTCGCGACCCTCCTGCAGGAGAAGGCGAAGGAGCCGAAGGTCGCGGTCGACGCCGCCGGGTACGCGACGGCCATGAGCGCGGAGGACGCGACCGTGCTGATCCGTCCCCGCGACGTCGGCGGGATCCAGGCGACGATCGCCGCCGAGGGGCCGCGCAGCGTCGCCGCGAAGGTGATGCGGTCGAACCCCGTCACCACCGGCTTCTACCAGGACGCCAAGCGCGCGAGGAAGAAGGCCAGGAAGAAGGACATCACCTACACCGCCGTCTACACCGCGACGCCGTTCCCCTACTTCGGGCTGCGGACCGAGCACGGCGGCGGGCTGGTGATCTACTCGCTGTTCCGCAACACCTCGCTGATCGCCAAGGATCCCGGAACGCCGAAGCCGGAGATCCCGCAGGAGGCCGAGCACCTGCTCGACGGGACCGTCGAGGGCAACGAGGTCGACACCACGGCCACGCTGCACTTCGCCGCGTTCGACCCGCCGAAGGCCCGGAAGGGCGCCGCGCAGCCGAAGGCGCACATGGTCGCCGACGACGGCGCCGTGACCAAGGCGGGCACGCCGCCGATCAAGAAGCCGTGACGCGTCGGGGGCGTCGGCCCCGGTCAGCCGTAGACGCGCTGGAGGACGAGCGCCGCGAACAGGAGCGCGACGAGGATCGCCAGGACGACGGCGGGCGGCACGGACGGGCCGTGGTCGTGCAGCTCCGAGCGGGCCTCCCGGCAGGTGGGGCAGCGTCCCTCCACCACCGGGTGCGAGCACCGGGCGCAGATGAGATGTTCGCAGCTCATGTCGTGGGCCCCAATCTCCGACAACGGCACGCGGTCCGTGCGGGAAGCGTCGGCCTGTGTGGTCGTTCGTCCACCTATTAGGTATCTTTCGCCATCATCCAGCGTAGCCGGACTGTATGGTCGTTCCGGCAAGTCCGGGGGCTAGACGGTATAAAACGGCCGGACGTCGGGAGACGGTTCACATGGCACTGATCGGACGTCACGAACTGATCGGACGCGGTGCCGGCCCCGGGCGCCCGTACCACTGCGAGTGGGACGAGGTGGTCGCCTCTCCCCTCTACACTGCTCGAAGGCTCCGCGTCCCACCTGGCCGTGAAGCCGGGCGGCGCAGGCAAGGGGTCACGGAGGCTTCCGTGGCCGCGGGCCGGCCCGCTCCCCAACCCCTACAGCGAACCGCCGTGATGCAGCCGTGATCCATTTCGACAACGTCACCAAGGTCTACCCGAGCCAGAACCGACCCGCCCTGCAGCATGTGAACGTCGCCATCGAGAAGGGCGAGTTCCTGTTCCTGGTGGGCCCGTCCGGCTCCGGTAAGTCGACCTTCCTGCGCCTCGTCCTGAAGGAGGAGCGTCCTTCCCAGGGTCACGTGCACGTGGCGGGCAAGGACCTGAGCAGGCTGAGCAACTGGAAGGTGCCGCACCTGCGCCGCAGGATCGGCTGCGTCTTCCAGGACTTCCGCCTCCTGCCCAACAAGAACGTCTTCGAGAACGTCGCGTTCGCCCTCGAGGTGATCGGCAAGCCGCGGCGCTTCATCGGCAAGGTCGTTCCCGAGGTCATCGACCTGGTCGGCCTGGAGGGCAAGGCCCACCGGATGCCGGACGAGCTGTCCGGCGGCGAGCAGCAGCGCGTCGCCATCGCGCGGGCCTTCGTCAACCGCCCGATGATCCTGCTCGCCGACGAGCCGACGGGGAACATCGACCCCGCGACCTCGATCGGCATCATGAAGGTGCTGGACCGCATCAACCGGACCGGCACGACCGTCGTGATGGCCACCCACGACGCCGCCATCGTCGACGCCTTCCGCAAGCGCGTCGTCGAGCTGGAGGACGGCCGCGTCGTCCGCGACCAGTCGCGCGGCGTGTACGGCCAGGCGTACTGACACGGGGCGCGCTGGCACAGGCGTACCGACACAGGCGTGCCGACACGGGCGCACTGACATCTGAACCATCGATTCCCGCCGGGTCGTAGGAAACCCCGAGGGGTGCCCGAAAGGAAGCCGCCCGCCGCGTCCCGCGGCGCCCCGGCTCCCGGCCCAGCAACGGCGATCAAGGACAGCGAGGCATGCGCGTACAGTTCGTTCTCCAGGAGATCTGGATCGGTCTCCGCAGGAACATGACGATGACGATCTCCCTCGTCATCACCGTCGCCATCGCCATGGCGCTCTTCGGCACCGGGCTGCTCCTGCGGCAGCAGGTCTCCGCGTCCAAGAGCTACTGGTACGACAAGATCGAGGTCTCGATCTTCCTGTGCGCGAAGACGAGCTCCAACCCCGTCTGCCAGAAGCAGGACGTCACCGAGCAGCAGCGGGAGACGCTCAAGGCGCAGCTGCAGAAGATGCCGCAGGTCTCGGATGTCCAGTACGAGAACAAGCAGCAGGCCTACGCCCGCTTCAAGGACCGCTTCGCCGGCTCGCCCGGGTTCGTGGAGAGCACCCGCGAGGGCGACATCCCCGACTCGTTCCGGGTCAAGCTGAAGAACCCGGAGGAGTACAAGGCGGTCGCGCAGGCGATGCTCAACCAGCCCGGCGTCGACTCGGTCATCAACGAGCAGGAGATCCTGAAGCGGTTCTTCCGGATCCTGAACGGACTGCAGGTCGCCGCGCTGACGATCGCCTTGATCCAGGTGATCGCCGCGGTGATGCTGGTCGGCAACACCGTCCGGCTGTCGGCGTTCAACCGGCGCCGGGAGACCGGGATCATGCGGTTGGTCGGGGCGTCCAACACCTATATCCAGCTGCCGTTCATCCTGGAGGGCGCGATCGCCGGGCTGATCGGCGGCCTGTTCGCGTCGGTGCTGCTGATCTTCAGTAAGAAACTCCTGGTCGACCGGTTGGCGGGGGACGTCCAGCTCGTCAGCCAACTCGGCTGGAGCGTGGTGATCCTCGTCATCATCGTGTCGATCTGCTTCGGCGTCCTGCTGTGCGCCGTCTCCTCGTTCCTGACCCTGCGCAGATACCTGCGAATCTGACGCCTCCGCCGGATCCGGCCCAACCGCCGGATCCGGGCCGTGGCGCCGCCCTACACTTGCCGCATGGTCGTCCCCTCCGCGCCCCCGTCGCGTCCGTGTCCCCGCTGAGCAGGAGACGGGGCGGCGTGCTGCGCGGCGCGGCCATCGCGACGGCGATCGTCTGCGCCTACGGCGCGGGGGTCGTGAGCGGCTCGGGCTCCGATCGGCACGCGGCCGTCGCCGGGGGCGGCTCCGTCCTCGACGAGGCCGCCGTGAAGATCGGCGGACGGGCCGCGCGGCCCGTCGACCGCGGCGCCCTCGACCGCGCCGCCATCGAGGGCATGCTGCGCGGGCTCGGCGACCGGTGGGCGCACTACTACTCCGCCCGCGAGTACGACGACGTCGAGGGCCGCCTCACCGGCCGCTACAGCGGCGTCGGCCTGTGGCTCGGCCGCGAGGACGGCGACTCCCGCGTGCTGGTGGCGAGCGTCCAGCCCGGCACCCCCGCCGCCCGCGCCGGCGTCCAGGCCGGCGACGTCGTCGCCCGCGTCGGCGACGCCTCCGTGACCGGCTGGGACATCTCCCGCGTCGCCGAGGCGCTGCGCGGGCGTCTGGACGAGACGGTCGAACTCACCGTGGAGCGCGAGCGTCGAACCAGGAGGTTCCACCTCGTCCGCACGAAGGTCTCTGGAGGGGACGTCACCGTGACCGAGCTTCCCGAGCGCGCGCGGATGATCCGGGTCGGCGCCTTCACCCGCGGGACGGGCCGGCAGGTCCGCGCGGCCGTGACCGGGCGCTCGCCCGCGGGCGGCGTCCTGCTCGACCTGCGCGGCAATCCCGGCGGGCTGGTGGACGAGGCGGTCGAGACGGCGTCGGTGTTCCTGGCGGACGGCCCGGTCGTGACCTACGAGCCGCGCGGCAGGCCCGCCGAGCGGCGCGCCGTCACCGCTCCCGGCGACGCCCGCACCCCGCTCGTCGTGCTCGTCGACGCGGGCACCGCGAGCGCCGCGGAGATCGTCGCGGGCTCCCTGCGCGACCGCGACCGCGCGGTGATCGTAGGATCGCGTACGTACGGGAAGGGCTCGGTGCAGGAACCCCTCCGGCTCGCCGACGGGTCGGTCATCGAGCTGACCGTCGGTCGCTACCGCACCCCGAGCGGCCGTAACCTCGACGGGGTCGGCATCGAACCCGACGTGGAGGTCTCCGCCGACCGCCCCGCGAAGGCGGCCGAGCGACGCGCCCGGACGGTGCTGCACGGCCTCGACGCGGCGATGCCGGGCTGAAGACGACGACGCGGGACTGAGGACTGAGGACGTGGCACGGGACACCGGGCGGAAGAACGACACCGGGCGCAAGCTCATCGCCCAGAACAAGCGGGCCCGGTACGACTACCACATCGACGACACGTGGGAAGCGGGCATGGTGCTGATGGGCACCGAGGTGAAGGCCCTGCGCGCCGGCCGGGCGTCCCTGGCCGACGGCTTCGCGCACGTGCGCGACGGCGAGGTGTGGCTGGAGAACGTCCACATCCCCGAGTACACGCAGGGCACCTGGACCAACCACGCCCCCCGCAGGCGCCGCAAGCTGCTGCTGCACCGCCGCGAGATCCAGAAGATCATCGCGAAGTCGGAGGAGCCGGGCTGGACGCTGATCCCGCTCTCCCTGTACTTCAAGGACGGGAAGGCCAAGGTCGAGATCGGCCTGGCCCGTGGTAAGAAGACCTACGACAAGCGCCAGGCCATCGCCAAGCGGGAAGCCCAGCGGGAGATGCAGAAGGCTGCGGCGGCCCGGTTCAGGAGACGGTGAAGGGTGTCGATGACGAACCGAGGCCGGAGGCGGGCCCGTGCCGGGGCCCGGACGCCGCTGCTTTCGCCCGCGCGCCGCCGGGCGGTCGCTCTGGCGGCCTGCGGCGCGCTGGTCGGGACGATGACGACCGGGTGCTGGGCCGAGCCGTCGGCGATGCCCGCCGTCCGCGACTTCCTCATCGCCTGGCAGGTCGGCAACTACGAGGCCGCGGCCGGGCGGACCGTCGGCGCCGACCGCCGGCAGGTCGAGGACGCGCTCGGCCGCGTCCGGCAGCAGCTCGACGCGGCGTCCCTGCGGCTGTCGCTCGGCACCGAGGTCGAGGGCTCCGGCGTCGACCAGATCGTCAAGAAGGGCGACGAGGCCGACGCCCGCTTCACCGTGAAGATCGACCTGGGTGAGAACGGGCAGCCGTGGGAGTACCCCGGCCTGATGCACCTGCGCCGCGTCGGCGGCAAGTGGAAGGTCGTCTGGGACCCGTCCATCATCAACACCAAGCTGAAGCCGGGGCAGCGCCTCGCCGTGGTGACGCAGGTGCCGAAGCGCTCCCCGATCACCGACACGCAGGGCCGCTCCGCGCTGCGCGAGATCGGCGCCTACCAGGTCGGGGTGTTCCCCGGGCAGCTCGCCGACCCGCAGAAGACCATCGACCTGCTCGCGAAGCAGACCAAGATCGACGGCGGCCGGCGGCTGGACTCCGAGCGCCTCCTCGGCCGCGTCCGGTCGGCCCCGCCGCAGACGTACCTGCCGCTGCTGACCCTTCAGGTCCCCGCGCACAACGCGCTGATCCAGCGGCTCACCCACATCCCGGGGCTGCAGTTCCAGGGCGTCCGCGCGCCGATCGCGCCCGCGTACGCCCCCGAGCTGATCGGCAACCTCGGCCCCGCCACCGCCGACCGGCTCCAGCAGGTCGGCGCCCCCTACCAGCCGGGCGACACGATCGGCGTCAGCGGCATCCAGCTGCTCCAGCAGCGCCGTCTCGCCGGGACGCCCACGGTCAGCGTCGTCGCGCAGGACGAGACCGGCAAGAGCACAGAGCAGCTGCGCTCCTGGCCCGGCCAGGAGCCGCAGCAGGTCCAGACGACCCTCGACCCCGTCTACCAGCACCACGCCGACGACGCCCTGGCCGCCCTGCAGTTCCCGGCGTCCATGGTCGCCGTGCGGCCGAGCACCGGCGAGGTGCTCGCCGTGGCCAACCACGGCACGGGCGGCCAGAACCTCGCCTTCGAGGGCCACTACCCGCCCGGCCTGACGTTCGGGATCGTGTCCGCGCTGGCGCTGTTCTCCCAGGCCGGCATGAAGCAGTCCACCGAGACCACCTGCCCCGGCACCGTCACCGTCGGCGGCAAGACGTTCACCAACAAGGCCCGCCCCGACAGCAGCTTCGCCAACCACTTCGCCGCGTCCTGCAAGACGACCCTCGCGCAGCTCAGCGGCAAGGTCGACGCCCAGACCCTCCTCCGCGAGGCGGCGCAGCTCGGAATCGGCAAGAACTGGGGCCTCGGCGTCCCCGCCTTCACCGGCTCCGTCCCGGCGCCCGCGAACGACGGCGACAAGGCCGCGGCCATGGTCGGCGAAGGCGCCGTCCAGGTCAGCCCGCTGGCGATGGCCATGGTGGCCGCCGCCGCCTACAGCGGCACCTGGCGGCCGCCCTACGTCCTCAAGGATCCGTCCACGACGGCCCAGGCGCCGCAGGCCCAGAGCCCGCCGTCGGAGTCCATCTCGAACCTCAAGAGGGTCCTGAGCCGCACCGCGTCCCGAGGCAACGCCCGCGGCGCCCGCGTGTCCGGCGACGTCGTCGGCGTCGCCGCCCTCACCACCTACAACGAGGGCGGCCGTCCCAAGACCGTCTCCTGGTTCGTCGGGTCCAGCGGCGACCGCGCCTTCGCCATCGCCGTCGAGGGCGTCGTCAACACCCCGGCCCTGGCGGCGAAGTTCCTCGGCGGTTAGGCCCTTTGTCAGCTCTTTACGGCCGGGACGCAACCAACCCGCCCCCCGCGTGCGTCTTTACGGGTGACTGAGCCACCGCTTGGGGGGTTGCGGACTCAGTCGCCGTGATGAGACCAGAGCCTCGTCTCGGGGGAGGCTCTGCCGTCCGGGCCGGCCCGACCCTGCCGGTCGACCCCGGTGGACGCGACATCGTTCGCGTCCACCGGGGTTCACGTGTGTCCGGGGGAATCACGTTGCCCTCGCACGCGTTATCCTTGTAGCGTCATCGTGCGGACGTCCTCGGACGGACGCTTTGACAATTGAACATGGGGGTGACCGGCTTCGACTTCGGTCGTTCGAGCCAGGGGAAGCGGGTCGAGGGTTGCTGTCGTGACCTCGTAAATCCTGTGACAGCAAACCAATAACTGCCAACAAGAAGCAGTCCGAGTTCGCCCTCGCCGCCTGAGCGAGGAGCGAACTCTGTCAGCCCGGGCGCGTCTCCGTCCCGGGGTCTGGCATCGCTAGGAGACTCCACCTTCCGGTCCGGTCGCGGGCCCGGTAGGGACATCTAACAGCGACTGAGTCCGTCGGCGACACGCCTGCGTGAGCGCCGGGACTGAGAAAACGCTAAGCAGGCTGCACCCGGAGAAGCCCTGGCCCATCACCGAAGGACGCGGGTTCGATTCCCGCCACCTCCACGGCAAGAGAAGCCGCTGATCAGACACGTTCTGGTCGGCGGCTTCTTGCATGAACGAGCAGACGCCCCTCGCTCCAGGTGTGGAGGGAGGGGCCATCGGGGAGCTTGCCGGCGTGGACGTACGGGTTACCGGGGTCGTCATCGAGGACGGCCGGATTCTGCTGCTGGACCAGGACACCGACACCGGGCGGTCGTGGTCGTTGCCGGGCGGCAAGGTGGAGGAGGGCGAGCCGCTGGCCGATGCGCTGGTCAGGGAGATGCGGGAGGAAACCGGCGTCGACGTCGAGGTCGGTCGGCTGCTGTACGTCTGCGATCACATTCGCGGTGGCGCGCACGTCCTGCACATCACCTTCGAGGCGCGCCGCGTGGGCGGCGCGGCCGGGGTCGTGGCCGGGACGGCCGACTCCCGGCCGATCCGCGGAGTCGAGTTCGTGGGGCTCTCCGACCTGGTGGGGCTCGGTTTCGGCGAGCGGTTCGCCGCCCTCGCGGGGGCCGGTTTCCCCGGAGCCGGCTCCTACATGGGCGCCAAGAGCAACATCGGCCTCTGACCCCGGCGAGCACGAGAGCCGCCGGGATCCCCGGTGGAAGCCTCGTCGCGACAAAAGAACATCCTTGTACGAGTGTTGAGGGCGTCGGTAGGTTCGCCGGTGTGACACGTGCACCGGAGACGGCCCCCGGACGGCTGGTCGGCGGGCGGTACCGGCTGGTCGAGACGCTGGGGCGCGGCGGGTTCGGCCTCGTCTGGAGGGCGCGGGACACCGTCCTCGGGCTCGACGTGGCGGTCAAGGAGATGCGGCCGCCCGCCGCCGAGCTGACCGAAAGGGTCGCGCGCGCCACCCGCGAGGCGCGCAACGCCGCGCGGCTGCGCGAGCACCCGAACATCGTCAGCGTGCACGACGTCGTCGTCGAGGACGGCCTTCCCTGGATCGTCATGCAGCTCGTCGACGGGCACTCGCTGCACGACCGGATCGCGCGGTCCGGCCCCCTGCCCGCCGCCGGGGCCGCACGCGTCGCCGCCGGCCTGCTGGACGCGCTGGAGACGGCGCACGCCGCCGGAATCGTCCATCGGGACGTGAAGCCGGCGAACGTGCTGCTCACCCCCGGCGGGGACGCCGTCCTCACCGACTTCGGCATCGCCGTCCATCACGCCGACACCACGCTCACCGCGACCGGCGCGTTCATCGGGTCCCTGGAGTACATGGCCCCGGAGCGCATCGACGGGAACGACGATCCCGCCTCCGACCTGTTCTCCCTCGGCGCGACGCTCTACCACGCCGTGGAAGGCGTCTCCCCGTTCCGCCGCGACACCACCTCCGCCACGCTGAAGGCCGTCATCAACGACCCTCCGGCGCCGCCGGGGCGCGCCGGGGGGCTCACCGGGCTCATCACCCGCCTCCTGGCCAAGGAGCCGGGCGAGCGTCCGACGATCTCCGAGGCGCGCGTTCTGCTCGCCCGGGCGGCCGGACCGGAAGGCCCGGGCCTCCGGGACCCGGGCCAGGCCGAGTGTGCGACGGTCACCGAGGTCCGCCGGCCGCCCGCCGAAACGAACGACGGCCGCACACGGGTCGGTGACGGGGCATCGTGGTGGAGCCGGGCTTCGACCGTCCGCCAGACGGCCGTGGCGGTCGCGGTGGTCGCGGGCCTGCTCGGGCTGGCCATGCTCGTCGGCCGCCAGGTCTACGGGCGGCCGGCCGCCGGCGCCACGATCGGTGACTGCGTGTACCTCTCCGGCGACTCCGACTTCGGGTTCGGCACGAAGGAGGGGGACTGGTACCAGACGCCGTGCGGCCTGCGGTTGGCCAAGGGCACGGCCTACAAGGTCGTCGGCCAGACGGCCGACGACCCCGACGACCCCGATCGGGAGGATGCCACCCACGGCTGCAAGTACTACTCGGGCTGGAACAGCAGCGCGATGGTCAAGACGTTTCTCGGCGTGGACCCGCGGGGTCTGGCCAAGAACCTGTGCCTCGCGCCGGTCGACTGACCTGCCCGCACGCCCCGTTCCCGCGCGTGACGGGGGGGCGCCGAAGCGGTGTCCCGGCTTGGTGTCCAGCCGTGCGGGCCTAGCGACGCACCTTGTACCTCAGGTGCAGCACCCGCTCGCCCTGGATGACCACGTGCGGGTCCTCCAGCAGGTACTGACGGTCGACGGCGCCGAAGAAGCGCTTGCCCGTCCCGAACACGACCGGCACCACGTCCATCGCCACCTCGTCCACGAGACCGGCCGCGAGGATCTGCCCGCCCACGTCGCCGGCGTTCACGGCGACGGCCCGCTCCCCGGCGAGTTCCTGGGCCTTCTCGATCGCGGCCGTCACGTCGCCGGCGAAGTGGTACGACGCCTCCGGGTGCCAGCCCTCGGGCTTGGGCCGGTGGGACACCACGACCACGTGGTCGCCCGTGGGCGGCCGTCCCTCCCAGCCGTTCACCAGGTCGAACAGGGTGCGGCCCATCACGATCACGCCGATCGACGCCCACGTCGCCCCGACGTACTCCGCCGACGACTTCGAGACCCTGACGCCGCCTCCGGTGCCGGAGTGGTCGTACTCCCCGGCGCCGCCTCCGCCGATCGGGACGTCCCCGTCGAAGTACCAGTCGTGGAGCGTTCCGACCTGGTCCTTGTCGTCGGCGATGAAGCCGTCGACCGACATGACGCTGTGCATGATCACTGTTCCCACGGGTCCCCCTCGGGTCTCGTCGCCTGCTCGCCTCCGATCCTGTCGTCTCCGGGAGCGGCCGCGCTTGTAAGAAATCAATCGGCGGGCATCGGGCCGCTGTCGGGCGGGAAACCCGCCTCGGCGGGGAACCGGCGCCGCAGGGCCAGGTACTCCGCCGGGGTGTGGCCGGTGAAGTCCTTGAACTCCCTGCTGAAGTGGGCCCGGTCGAAGTAGCCCGCCGCGTGGGCGAGGTCCGACCAGTCGACCGGGCGCAGGGCGTCCACGGACAGGATCAGCCGCGCGAAGCGGTAGATCCGCGCCACCCGTTTCGGGGTGACGCCGACGTGGGACTTGAACTGCACGGCCAGGTGGTTGCCGCTCACCCCGGCGGCCTCGGCCAGCGCCCCGACCGGGACCGCGCCGTGGGACGTCTCCAGGCGTCCGCCGGTGTGCTGGACCAGCCCGAGTCCGCGCGGGGCCGCCTCGGCGAGCCGCGACCGCAGCTCCTCCTCCACCACCCGCAGCGCCTCGTCGGCCGACGCGCTTTCGCTGGCCCGGTCGCGGATCCGGTTCACGGACCGCTGCCAGACGGCGTCGGCGGGCACCCAGCGGTCGCGCAGCTCGGCCGCCGGCACGTCGACGAACGGCGACAGCCCCCACGGCTTGAAGTGCACCCCGACCAGCCGCACGCGCGCCGGGTACTCGATGAGGAAACGCCGGGTCCATACGCCCATGAACCATCCGCCGGCGAACACGGCCGGGGGCACCGAAGGGTCGGAGTCCCGCAGGCGGGCGGGTTCGCCCAGGTTGATGAACAGGTGCGCGGACGGCATCGGCGGCACGTTCATCCGGCGGTGGCGCGGCACCCCGGACAGGCAGTAGATGTCGTCGATGAACCGGTCGAGCGGCGCTGCGGGCACCCGGCCGACATATCTCATCGAAACAGTGTGGCCGACCGGGGCGATGGTCTCCATGCGCGGGGCCGTGGAGACAGCGTCTTACGGTCCGTTTCGCTATGGCTTCCTCCCGTATCGGCAATCGTGACCAAGCGGTTGCTCAGAGTAAGTTCCTCATGGTGTCGCATCGGGTTCCGTCCGCGATGCGGGGGCCGGGGGAGGAGCCGTCGTGCTGTACGGGGTCGATGTGGCGAGTTACGAGGGCAGGCCGGACTGGCGGCGAGTCCACGCCTCGGGAATCCGGTTCGGGTTCTCCAAGGTCAGCGAATCGACCACCTACGTGAATCCGACGTGGAGCCACAACCGCTCGGCGATGCTCGCGCTGGGCGCCGACTTCGTACCGGGCGGCTACCACTTCCTCCACGGGGGCGACGGGGCCGCGCAGGCCCGCTACTTCCTGGACAGGGCCGGTGACGTGTCCCGCCTCGCCCTCGCACTCGACGTCGAGGCGTCCGGCGCGGACGCGCCCACCGCCAGGGCGTGGGTGGCCGAGGTGAAGCGCCGCACCGGGGGGCATCCCGTCATCGGCTACTTCCCGCGCTGGTACTGGGAGCAGCACGGCCGGCCCGACCTCAGCTTCTTCGACACGATCTGGCAGTCGCGGTACGTGTCGGGCTCCGGCTCCCCGGCCGCCCTCTACCAGAAGGTTCCCGCCTCGTTCTGGATGCCGTACGGCGGAGAGCCGATGTCGATCCTGCAGTACTCGTCCAGCGGCTCGGTACCGGGCATCACGGGCCACTGCGACGTCAACGCCTTCCGCGGCTCGCTCGCGGAACTGAAGGCGCTGGCCCTCGGGTCACACGAGGAGGACGAAGTGCCCATCCGCAGCAGCTACGGCAAGACCAGGCCCCAGGTTCTGGCGTGGGGGCAGTTCACTGTCCTCAACTGGGACGTCACCCACGCCGACCCGGCCAACTCCCACTCGGAACCGGACAAGGACCATCCCGACGGATATCCCGGCTACGTGGCTCCGCTCTCCACGTGGGCGGACATCACCGCCGTCGTCGGCGTCGAGGGAATGGGCCTCGGCGACGAGTACCAGATGCGGTTCGAGGTCCACGACTGGAAGAACGGCCAGTCGGCCGGGGTCTGGTCCGAAACCCGTGCCGACGCCCTGGCCACCAGCGGCGCCCAGTACGTCACCGGCGCCATGCCCAAGGGCCTCGGCAAGGGCCAGCACGTGTACGTCGCGATCGCCGTGTTCCCCTCCGGAGGCGACCCCGGAAGCCGCCCGGCGCCCCGCGCGACGTCAGGCCGCTGGACCATCGCCCAGGACCGCAGCTGACCGGGAGCGGCTCTAGGGCGCCTGTTCGGATGCTCGCCACTCCGGGGCGAGCACTGACCAGACCTCGATGTCCTGCCGTTCGCCGCGGTAGAGGTAGCTTTCCCGCAGGGTGCCGTCCTTGGTCATCCCGAGCCGCTTCGCCACCGAGATGCTGGGCTGGTTGGCGGCCGAGACGTGCCATTCCACCCGGTGGATGCCGCGCTCCTCGACGGCCCAGTCGATGATGGCGCGCACCGCCCTCGTCACCAGTCCCCTGCCCGCCGCCGACGGCTCCAGCCAGCAGCCGGCCTCGGCGGTGCCCTGGTCGACGTCCATCGTCACGAAGAGGACGCCGCCCACCAGCCGTCCGTCGGCCCAGATCCCGTAGATGCGCCCCCGGTCGGCTGCGGCTTTGTCCGCGTACGCCTGCAGGTGCGCGCGGCTGGATTCCAGGTCCGTGACGCGGTCCGGGAGCCCGACGTGCCGGCCGATGAATTCTCGTCCCCGGTCGATGTGGGCCAGGAACTCGTCGGCCTGCCACGGTTCGAGGGGCCGCAGCTCCGCGCCGTCGTCGCCCAGGGACACCGCGTACATCCACGCCTCCACGGTCATAACCAGCACAGACTGCCGTGGATCCTCTCACGACCCGGCGCTCGCCCCCCATGCGCCCACGACGTCCCCCGACGCTGCGCTGCGGCCTGGCGAATCGTTCAGGGGCGCCAAGGCATGTGCTGGAGGGTCCAGGTGTTGCCGTCCGGGTCGGCGAAGCGGGCGTAGAAGACGCCGCCCATGTCCTCCACCGGCTCCACGTGGGCGCCGCGCTCGATGAGGTCGGACCGGGACTGCTCGATGTCGCTGACGACCAGGTGCAGGCCGCGCTGCGTCCCGACCGGCATGTCCATTCCCGGCAGGCCCTCCGTCAGCGCGATCGAGCAGGCCGAGCCCGGCGGGGTGAGCTGGACGTAGCGGACGCCGTCCGCGGGTCGTACGTCGACGTCGGCGTTGAAGCCGAGACCGGTGTAGAAGTCCTTGGCCCGGTCGATGTCCTCGACGGGTACCGGGACGAGTTCGAGCAGGAGCATTCCGGGGCGCACGGGCAGCACCGGGCTTGGGGACTCGGTCATGGGCGGTGTCCTTTCGAGAGCAGGTCGTCGAGTCGGTCGTAGGACTCGCCCGCACCGCGCCGCATCGGGCTGCGGAGCACGCTGTCGCGCGTCGCGCGGGTGGGGTAGCGAACGGTGATGTTCATGGCGGTGCGGCCGTCCCGCTCGTCGAAGACGGTGGTGACCAGGGCCTCGCCGGCCTCCCAGCCGTCGCGGATCTCGCTCTGCACCAGCCGCGCGGGCGCGTCCACTTCGAGGAAGACGCCGCCGTAGCCCATCTCGGCGCCGCCCGGGCCGTGCGAGACGAAGCGCCAGGCGCCGCCGGGACGCAGGTCGATCTCGCAGACGGCGAGCCGCCAGCCGCGGGCGCCGTGCCACTGCCTGAGCAGTTCCGGACGGGTGAACGCGTCGAACACCCGCCGCCGGGGCGCGTCGAACGTCCTGCTGAGCAGGATCTCGGTGTCGGACGGCGTGCTGACCGCGAGGCCCGCCCCGCGGGGCCGCCAGACGGTCACGAGCCGTCCCGCTCTTCGAGCCGGGCGAGCAGCTCGTCGAGTTGCCGGTAGCTCTCCTCCCAGTACTCGCGGAAGTCGGCGAGCCAGTCCAGGGCCTCCCGGAGGGGCCGGGCCTCAAGCCGGCACGGCCGCCGCTGCGCGTCCCGGCCGCGCGAGACCAGGCCGGCGCGTTCGAGCACGCGCAGGTGCTTGGACACGGCGGGCTGGCTCATGGCGAAAGGCGCGGCGAGCTCGCCCACCGACGCATCGCCCTGGGTGAGGCGGGTCAGGATCGCCCGCCTGGTCGGGTCGGCCAGCGCGGCGAACGTCGTGTCCAGAGTACGGGTGTCCACAAGAGAAACCTTCCGGTTCTATAACCAGAAGGTTTCTATCCATGGACGCCGCGGCCTGTCAAGCGTGGAGCCGTGAAAGGGGCATGCCGGGGCCGGGGGCGTCCGTGTGCCGGACGCCCCCGGCCCCGCCGCGCGGCGACGCTCAGAAGGTCATGCGCGAGTCGGCGTCCTCGCGGTCGTGCTGCTCCTGCGAGTACGGTTCGGTCACCGGCATCGGCAGCTGGAAGCTCTTGAGCCCGGGCAGCAGCTTGACGTGGGACGGGAGCGCGCCGCCCCAGCTCTCGGACCACAGGGACAGCGCGTTGCCGAGGTCGAGGAGCTCGTCGTAGCCCGGCTGGACGGCGCCGGCCATCAGCATCTCCGACGGCAGGGTCATCCCGCAGTACTTGGCCCACAGGTCGCGGCGCAGGCGGCGGACGAGGCCGGTCTCCGTGGCGTCCAGGACGGCGACGGACAGCTCGGTGTCGGTGTAGAGGCTGCGCCGCATCGCGTTCGCCGACCCCACGATGCAGAAGACGTCGTCGATGATCGTCACCTTGCAGTGCACGGCCGTGCCGGGCCAGCCGTACACCTCCAGGCCCTGGAGGCCGCTGCGGCTGCCCAGCAGGAGCTGCGGGACGTTCGGAATCAGGTGCTTGTTGACCGCCTCGGGCATGTCCCCGCTCGGCGGGTTCGTGGGATCGCCGCCGTGCAGCAGGATCACCTTGAGGTCCGGTTTCTGCAGCAGCCGGGCGTTGATCCAGTCCATGATCTCTTCGCTGCTGAAGGCCTGGTCGGCGATGAAGATGTACTTCTCGGCCCCGCCGATCGCCTTCTGCAGCGCCACCTTGAATTCGAAGAGGCCGTCGGGCGCGAAACTGATCGGCGCCTTTCTGAAGCCGACGCCGGCGGTGATGAGGGCCCGCACCACCGAGCTCTTGCCGTAGAGCCAGGCGGGGCCGGACGAGGAGAACCGCATCTGCGGGACGGTCCGGAGCACCTGGACATGGGCGCCGGTGCCGTTGCCGCGCGGCGGTTCCGGCGGGTCGGGGACCGCCGTGGCCGTCTTGAGCCGCGATTCGATCGGATGGCGGTCGACCACGAAGTTCTCGGCGGGCAGCTTGAGGTTCTCGGCCCACATCTGCTGGAAGAACCGGTGGATCGCGGCGGCCGCGGGACCGGTGACCCGCACCGCGAGGTCGTGCCAGGCCGGGGCAGTCCGGTTCATGACCGGGTCGATGCCGCCCGTGAAGGCGCGGGTGGACGTGTGGTCGCCGGCCACCACCAGCTTGCAGTGCACCGCGCCCAGCGGGTGCGCTGTCAGGTTGACCATCACCTTGCCTGCGCCCTGCTCGCCGAAGCGGCTGCGCATCTCCGCGACGCTGAGCAGGGTCTGCGCGTTCACGATGCGGATCCCGCCGAACTCGGGGACGTCGTACCGGGCGGCGAACGGCGACACCCAGGCGAGGATCCGCACGTCGGCGCCGGACTTGTGAAGCTCCTCCAGGCGCCGGGAGAGCAGTGCGCCGCTCGGGAGCGTCAGCGGCGGGTACTCCGCGCCGACCCGGACCGGCCGGGTGTAGTCCTTCAGCACCGGGAACTGCTGGACGATGGTGCCGGCGAGTTCTCCGAACGCCTGGACCTCGGTGTCGGCCGGCAGTCTGCTCAGGCCGAGCCACCACGCCGTCAGGTACAGGTACCGGCCGTTCGCGGTGGACGCGCGCAGGGCCTCGATCTCGTCTTCCAGCGCCTTGAAGTACGCCACTCCGTTGATGAAGTGGTCGACGGTGTTCCCGGAAAGGTCACCGAGAAAGTTCTGTTGCGGCGCGTACTGCCCGTCACCCCACTCCGGCCGGTCGGTCTCGCGCGCCAGGTACCTGCCGATCAGAGACTGCGGTTTCGATGAAGGATTCATCCCCGCCCCTTCTCCCCGGCATCCCGCCGAGGGCGTGCCCTGACGATAGGACCGCGGAACTGCCCGCCAGAATTAACGAAAAGGTGATATCTAATGCCATAACTGGCCGGATTGGGACACGTACTGTGTGCGATGGTGTCTGGTCGGGGGGCCAGGCTGGCTTGCCGGCACCGCAAGGAAGGCGCGCTCTTGTGGCGATGCGGACCGAAGTGCTTTCGGCGGCAGCAGGCCTCGCGCCGATGGTGGCGGTTGGGCAGGCGGCTCCGCGACGGTCGGGAGGGCGGCGCTGACCGCGTGGCTCCCCCCGGGCCGGGCTTCGTCAGGTCACGGCGTCGTGAGGGTGGCCATGGCGCGGTCGGGCTCCCAGTGGGCGCGCAGGGACGTGATCCTTCCTGCGCCGTCCACTGTGTAGACGAGGACGCAGTCGATGGTCATCGTGGCGCCGTCGGGCGTCGTGGTCGTGATCGTCGCGACGTTGGCGCAGCAGGGGCCGTTGGCGAAGGAGTCGGCGACGCGGAAACGGAAGCCGGCGATCGTGGAGATGAAGGAGTTCCAGAAGTTCTCGATGCCGTCCGGGCCCCGGTGGCCCGCGCCCTCGGGATCGAGGAAGGAGGGGCCGACCGGGTCCTCGATGAGGGCGTCCGGGGCGAACAGGGACAGCCAGTCGTCCTTGCGGCCCTCGGCGACGGCGGTCATGGAGGCGCGGGCGGCGCGGCGGGCCGGGTGGTCGGCGTCGGGGGCGTCCCAGGCGATGGCATCCACTGTAACGTGTTCTCGTTTCGGGATCAGGAGGCGGTCTTGGCGATGACGGTCTCGGCGAACCGTTCGAGGTTCTCGATCTTCTTGGCCAGCGGCTCGGTGTCGGGCCCCTCGGCGTAGGGCATCCGGAAGCCGACGATCACGTCGGTGACGCCCTTGTCCTCCAGCCGCCTCACCCCGTCGGGCGTGTAGGCGTCCATCGAGATGACGTGCACCTCGAAGGGATCGCCCGCCTTGCCCTCCGCCTCGCGGATCCGGTCCAGCCGGGCGAGCAGGCCGTCCAGGTCGTCGCCGCCGCCCGCGTGCATCCAGCCGTCCCCGCGCACGACGGCGCGGCGCAGCGCGGCCTCGCTGTGCCCGCCGACCAGGATCGGGAAGGGCCGCGCCGGGCAGATCTTGACGGCCGGGACGTCGAAGTGCTCGCCGTGGTACTCGAAGTACCCGCCGGCGCTCAGCCCCCGCACGATGTCGATGGCCTCGTCCATCCGCCTGCCGCGCCGTTTCCACGGGACGCCCATCACCTCGAAGTCCTCGCGCCAGGGGCTGAGCCCGACGCCGAGGGCGAGCCGCCCGCCGGTCAGGCACGCGACCGACGTCGCCTGCTTCGCCACCAGGACGGGGGGACGCACTGGGAGCTTCAGCACGAACGGCGTGAACCGCAGCCGGGAGGTCACCGCCCCCATGGCCGCGATCAGCGTGAACGTCTCGATGAAGGGCTTGTCCTCCAGGAACTCCCGGCTGCCGTCGGCGGTGTACGGATACACCGAGTCCGACTCCTTCGGGTACACCAGCGAGTCGGCGACCGACATGCTCGTGTACCCGGCCTCCTCGGCGGCCCTGGCCAGCGGCAGGTAGAACGACGGGTCCGTCATGGCCTCGGCGTAGGTGAACCTCATGCGGAAATAGTAGAACGTGTTCCACTTCGGTGCCAGGGGCGCCGCGCTGTTGCCCGGGGGTGCGCGGGGTGGTTCGGTGGGGGCATGGAGCGCAGGATCGCGATCGTCACCGGGGGGACCTCCGGGATCGGGAAGGAGATCGCGCGGGGGCTGGCCCGGGCGGGGATGCTGGTGGGGATCGTCTGCCGGAACGAGCTGCGCGCCGCCGCGACGGTGGAGGAGCTGACGGCGGACGTGCCGGGCGCGCGGGTCGAGACGTTCATCGGCGACCTTTCGGTGCAGATGGACGTCCGGCGGGTCGCGGCGTCGCTGGAGGAGCGGTTCGACCGGCTGGACGTGCTGGTCGACAACGCGGGCGTCTACCTGCTGCGGGCCAAGGTCAGCGCGGACGGGTACGACCGCGTGATCGCGACGAACCACCTGGGGCCGTTCCTGCTGACGAACCTGCTGCTGGGCCTGCTGGAGAAGGGCGCGCCGTCCCGGGTGGTGGTCATGGCGTCGGAGGCGCACCGGTTCTCGGAGCGGCTCGACGTCGAGCGGATGGCCGAGCCCGTGTCCTACGGTCCGTCCGGGGCGCTGCGCGTGTACGGGCGGTCGAAGCTGCTCAACATCCTGTTCGCGCAGGAACTGGCCAGGCGGATGGAGGGCAGCGGCGTCACCGCGAACGCGGTCTCCCCGGGGTTCGTCGCCACGAGCCTTGGAAGGGACGTCCGCGGCACCGAGCGCGTCCTGGCCCTGTTCTCCCACACCCCGGTGATGCGGACCCCCGCGCAGGGGGCGCGGATGGCTCTGCGGCTCGCGCTGGACGAGGAGTTCGAGGGGCGCAGCGGCGGCTACTACAGCTCGACGCCGGGCGCCGGAAGGCTGCCGACGGTCGAGGCCTTGAAGGATTCGGAGCTGCGGCGCGCGGTTTGGGACCGTTCTGTCCGTCTTGTGGGGCTGCCCGCCCTATAGGGTCAGGGTGCGTGAGCCAACCGTACGGACCGCCTGACCGACCCGGTGCCTGGAGCGGCCCGCCGCAGCCGGGCCCCCAGCCGGGCCCGCGGCCGAGCCCCCAGCCGAGCCCCCGAGCGGGCTTCCAGCCGAGCCCTCAGCAGCCCCACCCTCCGCAGCAGCCGGGTCCGCCGCCGCGCCCGTCCGCCTTCAAGGACTTCTTCAACGGCGTCGGCTACCTGCTGCGCGGCATCGGATGGGTGGCGCGGCACCCGGTCCAGTGGCTGTTCGGGCTGATCCCCGCGCTGATCGTCCTGGCGGTCTACGTCGCGGCGCTGGTCTTCCTGGCGTACCGGATCGACGACCTGGCCGGATGGGTGACGGGCTTCGCCGACGGCTGGTCCGACGCGGCGCGCTCGTCGGCGCGCGTCGTGGCCGGGATCGCCCTGTACGGGGCGGCCCTGTTCCTCGCGGTCATCACGTTCACGGCGGTGACGCTGCTGGTGGGCGACCCGTTCTACGAGGCCATCGCGGTCCGGGTGGAGGAGTCGCAGGGCGGCGCGCCGCCGGAGCCGGACGTCCCGCTGCTGGTCCAGATCGGGCGGGCGGTCAAGGACGCGCTGATCCTCGGGGCCGTGGCGCTGGCCTTCGCGGTCGTGTTCTTCGCGTGCGGGTTCCTGCCGGTGGTGGGGCAGACGGTCGTCCCGGTGGTCGCGGCGCTGGTGTCGGGCTACTTCCTCGCGGGCGAGCTGACGTCGATCGCGCTGGAGCGGCGCGGGCTGCGGCGCCGGGACCGGTTCGCACGGCTGAAGACCCGCCGCCCGCTCGCCGTCGGGTTCGGCGCGGCGACCTTTGTGGTGTTTCTCATCCCGTTCGGCGCGGTGCTCGCGATGCCCGGCGCGGTGGCCGGCGGGACGCTGCTGGCGAGGGAGCGCCTGGCCGACGACCCGGTGGCCGAGGCGGGCCTGACGAGTCCCGCGTGAGCGCCCGGGTCGCCGCCACCGAGGCGATGAGAAGATGTGTCCTGAGCGTGATGACCGGCCGGAACGGCACGAGTGATCTTGGCGTAACGTGTGCCGCATGTCCGATCAGGGGGAGCGCAGTGTGCGCTGGACCGAAATGAGCGAGAGCGAGCCGCGGGACGGCGCGGAGGGCGCGACCGGGCCGCAGGCGGCCTTCCCCGAGCCGAAGGTGCCGGAGGTGCCGGTGCCCCCGCCGACGGGCCGCACCGACTTCTCCGCGCCCGGCGAGGGCGCCGGAGCGCACGACGTCTGGGGCAAGGTCGAGACCGGGCGCCGGGAGTCCGCCGTGCGCGAGGAGCCCGACCCCGAGGACGTCAAGGTGGCGCCCGTGGTCGAGGAGAAGCCCGCCGAGGAGGCGCCCCAGTGGGAGGGCTCGCTCTTCGAGGAGGGCGACGGCGACGGCGGCGGCGACGACAGGTACGTCCCGGCGGTCCCCACCGGGTCCGGGCAGCCGGCCAAGCCCGGCAAGCCGAGCAGCGGCAACTGGCAGATGCCCGACTGGATGGCCGACGAGGACGCCGCGGACGCCAAGCTCGGCGGCTCGCCGAGGCCGCAGCGGGACGTCCTGGACGAGCGCGGCGGCCGGTCCCGGCTCGTGCTGTTCGGCGGGATCGGCCTGCTGGTGGTCGCGCTCCTCGCGGCCGGCGGCGCCTACTTCTTGAAGAGCGGCGACGACGAGCCGGCCGAGCCCGCCGACCCGCCTGGCAACGCCGACCGGCGGGCCGCGGCGGAGCAGTCCGAGGCGGCGCAGGTGGAGATGCCGCCGGACAAGCGCCTCGCGACGTTCCCCGGGAAGCCGAGCCGGATGCTCGGGCGGGTCAACGACGTCCACTCCGGGCTGTCGTACCCGCGGCTGGCCGCCCCCTGGCAGGTGCCCACCAAGAAGAACAAGCTGGGCACGCCGGGATGGTCGGGGCAGCAGATCCTCCTGACCGAGCGGCACGCCGGGCGGTTCTGGTACGGGCAGCTCCTCACCGGCACGCTGATCCCGTCCCTGCAGAGCGCCTACCAGGGGCCGGACAGCGTGAAGACCGTGGCCGGGCTGGCCGCGAAGGGCTACGAGGCGCAGTACTACGCGTTCCCCCACAAGACGGCCCCGCTCGCGTCGCAGGCGCTGAACGTGGGCGGGCGCAAGGGCTGGCTGGTCGCCTCCTACCTCACCTACAAGCGGTCCGGGGTGCGCGCGACGGGCGAGATCGTCGTCATGGCGGTGGTCGACACCGGCCGGAAGGCGCCGGCGGTGGTGTTCGCGTCGATGCCGAACACGAACCGCAAGCAGTGGCCGGACGTCAACCAGTTCCTCGGGCAGCTCAAGCTCGCCTCCTGACCGATCGCTCCTGACAACCGAATCCCGTTCTAATACGCTGGGGCCACTCCTGCGAAAGGTGTGGCCATGGCCATCGGGCTGACCGAGGAACACGAGGCGCTCGCGGCGGCGGTGCGCGGCTTCGCCGAACGGGCCGTCACGCGCGAGGCCGTCCGGGACGCGGACGCGGGCTTCTGGCCCGCGCTCGCCGGGCAGGGTCTGCTCGGCCTGCACCTGCCCGAGGACGTCGGCGGCGAGGGATTCGGGATCCTGGAGCAGGCCGTCGCCCTGGAGGAACTGGGCCGCGTCCTGGCTCCCGGCCCGTACGCGCCGACCGTGCTGGCGTCCGCGATCCTGCACGCGGCCGGGGCGGACGTGCGCGGCCTCGTCGAGGGGGCGCGGAAGGCGGCGGTCGGGCTTTCGGGCGGCCTCACGACGAACGGCTCCACCGTCTCCGGGACGGTCCAACCGGTGCTGGGCGCGCCCTTGGCCGATGTCTTCGTGCTCCCCGCCGGAGACCGCTGGGCCGTTCTGGATCGGGACGACGTCACCGTCGAGCCGCTGGAGTCTCTGGATATCACCCGGCCGGTGGGATCGGTCACGGTCGGGGGCGTGTCCCTTCCGGACGACCGCCTCATCAGCGGCGTGGACGTGCCCGCCCTCGCCGCCGTCCTTCTGGGCGCCGAGGCGTGCGGTGTGGCGGGACGTGCCCTGGACGACGCCGTCGCGTACGCGAAACTGCGTGAGCAGTTCGGCCGTCCGATCGGCCAGTTCCAAGGCGTCAAGCACAAGTGCGCGCGGATGCTCATCGCGGTCGAGCGCGCCAGGGCGGCGGTATGGGACGCCGCACGCGCCCTGGACGAGCCGGAAGACCAGCGCGCCTACGCCGCCGGGGTGGCGGCCGTCCTGGCGGCGGACGCCGCCGTCACCTGCGCGGAAGGCAACATCCAGGTCCACGGAGGCGTCGGCTACACCTATGAGCACGACGCCCACCTCCTCTACCGTCGGGCCCTTACCCTCCGCGCGCTCCTCGGGCGGGCGAGCGCGCACCGCGCGGAGGTCGCCGCGCTCGCGGTCGGGGGCGTCCGGCGCCCGATGAGCATCGAGCTGGCGGAGGACGCGGCGCCGGTCCGCGAGGAGATCCGCGCCCGCGTCGCCGAGCTGGCCGCGATGGAGCCGCTCGAACAGCGGGCGGCGATGGCCGAGGGCGGCTGGGTGACGCCGCACCTGCCGAAGCCGTGGGGGCGGGACGCGGGGCCCCTCGAACAGATCGTGATCCAGCAGGAGCTCGGGGCGGCGAAGGTGCGCCCGGTGCCGCTGATGATCGCGGCGTGGGTCGTCCCCTCGCTGGTCCGGTACGGGACGGCGGAGCAGCGGGAGCGCTTCCTCCCGCCGACGCTGCGCGGCGAGATCATCTGGTGCCAGCTGTTCTCCGAGCCGGAGGCGGGCTCCGACCTCGCCGGGCTGCGGACCCGCGCCGAGCGCGCCGAGGGCGGCTGGACGATCACCGGGCAGAAGATCTGGACGTCGCTGGCCCGCGAGGCGCGGTGGGCGATCTGCGTCGCGCGCACCGATCCGGACCGTCCCAAGCACGACGGGATCACCTACTTCCTCGTCGACATGGAGTCGCCCGGCATCGAGGTCCGCCCGCTGCGCGAGTGCACCGGCGACGCCGTGTTCAACGAGGTGTTCCTCGACGGGGTGTTCGTGCCGGACGACCTCGTCGTCGGCCCGGTCAACGAGGGCTGGCGCGTGGCCCGCACGACGCTGGCGAACGAGCGGGTCGGCCTGACCAGCAGCTTCCAGCTCGGCGGCGACCTGCCCAAGCTGCTCGACCTCGCGGCCGGGCTCGGCTTGGACGGCGATCCGCTCGTCCGCGACGGGATCGGGCGCCTCGCCTGCGACGAGCACGCGTTCAACCTGCTCGGGCTGCGCGCCACGCTCAAGCGGCTCTCGGGCACCGACCCGGGCGCGACGGCGAACGTCCGCAAGCTGGTGGCGATGGAGCACGGCCAGCAGGTCACCGAGTTCGGGTTCACGCTCCTCGGCGAGGAGGGCGCCCTGACCGGCGGGCGCCGCGCCCCCCTGCGCGCCCGCTGGACCCGCTACCTGCTCGCCTCGCGGGCGATGACGATCGGCGGCGGCACCACCGAGGTCAACCTGAACGTGATCGGCGAGCGGATCCTCGGCCTGCCCCGGGACCCCGAGCCGGTCGGGTAGCGTCCAGGCTCACATGCGGGAGCGGACTGCTTGACCGACCGGACGCGGCACCTGGTGGCCGCCCTCACCGGCCTCGGGCTCGGGCTCGCGGCACTGGGGCCGGGGCTCGCGCCCGGCTTCGTGCTGTCCTACGACATGGTGTTCGTGCCCGACCCGGCGTTCACCCGCCTGACGTTCGGGCTGACAGGGGTCGTGCCCCGGCACGTGCCGAGCGACGCGTTCGTCACCGCGCTCGCCGCGATCGTCCCGGCGGACGCGGTGCAGAAGCTCGTCCTGCTGGCCGTCTTCGTGATGGCGTGCACGTCGGCGGCGTCGCTGGTCCCCTCGTCCCGGCTGCTGCCGCGCCTGGCCGCCGGCGTCTGCTACGCCTGGAACCCGTTCGTCGCCGAACGCCTGCTGCTCGGACAGTGGGCCCTCCTCCTCGGCTACGCGGCCCTGCCTTGGGTGGTGGTGGCGGCCGCGCGGACGGACGAGCCCGGCGGTGGCCGCCGCCTCATCCGCGCCCTGCTCCCCGCGGCGATCGGCGGCTTCGCGGCGCTGGCGGTCTCCGCCATGACGGCTCTGGCCGTCGCTCTCGTGACCCCGTCGGGGGCGGGCCGCCCGCGTGAGGGGCTTCGCGCCGGCCTGCGGGTCGCGGCGGCCGCGGCCGTGCTCAGCCTGCCCTGGCTGGTGCCGGGGGCGCTGCGTCCCGCGGGCCTGCCCGGGGACGGGACGGCCGTCGGCCTGTTCGCGGCCAGGGCGGACACCCCGTTCGGGACGCTCGGCAGCCTGCTCCTGCTCGGCGGGGTGTGGAACGGCGAGACGGTGCCGAGCGGCTACGGGGCGCCGGTCACCGCGACGATCTGGCTGGTCGTGGTGGTGGTCGCGCTGGCCGCCTATGGGAGATGGTGCAGGGAGCCCGGCTGGCGGCGGGGCGCGGCCGTCGCGGCGGCGGTCGGGTTCGCCGTCGCTGCCTTTGGAGCGGTGGCGGCGCCCGTCCTCGAAGGCGTCATCGGCCTGTGGCCGGGGTTCGCCGTCCTCCGGGACGGGCAGCAGTTCGCGGCCCCGCTCGCCGTCGTGGTCGCCGTGGGGCTGGGGACGGCCGCCGACCGGGCGGCCGAGGCCCGGTGGCCGGGAGTGGCCGCCGCGGCGACGGCGGCCCCGGTCCTCCTGCTGCCGACGCTGGCCTGGGGCGCGGCGGGCGATTTGCGGGCCGTCCGATACCCGGACGACTGGGCGCGCGCACGGCAGATCATCGACGGGGACCCCGCCTCGGGGGACGTGTTGGTCCTGCCCTGGGCGTCCTACCGGAGCTACCCGTGGAACCACGGCCGCCGGGTGCTCGACCCGATGCCCCGCTACCTGCACCGCCGCGTCATCGTGGACGACGCCGTCACGGTCGGCGGGACGACCGTCGCCCCCGAGGATCCGAGGGCGGTCGAGCTCGCGCCCGCCGCGCGGACCGGAACCCCGCCCGTGACCACGTTGCGTGACAGGGGAGTACGGTACGTCGTCGTGGACGCCGAGCCGGGGGCCCACCGTCCCTCGGGCGCGGCCACGGAGGTCCTGCGAGGGCCTGACCTGGTCGTCTACCGGATCGACGGGGTCGCGGACGGGGTCCGCGACTCGGCCCCGCTCGCGCCCGTGGTGGCCGCGTGGGTGCTGACGGGTCTCGCCGTTTTCTGGTCAATCACGCCCTCAAGGACTACTCTGAGCTTCCCGTTACTCGGCGGTATCACGCCTCGCAGACCCGACCCCCGACGAAGGACCCCCTGATGCGCATCGCCATCGCCGCAATCGTCGGCGTCCTGCTGGCCTCCGGAGCCTCGTTCGGCGCCGTCCAGCTCGCAAGCGCCTCCCAGAAGGACCCCGTCATCAAGCCGCTGTACAACTACGGCTCCCGGTGACGTGTAGGCCCTGATGGGGACCAGGCGTGACCGGCCCGCACTTCTGGAGATCGTCGTTCCCGCCTTCAACGAGGCCGACCGGCTTCCGGCGGGACTGGATCTGCTGTGCGGCAAGCTCGCGGGCCTCGCGGCGCGGGCCGAGGTCATCGTCGTCGACAACGCCAGCACCGACGGGACGGCCGGCATCGTCGAGTCCTGGGACGGGCCGGTCCCCGTCCGGCTGGTGCGCTGCGAGCGCCGGGGGAAGGGAGCGGCGGTCCGCGCCGGACTGCTCGCGACGCGGGCCCCTTACGTGGGCTTCATGGACGCCGATATGGCAACAGACCTCGCCGCGCTGGACGAAGCCATCGTCCTGCTGCGCGAGGGCCGCCCGGTCGTGGTCGGGTCAAGGCGCCACGGTCGGTCGGTCGTCCAGGGGTACGCGCTGCCCGTCAGGCGCCTCGGCGCCATCACCTTCAACCGGATCGTCCGCGACCTCGTGGGCGGCATCCCCGACACCCAGTGCGGGTTCAAGTTCTTCTACGGCCCCCTCGGACGGGCCGCCGCGAAGGACCTGCGCACGTCGGGCTTCTCGTTCGACGTCGAACTCCTCGCCCACTGCGTGCGGCGCGGAGCGTCCGTGACGGACATCCCGGTGGTCTGGCGTGACCGTCCGGGATCGACGTTCTCGGTCCGGCGGCATTCGCTGCAATGCCTGCTCGACCTGGCCCGGATCCGCGCGCGCGCCGGAGTCCGGCTGCCTCTCATACCGGTGAGGCCGAACCTTCCAGTCGTGCCGCTGCGGGCGGTGCTCGGTGAGCCGAGCCCGGTGCCGGTCGCCCTGTCGGAACCCATCGCCCTGTCGAGTCCGGTCGCCCTGTCGAGTCCGGTCGCCCTGTCGCACGCGGCCGCACTGGCTGAGAACGTTCCCGCGTCGCGCGCGAAGACGGGATGAGCGAGAAGCTGCGGCTGGCGGTCGTCAACTGGAGGGATCCCTGGCATCCCTCCGCAGGCGGCGCCGAACGCTACGCATGGGAACTGGCGCGCAGGTTCGCCGGTGAAGGAGCCCGCGTCCATTACGTGACGAGCAGGGCGCAGGGGCAGAGGCGCAGGGAACGGGTCGAGGACGTGGAGTTCGTACGTCTCGGCGGCCGTTTCACCGTCTACCCCCTGGTCCTGCTGTGGATGCTGGGTTTCCGCCTCAGGCGGCGGCGTTTCGACGCCGTCGTCGACTGCCAGAACGGCATCCCTTTCTTCACGCCGTGGGTCATGCCGCGCCGGGTCCCGGTGTTCTGCGTCGTCCACCATGTGCACGACGCTCAGTTCGGTCTGTACTTCCCCAGATGGCTCGCGTGGGTCGGCCAGGTCCTGGAGGGGCCGGTGAGCCGTTGGACTTACCGGCGGCACGCGTTCGTCGTCGTCTCGCCGTCCACGGAGCGCGCCGTCAAGGAGCGGCTGGGCTGGAGCGGTCCGACCTACGTCGTCCCCAACGGAACGGTGGTCGCCGAGCCCGACGGCGCGGTCCCGGAGCCCGCCGGGAACCCGGATCTCGTCTGCGTGACCCGGCTCGTCCCGCACAAGCGGCTCCCTCTCCTTCTCGACCTCGCCGGCGACCTCTCCGAGACCCATCCCGGGCTGAAGCTCCACATCGTCGGAGACGGCCCCGAGGCGCCCACCCTCGCGACCGAGATCAGAGCCCGCGGCCTGGAGAAGGTCGTCATCGCCCACGGCTACGTCGCCGAGAACGTGAAGGCGGCCCTGGTCGCTCGCGCCGACCTGCATCTCAGCACGTCCCAGGGCGAAGGCTGGGGCCTCAGCGTCATCGAGGCCGCCGCGTTCGGCGTCCCCACCGTCGCGCACGACGTGGACGGCCTGCGCGACGCCGTCCGCGACGGGGCCACCGGATGGCTCGTCCGCGAGGGCGACGACCAGGCCGACGTCGTCCGGCGCGCCCTCAAGGACCTCGCCGACCGCGCGGAGCGTGATCGCATCGCCACGGAATGTCAGAGGCGGGCGGCAGAGTTCGACTGGGCGCGCACCGCCGCCCGGATGCGGGACCTCGTCGCCGCCGCAGTCCGGGCCCGCGAGGCCGGTGCGTGAGGCGACCGAAGGTACGGTGACGGGCACCCTGGCTGACGCCCGGGAGAGCAGAGAGGGGCAGAGGGCGAGCATGGCGGTGGGAGAGGCGAATCCGCCCCGCGCCGGCGCGTCCCGCCGACCCGTGCCGGACGGTCCGGACGTCGCGGGCCGGGTGCGGGAGCGGCTGCGCGTCCTCGCGTGCTGCCTCGCGCTGACCGCGCTCGCCTTCGGCGCCCGCCCCGGCGCGATCCTGGCCGACACCAAGATCGACATGGCGGTGAACCCGCTCGGGTTCCTCGGCCGCGCCCTGCACCTGTGGGACCCCGAGCAGTTCGGCCAGCTCCAGAACCAGGCCGTCGGCTACCTGTTCCCGATGGGCCCCTTCTTCGCGCTCGGCGACCTGGCCGGAATGCCCGCGTGGATCACCCAGCGGTTCTGGCTGGCGCTGCTGATGTGCCTGGCGTTCACCGGCACCTGGCGCCTCGCGGGGCGCCTCGGCTTCGGCGCCGGCGGCGACGGGCAGGGCGCCCGCCTGTTCGCGGCGATGGCCTACGCGCTCGCCCCGAACGGGCTGGCCACGCTCGGGCAGATCTCCTCGGAGTACCTGCCGGTCGCGATGCTGCCCTGGATCGTCCTGCCGCTGGCCGGCGCGGCGGCCGGGGAGACGGGGCGGCTCAGGGCGGCGGCGAGGTCGGGCCTGGCGATCGCCTGCTGCGGCGGCATCAACGCGACCGCGACCGTCGCCGTGCTGGTCGTCCCGGTCGTGTACGTGGTGACGCGGCCGCGCGGATCGTTCCGGGCGCGGATGCTCGCGTGGTGGTCGGCGGCGGCGGGCGCGGCCGTGGCCTGGTGGCTCGCCCCCCTCCTGCTCACCGGAACCTACGGCTTCTCCTGGCTGACCTACACCGAGAAGGCGCGGACCACGGCCGGGCCGACCGGCCTGATCAACGTCCTGCGCGGCGCGGAGCGCTGGGTCAACTACCTGATCGTGGACGGGCAGGTCTGGTGGCCGGTCGGGCACGGCCTGTCCCTCGGCCCCGTGGCGATCGTCTGCACGGGCCTCGCCGCCGCGATCGGGCTCGCCGGGCTGCTGAGCCGGCTGCTGCCCGAGCGGACGTTCCTGCTGCTCACGCTGCTCGCCGGGCTGGCGATCCTGTCGATGGGCCACCTCAGCGGCCTGCCGGGTCCGTTCGCCGAGCAGCTCCGCGACCTGCTCGACGGCCCGCTCGCCCCGCTGCGCAACCTGCACAAGTTCGACGCGGTCGTCCGGCTGCCGCTCGCGCTCGGCCTCGCCCACGCGCTCGTCGCCGCGGCCCGCCGCACGGCGGGCCACGTGCGCGGCCGGGGGGCCGGGCCGGCGTCCGGCCCGGCGCTGAGGTCGCTGCTCAGCCTGCCGGTGGCCGCCGCCGTCGCGCTCGGCGGCATCGGCGTCACGGCCGCCTCGCAGGGCCTGTCCGGGCCGGGCGAGTTCACGGAGGTGCCCCGGTACTGGCGGGACGCCGCGGCGTGGATCAACGCGCGGGCCGGGCGGCAGGGGGTGCTGGCCGTCCCGGGCGCGCCGTTCGGCGAGTACCTGTGGGGCCGCCCCATGGACGACATCGTCCAGCCGCTCCTGTCGGCGCGGTGGGGCGTCCGGCAGCTCGTCCCGGCCGGGTCGCCCGGGTACACGCGCGCGCTCGACGCGATCGACCAGCAGGTCCGGTCCGGGCAGGGGACGCCCGGCCTGAGCGCCTTCCTCGGCCGGATGGGCGTCCGGTACGTCCTGGTGCGCAATGACCTGCGGCGCGAGTCGCTGCGGGGCGCCTGGCCCGCCCGCCTCCACCAGGCGCTCGGCGACTCTCCCGGGATGCGGAGGGCCGCCGCGTTCGGCGCGCCCGTCGGCGGGGACGCCGACGACGCGGTGACCGCCGTCGACCAGAAGTACCCGGCGCTGGAGGTCTACGAGGTCGCCGGCGCCGCGGGCGTGGCGACCCTCGCCGACGCCGCAGACCCCGTCCGCGTGTACGGGGGGCCGGAGTCGCTGCTGCCCATGGCCGACGGCGGCACGCTGCCGGACGGGCCCGTCCTGCTGGACGACGACGCCGCCGACCTCGGGGGCGCCCCGGTCGTGACCGACTCGCCCCGCCTGCTGCGCCGCAACTTCGGCGAGCTGCACCAGACGTCTCCGACGCTGACCGCCGCCCGCGAGGGTGAGGCCGCCGACGTCCTCGACACGGGCTGGAGGCGCTACGCGACCCACGTGACGTACGGCGGCGGCGTCCGCGACGTCACGGCGTCCACCTCGGCGGCGGGCGACGACGCCGTCCCGCAGGCGCGCGAGCCCGAGGCGACCCCGTTCGCGGCGCTCGACGGCGACCAGTTCACCGCCTGGAAGACGGGCGGCTGGAACGGGCCGGTCGGGCAGTGGCTCCGCGTCGACTTCGACCGGCCCCGCGAGGTGCCGAGCCTCACCGCCGCGTTCCTCCAGGACGGGTCCCTCGGCCCCGCCGTCTCGCGCGTCGCCGTCGAAACCGAGAACGGGACGGTGCGGCAGGACGTCCAGAAGATCGTGACCGGGCAGCCCCTCCGCGCGCCCGGCGGCCCGACCCGCTGGCTGCGGCTGCGGATCCTCGGGCTGGCCTCCGAGCCGCTCGTCCCGGGTTTCGCCCGCGCGGGCGTGGCGGAGCTGTCGATCGGCGGGGTGCGGCCTGCCCGCACTTTCACGATGCCCGCGCCCGCCGGCCTCGCCGGGCCCGCGACGTACGTGATGAGCCGGGCGCAGGGCGCCGCGGGGGAGTGCGTGAAGGGCAGCCGCCGCTGGGTGTGCTCGCCGTCCCTCGGGTCCGGCGACGAGGAGGAGGCGGGGTTCGACCGGACGTTCACCGCCGCCGCCGCGGGCCGGGCCGCCGTCACCGGCACGGCCGTGCTCACCGACCGGCGGCTCGTCGAGCGGTTCACCGCCGTCCGGGGGCAGCCGGCCGTCGCCGCGAGCTCGGTCCTGGCCGACCACCCCGCCGATCAGCCGAGGGCGGGCTTCGACGGCGACCCCCGGACGGCCTGGATCGCGGGGGAGCGGGACGAGGCGCCCACGTACACCGTCCGGTGGAAGGGCCGCAAGCGGCTGGCGTCCGTCACCGTCACCCGTCCGCCCTCTGCCTCCGGGCCGATGCGCGTCCGGGTCGAGGGGGCGAACGGCCAGACCCGCGAAGGGCTGTCCGACGCCCAGGGCAGGCTGGCGTTCGCCCCGATGACGACCGACCGGGTCACGTTCACCTTCTTCCGGGAGAGCCAGGCCCAGCCCGTCCAGGTGACCAACCTCGTCATTCCCGGCGTCAAGCCGATCCCCGACGTCCGCGCCGTCCCGCTGCGGCTGCCGTGCGGGTACGGCCCGAAACTGCGGATCGGCGGCGCCGCCGTCCAGACCAAGGCGACCGGCACGCTCGGCGACCTGCTCGCGGGCCGGCCGCTGCGGTTCAGCGCGTGCACTCCCGCCGCGCTCCAAGCGGGCCGGAACCGGCTGGCGTCCGCGCCGTTCGACCCCTACCGCCTCGACACGGTGACGGTCGGGGCGAAGCCCCGCGCCGCCGCGTCGGCCCGGCCGCCGCAGCAGGTCAAGGTGCTCGAATGGGGCTCCAGCACGCGCAGGCTGGAGGTGGACGCCGCCACCGCCTCCTTCCTCACGGTGAACGAGAACTTCAACACCGGTTGGCGCGCGACCGTCGGCGGCGCCGAACTGCGAGCCGTCCGCCTCGACGGCTGGAAGCAGGGCTGGGTCGTCCCGAAGGGGACCAGCGGCGTCGTCGAGCTGGCCTACGCCCCCGACCGGGCGCAGCGGACCGCCGTCGTCGCGGGCCTCGTCCTGCTGCTCGTCCTGCTGGTGATCGCCGTCTGGCCGTCCGGGCGGGGCCGGCGCGGCCCGGAGCCCCGCGCCCTCGTCGCCGGGACGGGCTGGCCCGCGTGGGCGGCGGTCGCCCTCGCCGCCGCGCTCGGCGGCTGGATCGCCGGGCTGCCCGGCCTCGCCGTCACGGCCGCCGTCGCCGCCGCCTGCGGCTGGGCCCGCACCCGCCGCTCCGCCGTGCCGCGCGCCCTGGCGTCGCCGTGGCCGGTCGCGCTCGCCATGCTCGCCGGGGCGGGCTGCCTCGCCGCCGGTGTCCGGCTCGACCTGATCGACAACCCGGCGGCCCCGTCCGGACCGCTCGGCGACATCGCCCCGCAGCTGCTCGGGCTCGTGATCGTCGGGCGGCTCGCGGTCGAGCTGTGGCGCCCGAAGCCGCCCGGCGGCGGCTCCGGCGGCCCGATCCCGCTCAGCTGGACGGCGCCGGGGCAGGGTCCGCCTGACGGGACGGCGCCCGGCGGCGGGTCAGCCGCTGGACCGGCCACTCCACCAGGTAGTGGGTCAGGGCCCCCGCTGCGATGGTCGCCGCAGCCACCACCGGCAGATCCGTCGCGACGTTCCCCCGGAAGCCGCGGCCGGTCGCGTCGAACCAGGCGATGATGATCAGGAGCTGCCACAGGAACACGCCGTAGGAGATCCGGCCGAGGAACCGCATCACCGGGTTCCCCAGGATCGCGCCGAGCGCCGGATGGTCCGCCGGAGCCAGCGCCACCGGCGCCACGAGCGCCGCCGCGCACAGCCCGAACACCACCACGTGCAGCAGGGACGTCCAGAAGGCGTCCGGCGTCTGGAGGCTGAGCGGCCCGGCGGCGGGCGTCGCCGCCACCACGTACAGCATCGCCGCCGCGACCCAGCACGCCGCCCACGAGTCGGAGACGGCGCGGCACACCGCGGCCACGGGACGGCGCTCGTCCAGCCGCGCCCACACCGTCACCACCGCGAGCGCCATCCCGATCGCGAACCAGGCGAAGTACCGCGGCAGCCAGACCCCCATCCCGGTGTGCCGCTCCGGGACGAACATGAGGACGGTCCACGGCAGCGACAGCGCCGCGTACACGCCGATGCCGACGAGGAGGCGCCGGGCGCGGACGCCGACGTCGCGGCTGCCCGTCCGGCGCGCGTACCAGGAGAGGGCGGCCGCGGTGAACGGCAGCAGGACGTACCAGCCGGCCTCGACGACGAGGCTCCACATCTGCCCGAGGTGCGCGGGCCCGAGGTCGCCGTTCCACCACGGGTCGGGCAGGTAGGTCTGCGTCAAAGTGAGCAGCGATCCCCAGGTCAGCGGGTCGCCGACGTGGTCGCGCCCGGCTGTGAACATGAACACCACGACTACGGCCCAGTACGCGGGCAGGATGCGGAACACGCGCCTGCGCAGGTACTCGGCCGTCCGCGGCGCGGCACGCCCGTCCAGGACGGCCGCCGCCCACGGGCGGTAGAGCAGCAGCCCGGAGAGCGCGAAGAAGATCGGCACGCCCACCTGGCCGCCGTTGAACAGCCACCGCGCGCCGTTCGGGTTGGTGATCGAACCGGCCGCGCTCGCGACATGGAAGACCAGGACCACGAGCGCCGCCACGGCGCGCAGGCCGTCCACGGTGTCCTGATGCCCCGAAACGGGCGGCGCCGCAGACCGGACCCCCCGCTCACCATCCCTCACGAACCAGGCCCCCCGAGCACGCCATGGTTCTCGACCCCGCCAAGCCCCCCACCCTGCCGGAGCGCGTCCGGCTCTCCGGGCGCTTCTTGCTTTCTGGGTGTGGGGTGGTCGTTGAGGGGGGTGTTTTTTCTGAGTACCAGGACGAGGTTCCAGGTGGCGACTTCGCGTAGGCCCGGGACGCGGACGACGGCCTCCGCCCAGCGCGGGTGGTAGCGGGGCAGCGCGTCCAGGACGGTCGCCTGGTCGTTCCCGCGGGCCCACCTGAGCGCCGACGACACCGACACCGGATGCAGGCCCAGCCCGAACCGGTTCTTCGGCGGGAACCCGTTCCGGCGCTCGTAGCGCCGCGCCGCCCGGTCGCCGCCGAGATAGTGCCAGGGGGACGTCTCGTGGCCGCCCCACGGGGACAGCCAGTTGGTGAACGACAGGAAGACCGTCCCGCCGGGCCTGGTCACCCGGACCATCTCGTCGGCCATGCGCCAGGGGTCGGGGACGTGCTCCAGGACGTTCGACGAGAAGCACACGTCGACCGACCCCGTGCGGAAGGGGAGGGCCAGCGCGCTCCCGACGAGGGTGTTCGGCACGTCGACGGCGTGCGCGGTCAGTTCGGAAAGGTCGTGGTCGATGCCGGTGCAGCGCGCGCCGGCGTCCGCCAGCGCGCGGGCGAAGAACCCGGAGCCGGTCCCCACGTCGACGACCGTCGCGCCCGCCAGATCGGCGTACGAGCCGAGCTGCGCGACGGTGTCGCGCGCCATCAGCTCGTAGAAGTACTCCGGTTCGCTCTGCTCGCGCCGGAAAGCGTTCAGCAACCGGACCGACCGCGCCAGCGTGGCCCGGTGCCCGTTCCCGGGACGTGTTCCGTCCCGCCTGGGGGGCGCCGCCGCCATCGCCACCTCACCGTCCGTGTCGTCGAGCCCGGTCGTCCCGCCGATCGGGCGCCCGCAAGGTAACGGGGAGCTTACCGACCAGTACAGCGGTCCGGTAGGGTGACCCGGACATGCTGGAGGTGGGGCCCGGCGGCTCGGCGAGGCCCCCGCCCGCCGTGCGAGCGACGGCAGCCCCGGAGGTGTTCATGCGGCGACCGGTCGGCCTGGTCCTGATCGGCCTTGGCGCGTTCTTCCTCACGCTCGCGCCGCTCGTCCGTTTCTACGTCGCCGACCAGGTGGTCGTCGCTCCACTGAACCGCTACCAGGTGACGAACCTGGAGTCGAAGGGCTCCACGTACTTCGACGAGGCCGACCTCAAGCTCAAGACCGGCGTCACGCTGCTGGCCAAGAACACCGTCCGCGGGGACGTCCGCGCCAACGAGGGCAACGACGACATCGCGGTCTGGGACTCCACCACCAACATCTACAACCAGGACAAGCCGGACAAGCCAGTTCAGATCCAGGGCTACCGCATCGCCTTCGACCGCCGGACCGGCGTCCTGACCAACTGCTGCGGCGCCAACGTCGACGGCGACAACGGCGTCCGGATGACCGGGTACGGACTGCTGTTCCCCATCGCGAACGTGCAGAAGAAGGACTACCCCTTCTACGACATGACGACCAAGCAGACGGCGCCGATGCAGTTCAACGCCGTCGAGAAGGTCCACGGGCTGACGACGTACCGGTTCACCCAGACGATCCCGCTCACCAAGACGGCGGCGCTGGACGCCAAGCTGCCCGCGAAGATGCTCGGCCTGCCCGACGACGCGGGGAGCCAGAAGGTCGACCGGTACACCGAGGCCTACAACACCGTCTGGGTCGACCCGCGCACGGGCATCCCGGTCAAGCACCGCGAGAACATCCGCAGCACCGTCCGCACGGCCGACGGCAGGGGCTCGATGATCGTCGCGCAGGCCGACCTCATCACCGTCGACAGGGACCAGAAGGGCCTGGTCGACATGGCGAACAGCACCGCCCTGCAGATCGACATGGTGCGCAGCTACATCCCGGCCGCCGGCGTCCTGCTCGGCCTGATCCTGCTCTTCGTCGGCGGCCACTTCGGCATGTCCCGCCGCGAGGCCCCGCCCCTGGAGGCCCCGCGCCGCCCCGACGGCAAGTTCGGCGACATGACCTCGCCCGGCCCGCGCAGGCCGTCCGGCCCGCCCGGACCGTCCAAGCCGTCCGCGACGCCCACCGAATCAGCCGCGCCCGTCGTCCCCTCCGCCGGTCCGCCCGAGCCCCGCCGCACGGCGCCCCGCAGCCAGCGCCAGCAACGCAAGGCCGCAGGCCCCGCGAAACGCCGCTGACCCCACGGGCAGGCCCGGCTCGCCGCCCCCTCGCCCTGCCCAGCCGCCCACGCCCGTATCCCAGTACGAGCTGCGACCGCCTGCCGGTCCGCACGCCGCACCGTCACCTCCCGCCCGCGCCGCCTCCTGCCTGCGCCACCTGCGGCCCGCGTTGCCTAGGGCCTGCGCTACCTGCGGCCTGCGCTATCTGCGGCCTGCGCCGCCTGCGGCCCGCGTCACCTCTTGCCTGTGTTGCCTGTGTTGCCTGCGGCCTGGGTTGCCTTTGCTTTGCTGTTGCGGGGTTCCTGTGCGTCGGCCCGTGGTGCTGAGAGAGGTTGTTGATACGTGTTCTAGAAGGCGGGCTGGCGGGCGTCCGGGATGAGATTCCTAACTAGAACCTGTTGCAGTTTTACGGGTCCGCGCCTAGGGTCGAGGCTGTGCGGACACGAGTCACCGAACTATTCGGCATCGAGTACCCGATCTTCGCGTTCAGTCATTGCCGCGACGTGGTCGCGGCGGTGAGCCGCGCCGGCGGCATGGGCGTCCTCGGCGCCCTGCACTTCACCCCCGAGGAGCTCGAACTCGAGCTGAAGTGGATCGACGAGCACGTGGGGGGCAAGCCCTACGGCGTGGACGTCGTGATGCCCGCCAAGTACGAGGGCGCCGACGTCGGCGACGCCGAGGAGCTGCTCGGCAAGCTCCAGGGCATGATCCCGGGGCAGCACCGGGAGTTCCTGGAGAACCTGCTGGCCGAGCACGGGGTCGACCCGCCCAGCGAGCAGGCCGGCAAGGCGCTGCTCGGCTGGACGGACGTGACCGCGCGGCCGCAGGTCGAGGTGGCGCTCAAGCACCCGATCGCGCTGCTGGCCAACGCGCTCGGCCCGCCCCCGGCGGACGTCGTCGAGCAGGCGCACGAGCACGGGGTGAAGGTCGCCGGGCTGGCCTCCAACGCGCGGCACGCCCTCAAGCAGGTCGAGGTCGGCGTGGACATCATCGTCGCGCAGGGCACCGAGGCGGGCGGGCACACCGGCGACGTCGCCACCATGGTCCTCATCCCCGAGGTCGTGGACGCCGTCGGCGAGGACACCATCGTGCTCGCGGCGGGCGGCATCGGCCGGGGCCGCCAGATGGCCGCCGGCATGGCGCTCGGCGCGGACGGCGTCTGGACGGGCTCGATCTGGCTGACGGTCGACGAGGCCGACACCCCCGAGCGGGCCCTGCCGAAGCTGCTCAACGCCACGTCCCGCGACACCGTCCGGTCCCGGGCCTGGACGGGCAAGCCCGCGCGCTTCCTCAAGACCGCGTGGACCGAGGCGTGGGAGAGCGAGAACTCGCCGGGCTACCTCCCGATGCCCATGCAGTTCATGCTGATCGCCGACGCCCTGCCCCGGATCCAGCGGTCCGGCGACGGGGAGCTGGTCACCTTCCCGGTGGGCCAGATCGTCGGATCGATGAACCAGGTGAAGCCGGCCGCGCAGGTCGTCTACGACCTGATCGAGGAGTACGTCGAGGCGATCGAGCGCCTGAACGCCATCACCGAGGGCTGACCGCCCCGAAGGCCCCGGCCGGTGCTGTTCCTCCCAGCCCCGGCCGGGGCCGCGCGCTTTCCCGGTCGCGCGGCGACCGTACGAAGATCATCAAAGCCCCTGATACCGGCGGTGGCCGCTGTTACGGTGTGCCCGCACCAAGATCATTTTTACGGGGAAAGGCATCGGGTGAAGAGAAGCAGAAGGCTCGCCGTGTTCGCGGGGTCCACCCTCGCTCTGGGGGCGGTCGCCGCCGCCGGGATCGTCGCGGCGCGCCCCGGCGAGCACCGCGCGGCGTCCGTCGCCGGCGCCGCCGCGACCACGTGGCCGCTCGTCCAGAGCAGCCCGAACACCGACACCGGAACCAGCCTCAGCGGTCTGGCCGCGGCACCGGACGGCACCATGTGGGCCGCCGGCGGCCGGCAGGCGAGCGGCGTCTACAAGCCGATCCTCCAGCGCCTGACCGGCGACACCTGGAGCAACGTGGCGCTGCCGGCGGCGGCCGCCCCGTACCGCTTCAACGCCGCCGCGGCCACGTCGGCGTCGAACCTGTGGCTGGCCGCCCAGCTCAACACCTCGGGTGACTCCCACGCCGTGCTGCGCTGGAACGGCACGGCCTGGAGCACGTTCAAGGTCCCGCTGGGCTTCCAGCCCAGCGACATCGCCACCGCGGGCCCCGGCAGCACGTGGGTGGTCAGCAGCTCGGCGGCCAAGCACTGGAACGGCACGGCCTGGGCCGACACCCCGATCGGGATCAAGCCCCGCGCGATCACGGCCGTCTCGTCCACCAGCGCGTGGGCGGTCGGCTGGGCCGAGGGGCAGCCCGCCACGGCCCACTGGAACGGCACCTCGTGGACCAACGTCCCGTTCCCCCGGGTCGACGGCGTGGACGTCAACAGCGAGATCGCGTCCACCCTGAGCGACGTGTACGCCGCCTCCGCGAACGACGTCTGGGCGGTCGGGTCGGTGCGGGTGGTCGACGAATCGGGCAAGAAGGTCTCGCGTTCGCTGCTGGCGCACTGGAACGGCACCGTGTGGAGCAACACCCTCGGCGCCCCCGGCACCTACCTGACCAAGGTCGCCTCGGACGGCGCGGGCGGTATCTGGGTCTCCGCCGGCACCACCATGCGCCACCGCACCGCGGCGGGCGTCTGGTCCGACGAGACCGTGGCCCAGCCCACTGGGACGAGGGCCAACCCGACGGCGCTGGCCCTCCGCCCGGGCACCACGACCATGTGGGCGGTCGGTTGGACGAGCAACAGCGCGACCGGGTGGGCCGACCTGGCTCACTGGCGCAGCAGCTGACGACCGCATAGAAGGAACCCGGCCGGCGCCGTCCCTCTGGCGCCGGCCGGGTTCCTCGGTTCGGGGGCCGGTCAGAAGCGGGTCATCCAGGACAGTGCGCGGGCCAGGACGTAGTAGACGGCGCCCGCGAGGGCCCAGTTGATGTAGAGCTGCTCGTCGGGGTCGCTGCGCGTGAAGACGTCGTGGAACGGCGTGGCGAGCCAGCGTCCCGCGTCGAGCGTGGCGTCCACCAGGGTGTTGCCGGGGTTCGCGCCGCCCCACGTCAGCAGCATGCCGAGGGCGAGGATCGCGACCGCCGCCCAGCCCGCCGCCATGATCATCGCGCTGACGGGGTTCGGCCTGGTGCGCCGCCAGCGCGGCGGCTTGCGCTGGACGGCCGTGCCGTCCGTCCGCCGCCAGAGCGCCCGCCGGGGCGGACGGGGGGACGTCTCCTCCGGCGTCTCGTGCTTGCGTCCTAGATGCAAGGCCATGGCCTCGTCCTTCCGTGCTCGCCTTCGCCCCAGGCGATGCCACGGGAGGCGCCCCGCAAACCCGGCCCCTATTTACGGACAGTCCATTTCCGGTCGGACGGACGTCACTTGCCGTGGTAGACGGGCGGGCGCTTCTCCTTGAAGGCGCGCGAGCCCTCCTTGGCGTCCTCGGAGCCGATGACCGGCCAGCCGATCTCGTCGGAGATCTTGAGGGCGTCCTCCTCGGACAGGTGCTGGGTCTCGCGGTAGGTGCGCAGGATGCCCTGGACGGCGAGCGGGCCGCAGGCGGCGATCTGGTCGGCCAGCTCGCGGGCTGCGGCCAGCGCCTGCCCGTCCGGGACGATCTTGTTGATGAGGCCCATGGCGAGGGCCTCCCGCGGGGTGACCGAGCGGGCGGTCAGCAGGATGTCCATCGCGTTGGCGTAGCCGATCTGGCGGGGGAGCCGGATCGCGGAGCCGCCCATGGGGAACAGGCCGCGCTTCGCCTCGTACAGGCCGAGGGTGGCGCCCTCGGCGACCACGCGCAGGTCGGTGCCGACGAGCAGCTCGGTGCCGCCCGCCACGGCGTAGCCCTCGATGGCGCAGATCAGCGGCTTGGTCGGCTGGCCCTCGCGCAGCAGGCCCTTCCAGTGGAAGTTGGGGATCTGCGCCATCCGCTCCTGGACGCGGGGGTCGGACGGCTGCTGCCCCATGGCCTTCAGGTCGGCGCCGGCGCAGAACGTGCCCTCGGCCCCGGTGAGGATGGCGACGCGCACCTCGGGGGTGTCGGAGATGTAGGTCCAGGCGTCGGCGAGGCCCACCAGCATGGACGAGCTGAGCGCGTTGCGCGCCTCCGGGCGGTTCATCGTGACGATGACGACGTGGCCGTCGCGCTCGACGACGCAGTGCTCGGTGCTGATCGGCAGCCGTTCCGTCATGGTTCCTCCAGCTCAGATGTCAAACGAGAACAGATTCTAGTTAAGCCGCTGCCCTACCGATAGGGGTTGAACTGCAAAACGAGAACGTGATCTACTTTGGCTGCCGGGCGTCCGCAGCGGGCGCCGGTGCTCTGTGCTCTGTGTGCTCTGTGCTCACGTAGGGAGATCCGATGGGGTCATTGGGCTTTTGGCGGCTGGCGCAGGCCGATCCCGAGTGGGTCGCCGCCATCGATCCGGACGGGACGCAGCACGCCGCGGGCGACCTGCTGGCACGCGCGAACCGGCTCGTCCACGGCTTGCGCGCGCTCGGACTGGAGAAGGGCGACGGCATCTGCGGCCTCGTCCCGAACGGCGCGGACGGGGTCGTCCTCTACCTGGCGGCGCTCCAGGCGGGCTGGTACTACACGCCGATCAACTGGCATCTGACCGGCCCGGAGATCGGCTACATCGTCGCCGACAGCGAGGCCAAGGCGTTCTTCGTCCACGAGCGGTACGCCGCCGAGGGCGCGCGGGCGGGCGAGGAGATCGAGGCGCACCGGCGGTTCGCGTTCGGGGAGGTCGAGGGCTTCCGGCCGATCGCGGAACTCGTCGACGGGCAGCCCGACACCCTGCCGGACGACCGCAGCAACGGCGCCACGATGCACTACACGTCCGGGACGACGGGACGGCCGAAGGGCGTCAAGCGGGCGCTGGCCGGGCTCGACCCCGACGACAGCGCCGAGCTGATGACGTTCCTGCTCGGCATGTTCGGCATCCCTCCGGGCCGCCCGGCCGGGGGAGAGCACCAGGCGCACCTCGTCACCTCCCCGAACTACCACACGGCCGTCACCCAGTTCGGCGGGACGGCCCTGCAGATGGGCCACACGCTCGTCTACATGGACAGGTGGGACGCCGAGGAGACCCTGCGGCTGATCCAGGAGCACCGCGTCAGCAACACCCACATGGTGCCGACGCACTTCAAGCGGCTGCTGTCGCTGCCGGAGGACGTCCGGTCCCGGTACGACGTGTCGAGCATGAAATGGGCGATCCACGCGGCGGCGCCGTGCCCCGTGCCGCTCAAGCAGCAGATGCTCGACTGGTGGGGCGACTGCATCTGGGAGTACTACGCGGCGACGGAGGGCGGCGGGACGATCGCCAGCCCGGCCGACTGGCGCGCCCACCCCGGCACCGTCGGCAACGCCTGGCCGATCAGCGAGCTGCTGATCGTGGACGACGACGGCGAGCCCGTCCCGACCGGGACGCACGGCACGATCTACATGAAGATGGCCGGCGTCGAGTTCGAGTACAAGGGCGACAAGGAGAAGACGGAGAAGAACCGGCTGAAGGACTTCTTCACCGTCGGGGACATCGGGTACCTGACCGAGGACGGGTTCCTGTTCCTGTCCGACCGCAAGGCCGACATGATCATTTCGGGCGGGGCGAACATCTACCCGGCCGAGATCGAGAACGAGATCATCCTGCATCCCAAGGTCGGGGACGTGGCCGTGTTCGGCATCCCGGACGACGAGTGGGGCGAGCAGATCAAGGCCGTGGTGGAGCCCGCGGAGGGCGTCGAGCCCGGCCCGGGGCTCGCGGAGGAGATCCTCGCGTCGCTGGAGGGGCGGCTGGCCAAGATGAAGTGGCCGAGGTCCGTCGACTTCATCGAGGCGATGCCGCGCGAACCCAACGGCAAGCTCCTCAAGCGCAAGCTCAGGGACCCGTACTGGAAGGACCGCGACAGTGCCATCTGACACGGCGCCCGTCGAGAACGCGCCCGCCGACGCCGGGCCGCCCGAGCCGAACCACGTCCTGGAGTTCCCCGGCGGCTACACGCGCTCGGTCGGCCCGGTGATCGGCCGCTTCTTCAGCGAGCTGCGCGACGGCCGGCTGGTCGGCGTCCGGACCGCGGACGGCAGGGTCCTCGTCCCGCCGTCGGAGTACGACCCGCAGACGGGCGAGGACGTGACGGACGAGTTCGTCGAGGTCGGCCCGGTCGGGACGGTCACGACCTGGTCGTGGGTGGCGCACCCGGCGAAGGAGCACCCGCTCGACCGCCCGTTCGCCTGGGCGCTGATCCGCCCGGACGGCGCCGACACCGCGCTCCTGCACGCCCTCGACCTCGGCATCTTCGAGGAGGGCGCGAAGCCGCCGAAGTTCCTCAGGACCGGGATGCGCGTCCGCCCCCGGTGGCGGGCCGAGCGCACCGGCGGAATCGGCGACATCGAGTGCTTCCAGCCCGAGGTCACCATGATCAACGCGCCGACGCGGCTGGAGTACCGCCTGAAGGGCGGGCAGGCCCTGCGGCGCTTCCTGGAGGGCATGTCCGAGGGCCGCATCCTCGGCCACCGGTGCCCGGTGTGCGAATCGGTGATCGTCCCGATGAAGGGGCTGTGCCCGCGCGACGGCGTCCCCACGACCGAGGAGGTGGAGCTGCCCGACACCGGCACCGTCACCACCTTCGCGGTCAACAACATCCCCGACCCGCGCGCGCCCGAGGTGCCGTTCGTGTCCGCCTACGTCCTGCTGGACGGCGCGGGCCTGACGATGCTGACGCTCGTGGCGGGCATCCCGGCCGACCAGGTCCGGATGGGCATGCGGGTGAAGGCGGCGTGGCGGCCCCGCGAGGAGTGGGAGCGGACGATGGGCAACATCAAGTGGTTCGAGCCGATCGACGAGCCCGACGTCCCCTTCGAAGAGATCAAGGACTTCATGTGATGCCTCGTCCCGTGGCCGTGGTCGCGTTCGCGCAGACCGAGCACAGCGGTGAGGACCGGGGGATGGCCGAGATCGAGATCCTGGCCCCCGTCATCACCGAGATCAAGGAGCGGACGGGCCAGAAGCAGTTCGGCTTCACCTGCTCCGGATCCTGCGACTACCTCGCCGGCGCCCCCTTCGCGTTCGTGTCGGCGCTGGACGCCATCGGCGCGTGGCCGCCGATCTCCGAGAGCCACGTCGAGATGGACGCCGCCTGGGCGCTGTACGAGGCGTGGGTGAGGCTCCAGCACGGCGACATCGACACCGCGCTCGTGTACGGGTTCGGCAAGTCGTCGCAGGGGAACCTGCGCGCGGTCCTCACCCAGCAGCTCGACCCGTACCACCTGGCGCCGCTCGGCATCGACGCGGTGTCCCTGGCCGCGCTCCAGGCCCGCGCCTTCATGGAGCGGTCGGGCGCGAAGGAGGACGACCTGCGCGCCGTCGCCGCGCGGTCCCGTGAGGCCGGGCGCGGCAACCCGTTCGCGCTGCACCTGCCCGACCCCGAGGGCGACGACTACGACGTCGCCCCGCTGCATCCCTACGACGTCGCGCCCGTCACCGACGGCGCCGCCGCGATCGTCCTCGCGGCGGGCGACCGGGCCCGCGAGCTGTGCGAGCGCCCCGCGTGGATCACCGGGATCGACCACCGCACCGAGCCGCACGCGCCGGGCGTCCGCGACCTGAGCCGCTCGGACTCGGCCCGCGTCGCGGGCGAGAGGGCCGGCGCGACCGGGATCGAGGTCGCCGAGCTGCACGCGCAGTACACGCACGAGGAGCTGATCCTGCGGGAGGCGCTCGGCCTGGGCGAGGACACGGCGGTCAACCCGTCCGGCGGGCCGCTGTCGGCGAACCCGATGATGGCCGCCGGCCTCATCCGGATCGGCGAGGCCGCGGCCCGCGTCCACGACGGGTCGGCGTCCCGCGTGCTGGGGCACGCCTCGTCCGGCCCCTGCCTCCAGCAGAACCTCGTCTGCGTCCTGTCGGGAGAGAACCATGGCTAACCGTTGCGCGATCATCGGCGTCGGGCAGACGGCGTACAAGACCAAGCGGCTGGACGTCTCGATGGCCGGGCTGCTGCGCGAGGCGGCCCGCCGGGCGCTGGAGGACGCCCAGCTGACCTGGAAGGACATCGACGCGGTCGTCGTCGGCAAGGCCCCCGACCTGTTCGAGGGCGTGATGATGCCGGAGACGTTCCTCGCCGAGGCGCTCGGCGCCGCGGGGAAGCCGATCATGCGGGTGCACACCGCCGGGTCGGTCGGCGGCTCCACGGCGATCGTCGCGGCGGGGCTGATCCAGGGCGGCGTCCACGACCGCGTCCTCACGATCGCGTGGGAGAAGCAGTCGGAGTCGAACGCGACGTGGGCGCTGACGGTGAACTCGCCGTTCACGACGTCGCTGGTCGTGGGCGCGGGCGGCTACTTCGCCCCGCACATCCGCGCCTACATGCGCCGCTCGGGCGCCCCCGACCACGTCGGCACGCTCGTCGCGGTCAAGGACCGGCAGAACGCGCTGAAGAACCCGTACGCGCACCTGAAGATCCCCGGCATCTCCCGCGAGATGGTCGAGTCGACGCCCATGCTCTGGGAGCCGATCCGCTACCTGGAGACGTGCCCGTCCTCGGACGGCGCGTGCGCGATGGTGCTGGCCTCGGAGGACGCGGCGAAGCGGGCACCGGCCCCGCCCGCGTGGGTGCACGGCACGGCGATGCGCTCGGAGCCCATGCAGTTCGCCGGGCGCGACACCGTCAGCCCGCAGGGCGGCAAGGACGCGGCGGCGGACGTCTACCGGCAGGCCGGGATCTCCGACCCGCGGCGCGAGCTGGACTGCGCCGAGGTCTACGTCCCGTTCTCCTGGTACGAGCCGATGTGGCTGGAGAACCTCGGGTTCTGCGGTGAGAGCGAGGGCTGGAAGCTCACCGAGGCGGGCGCGACGGCACTGGACGGCGACATTCCGTGGAACCCGTCCGGCGGCGTGCTGTCGTCCAACCCGATCGGGGCGTCCGGGATGATCCGGTTCGCCGAGGCGGCGCTGCAGGTGCGCGGCCGGGCGGGCGAGCACCAGGTGGACGGCGCGCGCCGCGCGCTCGGCCACGCCTACGGAGGCGGAGCCCAGTTCTTCGCCATGTGGATCGTCGGCAGCGACAAACCCTGATTCCCGGAGGCCCGTCCGATGGAGTTCAACCACGCTGACCTGTTCGAGGGCGTCGCGGACGCGATCGGGGACCGTCTCGCGCTGGTGTGCGGCGACCGGCGCCTCACCTACGCCGAGCTGGACGAGCACGCGAACCGCCTCGCGCACCACCTTTCGGACGCGGGGGTCCGGCCCGGCCAGCACGTCGCCGTCCAGCTCTACAACGGCGTCGAGTACGCCGCCGCGCTGCTGGCCGCGCTGAAGATCCGGGCCGTGCCCATCAACGTCAACTACCGGTACGTGGAGAGCGAGCTCCTCTACGTGTACAAGGACTCCGACAGCGTCGCGCTGCTGTACGACGTGGAGTTCGAGGACCGCGTCGCGGCGACCGTCCCGGAGGCGCCCGGGCTGCGGCACCTGGTCGCGGTGGGCGGCGAGCCGTCCATCCCGGGCGCGGTCGCCTACGACGAGGCCCTGAAGGACGCCTCCGGCGCACGGGACTTCCCGGCGCGCTCCAAGGACGACCTCTACATCATCTACACCGGCGGGACCACCGGGATGCCGAAGGGCGTCATGTGGTCGACCGAGCAGATGCTGCTCGCGTTCTGGAACCCCACCTTTCCCCGTCCGACCAGGCCGGAGGACGTCGTCGAGAACGCCCGGGGCGGCGGCCCGATGACCATGATGCCGGTCGCGCCGCTGATGCACGGCGCCGCCCAGATGGCCACCTGGATCGCCTGGTTCATGGGCGCGACGCTCGTCTACACGCGCAAGTTCGACGCGGCGGACGTGTGGCGGACGATCGAGCGGGAGAAGGTCAACTCGCTGACGATCACCGGTGACGCCATGGCGATCCCGATGGCCGAGGAGCTGGCGCGCGGGGACTACGACACCTCGTCCCTGCTGGCCTACGTCTCCACCGGCGCGATCTTCACCGGGACGGTCCGCGACCGCATCCAGAGGCTGCTGCCGAACACGATGATCCTGGACCGCTTCGGCTCGACCGAGTCGGGCTCGACGGCCGAGGCGGTCGCCGGCTCCACCCCGGAGAAGGGCCTGCGGTTCGCGCCGGACGTGGAGAACGTCACCGTCCTGGACGACGCGTTCCAGCCCGTGAAGCCGGGATCCGGCGTGATCGGCCAGGTCGCCCGCACGGGCCACATCGCGCAGGGCTACTACAACGACCCGGAGAAGACCGCCCGGACGTTCCCCCTGGTGGACGGTCGGCGCTGGCTGCTCACCGGCGACATCGCGACCGTGGAGGAGGACGGCTCGATCGCCGTGTACGGCCGCGGCTCGCAGGCGATCAACACCGGCGGCGAGAAGGTGTTCCCGGAAGAGGTCGAGGCCGTCCTCAAGGGCCACCCCGCCGTCTACGACGCGGTCGTGACGGGCATTCCGGACGAGCGCTGGGGCAGCCGGGTCGCGGCGGTCGTCCAGCCCTCCGGCGCGGAGCCCTCCTCCGAGGAGCTGAACGAGCACTGCCGCAAGAAGCTGTCGGGCTACAAGGTGCCGCGCGTCTACGCGTTCGTCGCGGAGATGAAGCGGTCCCCGGCCGGCAAGGCGGACTACCGCTGGGCGAAGCAGGTGGCGGAGGAGGCCAGATAGGGGGGCGGCCCCGAACCTTCGTGGGATTCGGGGCCAGGAGCGGACCTCTGTTAGTGGTCCTAACGAAACCCATGGTAGGTCGCGCTCCGCAGTGGTGCGATCATTGAACGGTGTCGGCTGCGCCACATGCCGTCGCCGTCCTGCCTGGTCCCGCCCGGGTCGGGTCGATAGAATCTCCCCTAGAGAGTCGCTCTTGAAGTGAGTGTCTCTACATGAGAGAAATAGGGAGAGAGGTCCTCGGCGTGTCGACCCCGGAGCGCGAGCGGATGGCGGGCGAGCTGCAGATGGCGATGCAGCGCAGCACGATGTTCACGGTGCTGCTGCACCATGCCACCGCGAGCAAGGCGGGCATGAACGTCACCGACGCGCAGTGCGTCAACGCGCTGACGCTCGACGGCCCCCAGACGCCCGGCCAGCTCGCCCAGCTCATGGGCATCACGACCGGCGGCGCCATCACCGCCGTCATCGACCGCCTGGAGCGCGCCGGCTACGTCCGCCGCACCCGCGACCCCGACGACCGCCGCCGCGTGATCGTCGAACTCGTCGAGGAGAACGTCGCCCAGTTCGCCCGCTACTTCGAACCGATCGGCCGGGCCTTCCGCGACCGCCTCGACGCCTACACCGACGACCAGGTCGCCGTCCTCCTCGACTGGATCCGCCACAACAACGAGACGATGCCGTCCGTCATAGAAGAGATCCGCAAACTCCCCTGACCCCGCCCGGCGCCGGAAGCGCGGGAACCCCGCCGGTCTGCCGGCGGGGCTTCCGAAGCTGGGCGGCCGCGCGCTACTGCGTCTCGGTGATGCGGGTGGCGGTCGCGCCGGAGAAGCGGACGCTGGCGTTGTGCGGGGCGGCCTTCACCCACTCGTCGAGTCCGTCGACGGAGCACTTGCTGACGTCGGGCGGGGTGGGCGCGCCGTTGGGGCAGGTGCCTCCGGCGACGTACACGACGGTGTCGGTGGCGGTGAAGAAGGCGACGTTCCCGACGGTGTACTTGCCCGGCGCCAGGTAGCGCAGCGGCCCCCACTTGGTGGTGACCTGCCGGCCGCCCTGCTGCCCGCCCTGCTGCGCGAGCGGGGTGTGCCGGCCGCCCGGGGTACCCGAGCCGCCCGGGCCCTGCGGGGTCGAAGGGCCGCCAGGCGTGGACCCGCCGTCCGGCGTCGAGGACTCGCTCGGCGCGGGCGCGGAGGCCGCGGGCGAGGAGGGCGAGGCCGCCGCGGAGCCGCCGTCGCCGCCGCAGGCCGTCAGGCCGAGCGCCAGCGCCGCCGCCATTCCGGTGATCATGATCTTCCGCATGGGTCCTCGCTCCCGTTCTCCGTGCGCGGTCTCTCGTGATCGCGCTCTGGGGGGTGAGATGCGGGGGGACGCGGCGCGAGTTGGCGCGGCGGGACGTGATCAATCCGACCGGCCGCTCCCCGAACCCACGGTCGGCCGCGGCCGTCCGGATGTCCCGACGGCATCGAGAAGTTCGCGCGGAGCCGCCGAACTTTCCGCACCCGGAGAAAGCCTGACGGAAGGTGTCAGGTTTTGGGGGCAGGGTGGGGACACCGGCCAGTGCTGGGGGATGAAGTGTGGACCGGACCCTTCGGACTAGGACTCGTCATGCGTGAAACCAGAGAAGAACTCAAGGAGCTCCAGACCCTTCTGGACGACTCCCTTTCCCGCTCCACCGCGCATCTGCGGTCGATCATCAACACGGAGAGGACGTTGACCGCCGAGCAGCTCTGCCGGGTGCTCACCGGCATGTGCACGCTGGCGCTGTCCACGGTGACCGCCCTGGGGGAGCCGCGGATCAGCGGTGTGGACGGGCACTTCCTGCACGGCAAGTGGCACTTCGGCACGGCGCGCGAGGCGGCCAAGGCCCGCCATCTGGCCGCCCGGCCCGCCGTCAGCGCGGCGCACATGCGCGGGGAGGACCTCGGCGTGTTCACGCACGGCAGGGTGGAGATCCTCAACCCGCGGGACGCCGAACCGGCCCCGGACTGGCCGGACCTGCTCGCCTACTTCAAGGGCTTCTACGGCGGGGACGCCTTCGACTGGGACGAGGAGATCGTCTACTACCGCCTGCACCCGCACTGGATGGCCGCCTACGCGCCCGACGCCGCCAAGCTCACGGACGCGCCGTAGCGCGCGAGGCGAGAATCCGCCTAAAGGCCAGTAAGGGCTGTTAAAGAGGGGTTTTGGCCTGAGGGTGCGGGTGATGGTGACGCCGTACGCCTTCAGGCCGCCGCCACGGCGGCTCCCGAAGACCAGCACCCGCCGGGAGAGATCATGGGGACGCAGCTGGACGGGCAGACGGTCGTCCTGGTCGGCGGCAGCGCGGGGATCGGGCTGGAGACCGCCCGGCTCGCCCGGACCGAGGGGGCCGAGACCGTCCTCACCGGGCGCAGCCCCGAGCGGCTGGAGCGCGCCGCGCTGGACGTCGGGGCGCGGAGCACTGCCGTGTTCGACGCCAACGACCGGGACGCCGTGGAGGGGTTCTTCCGGGAGCTCCCCTCACCCGTCGACCACGTGCTGATCACGGCCGGAGGGCCCCGCTACAAGCCGCTGCTGGAGATGGACGCCGACGAGGTGCGCGAGGAGGTCGGCGGGCACATGGTGGTGGCGCTCCAGATCGCGCGCAGCGCGGCCCCGAGGATGCGCCCCGGGGGGACGCTCCTGCTCATGGGCGGCACCGGGGGCCGTCGCGTCCGCCGCGGGCTCGGGCTCATCTCCGCCGCCACCGCCGCGTTGCCGCCGTTCACCGCGACCCTCGCCCTCGAACTCGCGCCCGTCCGGGTCAACCTCATCGCCGCGGGCTTCGTCGACACGCCGCTGTCGGCGTCGCTTCTCGGGGACCGGCTCGACGAGCGCAGGAACGAGCTGCGGGCGACGCTCCCCATCGGCCGGGTCGTGGGCCCGGCCGACGTCGCCGCGCTGGCCGTCCACATCATGGCCAACACGGCGCTCACGGGCGCGACCTACGACATCGACGGCGGCCAGCAGCTCGTCCAGTGAAGATCAGGGGGTGAGGCGGCCTCGGAGGAGGTCCAGCAGGGTCGCCTGGACGTCGTCCAGGGAGCGGCCGGGCTGGAGGGCGCGCCAGTCCAGGGCGACGGTGAGGACCATGCCGAAGACGGCGGAGGCGGCCGTGCCGGTGTCCAGGTCGGAGCGCAGGTCGCCGGCGGCGACCGCTTCGCGCAGGACGTCGGCGACGACGCCGATGGCGCGCTCGCGGATCAGGCGGGCGGCGTGCTGCCAGTCGCCGCCGGCCCGCCACGTCTCGGCGATCAGGAGCCGGGCGAAGGGCTCGTGCTCGCCGATGAACGCCAGCTCCGCGGCGACGACGGCGTCCAGCGCCTCCAGCGGGGGGCGGCCGGACGCGGCGGCGCGGAGCGCGGTGGCGAGGCGGTCGACGCCGTACTCCAGCAGCGCCGCGAACAGCGCGGCCTTGCTGTCGAAGTTGTAGTAGACGGTGCCCTTGGCCACCCCGGCGCGCTCGGCGATCTGGTCGACGGTCGTCGCGGCGAGCCCGCTCTCGGCGATCAGCTCGATCGCCGCGGTGAAGAGCTTCTCCCGGGTCGCGATGCGGGCCACGTCCCCTGCCTCCGATCAGAGCTTCAGTGCCGGGTGCAGGCGCTTCACCGTCCAGACCCGGTTGTGCCGGACGGCCAGGGCGGTGAGCGCGAGCCCGCCGGCCAGGAAGGCGGCCAGCACCGCACAACCCTGCCATACCGAGGACAGGTCGCCGCCGCTGATCAGGTGCCGGACGGCGTCCACGACCCACGGCATCGGCAGGTACGGGCGGACGGCCTGGAAGAACGCCGGGCTCGTCTCGATCGGGTACGTGCCGGCGGCCGAGGTGAGCTGGAGCATCAGGAGCGCCAGCGCGATGATCCGGCCGATCGGGCCGAAGCGGGCGTTCACCCACTGGATCACCGCGAGGAACGCGGCGGAGGCGAGCGCGAGGAACGCCACGAGGCCGGGCCAGTGCTCGGCGCGCAGGCCGAGCGCGAAGTGCAGGACGGCGAGGACGACGCAGGCCTGCGCCGCGCCGATCGCCGCGGCGGGCAGCCAGCCGGCGAGGGCGACGCGGCGTCCGGGCGCGGTGCCCGCGAGCGCGCGGGGGTTCAGCGGGCGCAGCAGCATGTAGATGATCATGCCGCCGACCCACAGGGAGAGGGGGACGAAGAACGGCGCGAACCCCGTCCCGTAGTTCGGCACCTCGTTCTCGGTGGAGCTGGCGAGCCGCACCGGGTTGCTCATCATGTCGTCGCGCGCGGCGCGCTCCCCGGCGCCGTAGTCCGGGATCTGGGAGACGCCCTCGTTGAGGCCGTTCGCCAGTTGCTCGTTGCCGTGGGAGATCTGCGCGAGGGCGGTCTCCAGGGTCACGGCGCCGCCGGACAGCCGTCCCAGCCCGCCCCGGAGTTCGCCCGCGCCTCCCGAGAGCGTGCCGAGCCCCGCCGTGAGCTGGGACGACCCGGAGAGCAGGCGGCCGGTCCCGGCGTTGACCCGCTGGGTTCCGGCGTTGAGGCGGTCGACGTCCCGGCGCGCCTTCTCGACCCTGGCGGCCAGGGAAGGCGCGTCCTTGGCGATCTTGCGGGCGGCCCGCTCGACCGTGCGGGCGTCGGCCGCGACCTTGCGCAGGTCGCCGGTGCGGTCGCTGATGTATCCGTCCACCTGCTTCGCGACGGTGACGACCTGCGCGGCCGCCCGGGTGAGGTCCTGGCGGACGTCTGCGGGGACCTCCGGGTGCGCGGCGAGGTAGGCGTCCAGTTCGGCCTGCGCCTTCTCCGCGTGCTGGACGGCGGCGGCGGTCTGGGCGGGAAGCCGTCCGGCGCCGTCGGCGAGGGCGTCCGCCCCCTGGGCGACGGCGAGCGCGGCCTGGCGGATCTCGGGGGCGTTCTCCCTCAGCAGCGGCACGAGGGTGTCGCCCGCGCGGTCGACGGTCGCGGTCAGCCGCTGCATTCCGGCGGCGACCTGGCCGGTTCCGGTGCGGAGCTCCTCCAGGCCGGAGGTCAGCCTGCCGCTGCCGGCGCGGGCCTCGTCGATGCCGCCCTTCAGCTTCCCCGCGCCCGCCTCGGCCTTGCCCGCGCCTTCGGCGAGCTTGCCCGCGCCGTCGTGCGCCTGGCCGGACCCCGTCGCGAGCTCGTCCGCGCCCTGGGCGGCCTTGCCGAGTTCGCCGTGCAGCTTGCCGAAGGAGAGGAAGATCTGGTCGAGGTAGCCGCGCACCGCCTCGCTCCCGGCGGCGGCGCTGATCTCCTTGAACGCGGCCTGGGCGAGCGTCCCGACGACGTAGTTGTTCGCGTCGTTCATCTGGAGCCGCAACCCGGCCGGCGCGGGGGTCCCGTCCCCGGACGGCGACGCGATCCGCGCGCTGAAGTCGGCGGGGATCGTCAGCGACATGTAGTACTTCCCGGACCGGACGCCCTCCTCGGCCTTCGCCGCCGAGACGGTGCGCCAGTCGAAGACCTTGCGCTTCTTCAGCTCGTCCGCCAGGTCGGCCCCCGCGTGGACGGTCCTGCCGCCGGCGTTGGCGGGCCGGTCCTGGACGACGAGCGCGACCGGAACGTGCTGGAGCCGCGCGTACGGGTCCCAGAACGACCAGAGGTAGAGGCCGGCATAGAGCAGCGGAAGCAGCACGAGCCCGGCCATCGCGACGCGGGTCAGCCGGTTGCGCTGGAAGCGGCGCAGCTCAAGGCCGCCCGAGGTCAACGCGGGAAGTCTCATCGGGGGGGTCTCCTGGCTTGGGGGCTGCTAGAGGGGGAGTGCGTGGGTGGCGACGCCCGTGGCGGGCGCGGCGTCGTGGCAGGACGCGATGACGGTGACGCCGCCGGAGGCGACGGCGGCGAGCCGCCGCCACAGGTCGCGCTGCCGGTCGGCGGGCAGGCCCTCGTCCACGTCGTCGAGGAGGAGGAGCCCGGGATCTCCGGCGAGCGCCAGGGCGGCGCCCAGGAGCTGGGCTTCGTCGGGCGCGAGTTCTTCGGCGAGCGTCCCTGGGGCGACGTCGAGGCCGACCCTTTCGAGGATCCGGCGCCTGCGGGCCTCGCGCCCGCGGAACCTGCCGAGGACGCCCTCGCGGAGCGCGAGCGCCTCGTCGACGTGTTCCCGGACGGTCAGCGCGGGGTCGAGTTCGGTCACCCCCGGCACGATCCCGAGGGCCGCGACCCGCTGGATCCGCCTGAGCCCGGTGACCCCGCCCACCGCGACCGTGCCCTCGGCGGGCCGCATCCGCCCGGCGAGCGTGAGCAGCAGCGCGGTCCGCCCGGTGCCCGCGATGCCGCTGACGGCGACCAGCGCGCCGCCCGGGACGTCCAGGTGGACGTCGCGGAAGACCCAGCCCCGCGCCCCCTTCACGCCGAGGTCCCGCGCCCGCACGGACGAGCCGTGCGCGGGCGCGGGGCCGGCTCCGGGGCGGCCCCCGCCAGCCCCTGAGCCGATCGGGCGGGGTCCAGGGACGGGCGCCGCGGTCCCCCCGGCCACGGCGGCCGCCCCTGGAGTCTGGTGATCGGACGTCATCGCGACCTTCCGGAGAGCCGGTTTTGAACTGACTGGTCAGTACAAACCTAGCTCTGCTGCGAACTTCGCGAATCCACCCGAGCGGTGACATCAGACACGTGACCCCCACGACTGGGGTCACACAGATCAATGCCGTGATTTAGGTCACACACGCCCCATCCGACCAGGGAGGCGGCGCCGCCACTATTGGACGGACCGTCCGATCTGACAGACTCCGGGGATGACCGAGTCGTCACACGCGCACCGCGGGCTGGCCGCGCTCATGGCCGGGATGGGCGCCCTCCACATGACCGCTCCGAAGCCGTTCGACGCGCTCGTCCCCGAGCGGCTCCCCGGCGGCGCGCGGACCTGGACCTACCTCAGCGGCGTCGCCGAGCTGGCCTGCGCCGCGGCCGTTGCCCGCCCCCGCACCCGCAAGGCGGGCGCGCTCGCCACGGCGGGCCTGATGGCGGCGGTCTTCCCCGCCAACGTGAAGATGGCCCGCGACTGGCGCCACCGCCCGCTGCCCCTCCGCGCGGCCGCCTACGCCCGCCTCCCGCTCCAGGCCCCCCTGGTGGCCTGGGCCCTCCACGTGGCCCGCCAGGCCGACTGAGAACCCGGTCCACACGGCTCCTCCCGGAATGAGATCATTTGGCGGCGGTGCGTGTTGACGAGGGGCCGGGGAAAGTATGGAAGCACTCCGTCTGGAAGATCCTTCTGCGATCGGCGGCTATCCGCTGCTGGGGCGCCTGGGCGCCGGCGGCATGGGGCAGGTCTATCTGGGGCTGACCGCCAGCGGGCGGCATATCGCCCTCAAGGTGATCCGGGAGGACTTCGAGGGGCCGACGGCGCTGGCCCGGTTCCGGCGCGAGGTCGCGACCGTCGAGCGGGTGCGCAGCAGGTTCGCCGCGGCGATGGTCGGCGCCGGCCTGGACGCGCCGCCGTACTGGCTGGCGACGGAGTACGTCCCCGGGCCGACGCTCCGCCAGGCGGTGGCCGCGCACGGGCCGCTGCCTCCCGAGACCTGCGTGCGGCTGCTCGCCGAACTGGCGCAGGGGCTGCTGGAGATCCACCGGCACGGCGTCCAGCACCGCGACCTCAAGCCGGGCAACGTGATCCTCGCCCCGGACGGGCCGCGGCTGATCGACTTCGGCATCGCGCGCGGCGAGGGCCAGACGCAGATCACCCAGACCGGCGCGTGGAACGGCACCCCCGGTTTCGTCGCGCCCGAGGTGGTCCGCGAGCAGCAGCCGCTTCCCGCGTCGGACGTGTTCTCGCTCGCCGGGACGGTCGCCTACGCCGCGACGGGACGGCCCCCGTTCGGCGGCGGGCGCATCGAGGCGATCATCCACCGGACGCTCAGCGGTGACATCGACCTGGAGGGCGTCGACCCGCGCGTCGCCGGGCTGGTCCGGCAGTGCGCCGCGAAGGAGCCGGAGGCCAGGATCCCGCTGGAGCGGCTGCTCCAGCAGCTGCCCGCGCTCGGCCCCCTCGCCGCCGACCCCGCCTACCGGCGGATCGTGGGTGTTCCGGCGCCGATGCCCGCCAGCGTCACCGACGCGGTCGCGTCGGGGCTCGTCCCGGCCGACCGCACGAGGACGGTCCCGGGCGTCTCGCGCGGACGGTCGCGCGCCGCCGTCATCGCGGCGGGCGCCGGGGTGGCCGCCGTGGTCCTGGTGGGCGCCCTGCTCGCGCGGTTCGTCCTCAACGGGGACGGCGGCGGCGACGAGAACCGGAACAAGCCCCGGGCCGGGCAGGGAACGCAGGGCGGCACCGCGACCGGTGATCCCGCGGGCTCGACCCCCGGCAGCAGGACTTCGGCCGCCGCCAACGGCGTCCCGCCCGACCGGATCCTGATCAAGCAGCCCGCCGACATCGCGGACCTCCGATGGACCCAGGCGGCCAAGACATGCCAGCCCGCCGCCCGTCCGGAGGACTTCGACCTCACCAACGACACCCAGACGTCGGTACCGCGCCAGCCGTACACCGAGAAGACCGTCGAGTTCGGCCTGCGCTTCAAGTACGCGGACCCGGCCAAGTACTACGTGGCCATCCAGGTCCGTCCGCCGGTGGAGCAGCAGGGCAACGGCGTCACCGGGGTGGTGCAGAGCAAGCCGCACATGTACCCCGGCCAGGCCGCGTGGCTGAACATGCGTTACCCGTCGGAGTTCAAATGGGAGGGCGCCGGAAACGGCACCTACCCGCTGATGAAGGGCGACTGGACGGTCATCTGGTTCCACGTCCGCCCGAACGGCGACGCCTACTACCTGACCTGCGACGGCTTCACCGTCGCCTAGCCGTTCCGGTCAGCGGACGGCGATGACGGCGGAGCCGTGGCCGAAGAGGCCCTGGTTCACGGCGATGCCGGCCCGCGCGTTCTCCACCTGGCGGCCCTCGGCCTGGCCGCGCAGCTGCCAGGTCAGCTCGCAGACCTGCGCGATCGCCTGAGCCGGGATCGCCTCGCCGAAGGAGGCGAGCCCGCCGCTCGGGTTGACCGGGACGCGGCCGCCGAGAGCCGTGGCGCCCGAGCGGAGCAGCTCCTCGGCGCCGCCCCTCTCGCACAGGCCGATGTCCTCGTACCAGTCGAGTTCGAGGGCGGTGGACAGGTCGTAGACCTCGGCGAGCGACAGGTCCTCGGGGCCGATGCCCGCCTCCTCGTAGGCGGCGTGCGCGATCGCGGACCGGAACGGCCGCTCGGGCTCCGGGACGGTCATCGCCGAGTCCGTCGCGAAGTCGGGCAGGTCCAGGACGGTCTTCGGGAACGTGGGCGTCGCCGTCGACAGCGCCGGGATGCGCACCGGGTCGGCGATGCCGTGCCCGCGCGCGAACTCCATGGACGTCAGGACGAGCGCCGCGCCGCCGTCGCTGGTGGCGCAGATGTCCAGCAGCCGCAGCGGATCGGCGACCACGGCGGACTCGCGTACGTCCTCAACGGTCACCTCCTTGCGGTACCGGGCGTTCGGGTTCGACAGCCCGTGCCGGGCGTTCTTCACCTTGACGGCGGCGAAATCGTCCAGGGTCGCGCCGTACATCGCCATCCGCCGGCGCGCGTACAGAGCGAAGTAGATGGGGTTGGTGGCGCCCAAGAGGCGGAAGCGGAGCCAGTCGGGGTCGTCGGGGCGGTCCCCGCCGACGGGCTTGAAGAAGCCCTTCGGCGCGGCGTCGGCGCCCACGACCAGCGCGACGTCGCAGAGACCCGCGAGGATCTGCGCGCGCGCGTTGTTGATGGCCTGCGCCCCGGACGCGCACGCGGCGTAGCAGCTGGACACGCGCGCGCCCGACCAGCCGAGCGCCTGCGCGAACGTCGCGCCCGCGATGAACCCCGGGTAGCCGTTGCGGATGGTGTCCGCGCCCGCCACGTACTGGACGTCCGTCCACGCGAGGCCGGCGTCGGCGAGCGCGGCCCGCGCCGCCGCGAGACCGTACTCGACGAAGTTGCGGCCCCACTTGCCCCACGGATGCATGCCCGCGCCCAGCACGGCGATGTCGCGCGTCATTTCACGGGCCTCCACATCCAGACGGTGTACTCGGCCTCGTCGTCCTCGTAGAGGACGCCCTCGGTCAGCTCGACCTCCATGCCGACCGCGAGGTCGTCGACGGTGTGGCCGGGGGCGACCTGCCCCAGGACGACGATGCGCTCGGCTTCGAGTTCGACGGCCGCGACGGTGTACGGGACGAAGGGGTCGGGGGAGACGTACGGAGGCGGCGGCTTGTACCGGGAGTCGGCGTACGACCAGACGCGCCCGCGCCGCGACAGCGCGTACGGCTCCAGCTCGGAGCCGTCCTTCGGGCCGGTGCAGGCCGGGTTGCGGCAGGCCAGCTCGTTGCGCGGGAAGTACGGCGTTCCGCAGGCGCCGCAGCGGGTGCCCAGCAGGCGGACGTCGCCGTCCGCGGCGGCGAACCAGCCCTCGATCGCCGGACGGCGTTCCTTGGTCGTGGTCACGCGGTCCTCCTCGTCTCCGACCGGGCGCAGCGTAACAACCGGGCGAGCGCCCCGAACGGGACGTGTCCGGTGAGCGGGACGGACCATGCGAACCCACCTAACTGACTCGTCAGTCACTTCGGTACAGTGAACCGAGTCGGATTCTGGTGATGCCGCCCGCAGGGTGCGAACAGGCAGGCCCTCAGGGTGCGGACAGGCAGGGAGCGTGCGGATGCGGACTGGTCTAGAGGGCAAGACGGCGCTGGTCACCGGGGCGTCCCGGGGAATCGGGAAGGCGATCGCCACCGCGCTCGCCGCCGAGGGGGCGAACGTCGTCCTGTCCTCCCGCAAGCAGGAGGCGCTGGACGAGGTCGCCAAGGAGATCCGCGCGGCGCACCCGGGCGCGGGCGTCCTCGCCAAGGCGGCCCACGTCGGCGACGCCGAGCAGGCCGCGGCCTGCGTGGACGCGGCCGTCGCCGAGTTCGGCGGCCTCGACGTCCTGGTCAACAACGCCGGCACGAACCCCTACTTCGGCCCGATGGCCGACATCGAGCCCGCCGCCGCGGCCAAGACCGTCCAGGTCAACCAGTTCGCGGTCGTGCAGTGGACGCAGCTGGCGCTGCGCGCCTCCCTCGCCGAGCGCGGCGGCGCGATCATCAACATCGCCTCGGTCGGCGGCATGCTCACCGAGCACGGCATCGGCTACTACAACGCCACCAAGGCCGCCGTGATCCACCTCAGCCGGCAGTTCGCGATGGAGCTGGCCCCGAAGGTCCGCGTGAACTGCATCGCGCCCGGCCTGGTCAAGACGCACCTCGCCCGCGCCCTGTGGGAGAACAACGAGGCCGAGATCAGCAAGTACATGCCGCTCGGCCGCATCGGCGAGCCCGAGGACATCGCCAACGCCGCGGTGTTCCTCGCGGGCGACGCCTCGTCCTGGATGACCGGGCAGACGCTCGTCGTGGACGGCGGCGCCACCATCCGGCCCTCGATCGCCTGACCGCCCGCCCACGAACACAGGAACGCCCGCGAACACAGGAACAGGGAGAAGCGCATGTCACGCTGGGGACTGACCATTCCGCTGACCGGCCTCCCGCTGGCCGAGCACCGCGAGATCGTGTCCGGGCTGTCCGGGCTCGGCTACACCGACGCCTGGTCGGCCGAGACCAACGGCGCCGACGCCTTCACCCCGCTGGCGCTCGCCTCGCAGTGGGACCCGGGGCTGCGCCTCGGGCCGGCGATCGTGCCGGTCTACACGCGCGGGCCCGCCCTGCTCGCCCAGCAGGCCGCCACCCTCGCCGACCTCGCGCCGGGACGCTTCGTGCTGGGCATCGGCACCTCGTCCGACACGATCGTGCGGCGCTGGAACGGCATCCCGTTCGACGAGCCCTACAAGCGCACCCGCGACACGCTGCGCTTCCTCCGCAGGGCGCTCGCGGGGGAGAAGGTGAAGGAGGAGTACGAGACCTTCGCCGTGAAGGGCTTCAAGCTGGAGAGCGCACCGGCGACGCCGCCGCCGATCGTCCTCGCGGCCCTGCGCCCCGGCATGCTGCGGCTCGCCGCCCGCGAGGCCGACGGCGCGATCACCAACTGGCTCGCGCCGAAGGACGTCCGGACGGTCCGCGGCGCCCTCGGTGACGGGCCGGAGCTGATCGCGCGGCTGTTCGTCTGCCCCACGGGCGATGCCGAGGAGGCGCGCGCGATCGGCCGCTGGATGATCGCCGCGTACATGACGGTCCCCGTCTACCGGGCGTTCCACGAGTGGCTGGGACGCGGCGAGGCGCTGGCCCCGATGAACGAGGCGTGGGCGGCCGGCGACCGGAAGAGGGCGCTGGAGGCCATCCCGGACGAGGTGGTGGACGACCTGATCGTGCACGGCTCCCCGGAGCGGTGCCGGGCCCGCGTCCGCGAGTACGTCGACAACGGTCTCACCACGCCGGTGCTGGCGGTCGTCCCGGGCGGGGGCCTGTCCCCGGCGGAGGCGGTGCGGGCGCTCGCCCCGAGTGCGGACTGAGATCGTTCGATCACGTCCCGATGTTTACGGCCGGGAGCAGCGGGGAGGGTGGGGCAAATCCCGACAGAGAACGAAGAGACGTGAGGAGCTGATCGTGCTCACGCTGACCAGCGGTGCCGTCCAGGTCATCCGTACGGTGACCGCCAACCCGGAGCTTCCGCCCGAGACCGGCATCCGCATCGAGTCCGGGCTCGACGGCTCGGACGCCCTGCGGCTCTCGGTGGCCCCGGCCCCCGAGGCCGGCGACCAGGTCGTGGAGGAAGAGGGCGCCAAGGTGTACCTGGAGCCCACGGTCGCCGAGATGCTGGACGACAAGACCCTCGACGCCCAGGTCGACCCGCAGGGCGACGTGGCCTTCACCATCGCCGAGGGGTCGGAGGGAACCCCCACCTGACGTTGGAGGCGAGACCGGGGCGCGCCCGCCGGGCCGCCCCGGTCTCGTGTTCTCCCCGCGTGTCAGCGCATCGCCGCGACGACGGCGACCACGGCGAACACGAACGCCGCCGCGGTGAGGAACGCGAACGCCGCGATCACCGCGCAGGCCAGGGCGCGCGGCTGGTCGCGCCAGGCGGGGGAGCGGTCGCGCGCCTGCCGGTCCGGTCTTCGCCGGAACGAACGTCCCGCGTCCAGGGGGTCGCGTGAGGGCGGGGTCGTCACGAGCGCCAGTGTCGCAGATGGATCACTCCACCCGCCGACCGCCCGGGCCGTGCGTCCGCGCGGACGGAGTCAGGGCCCGCCGGGACTCCGGGCACCGGTCAGCCCGGGAAGGAGGGGTGGGGGCCGAGGGCCCAGTACTCGAACAGGCCGTAGCCGGTGGCGGCGGCGGTGGGCTGCGCCCCGTCCAGGTACTCGTAGCGGCCGACCGCGTCGACCATGCCCCACATGCGGGCCGCGTCGTCCGGCTTGCGGGTGTCGTAGGCGACGCCCTGCACCTTCAGGTCGGGTCCCTGGTACATGCCGTGCTTCCAGTCGGGCTCCAGCCCGTAGCCGGTGCCGACCATGAGGTGGACGGGCAGGATCGGCGTCGCCCTCACCTCGAACGGCTCCCCGCCGGGCGGGGCGAAACGCAGTGTCGCCGTCACCACGTCGCGGGTGCCCTCCGCGTACTCCGGGCGGTATTCGGGACGTCCCAGATACTCGGGCTCGCGGTCGGGCCACACGCGGGTGGCCTCTTCCAGGATGCGGCGGCCCTTCTCGTCCTCCTGCACGATGCAGAAGATGGCGTGATCCTCGAACTGCATCGGCGCGTACAGCCAGTAGAACGTGCCCGCGTTCTTCACCTGGATGCCGGGCGGCTCCGGCTCGCCCACGGGCCGGATGCCCCAGGAGCGGTCGCGCGAGCCCCACCAGTGGTCGGGTGTGACCTCGATGGTCTCGCCGTCGACCGTGATGGTGCCCGTCCAGCGGCCTGTCTGCGCGAGACGGCGGGAGTCGAAGACGACGCGCTCCTGCCAGCGCAGGTAGTGCGGCGGCTCCAGGGTGGCCGGGACCGTGCCCTCCCAGGCGAGGTCGAACGAGAGGCCGTGCTCGGTCTCGTCCAGGACGACCCGGAGCCGCTTGAGCCCCTCGACCACCTCGACGCGGAACGGCCCGACCGTGGTGTCCATCCGGTCGTCGCCCAGCTCGCGGGACGCCCGGACGACCTTGTGCACCGATCCGCGCCGCACGACCGCGAACGCGTCCATGACGCCGAGGTTCGGGTACTGCCCGATCCCGATGATCATCATCAGCTCGTCGGAGCACGGGTGGACGTTGAAGTAGTACCGGTCGTAGAAGTTCCGGTCGGAGGTGGTGACGTGCCGCATCACCTCCGGCGCCTGGTGGATCGGGTAGTCGTCGAGCGGCGAGAGCGTCACCGGTCCCCTCCCAGGATGCGGGCGAGCAGCTGCGTGCAGTTGTTGTCGTGGGGGAAGTCGGCCGTCTCCTCGATCCAGCCGAAGTCGATCATCGCCTGGCCGATCCGCGCCATGATCACCGAGAACTTGAAGCCGGACAGGATCTCGTAGTACGCCATGTGCCGCATCGGGCGTCCGAGCAGCTCCTCGTAGCGGGCGACGGTCTCTTCGTAGGAGGGGAAGCCCTCCAGCCGGGCGGCGCCGACGCCCTCGGAGTGGTGCCGGTCCAGGAACATGAACCAGGCGAGATCCTCCTCCGGCGCGCCGAGCACGGCGCCCTCCCAGTCCAGCACCGCCGCGGGCGCGCCGTCCTGGAAGATCACGTTGCCGATGCGGGCGTCGCCCCACAGCGCGACGGGGTCGTCCGGCTCGTCGGGGCGGTTCGCCTTCAGCCACTCCAGCGCCCTGAGCGCCGTCTCCTGCGGCCCCCGGTAGGCCCAGCCCAGGTAGTGCTCGTAGTAGTTGAGCCGCTGGTCGAGGCCCGGCGCCCCCCAGGCGGGCTGGTCCAGGAAGCCGAGACCCAGTTCGCCGACGTCCAGCCGGTGCAGCCGCGCCATGATCTCCAGGGTGGACCACCACATCGCGGCCCGCTCACCGGGCGGCACTCCGGTCACCCAGCCGTCCATGTGGTACGGCGGCATGTCGGTCGGGACGCGGCCGTCGACGCGGCCCATCACGAAGAACGGGGCGCCGAGGACGTCGCGGGACGGCTCGTACCAGCGGATCGGCGGCACCGGGACGGCGGTGCGCTCGTCCAGGATCCGCATCAGCCGGTACTGCTCCTCGAACCGCGGCTCGGGGAAGATCTGGTACTTCTCCGGGGCGACCCGCGCGACGAGCGGCTCGCGTCTCGGCCCTCCGCCCCCGTCCCACTCGGCCTCGAAGAGCAGGGTCTCGTTGGAGAAGCCGCTGGTCTGCGGGGTCTCCACATGCGGGATGCGGACCCCGGGCAGATGGCCGTCCAGCCACCGCGTGAGGGCCCGCCGGGTGATCTCGGGGTCGCGCTGGTCGGGAACGGGCATCGCACCGCCTCCTTGCCGTGCCTGCTGGCCGGGGTCGCGCCCGAATTAGAACGTGTTCTATCAACGGTCCGGGGGGTGGTCAATGGGCGGGGACGCACCCGTGAAAAAATCGCCGGATGCGCCTCACCAAGCTCGGACACGCGTGCGTGCAGCTCACCGAGGACGACCGCACGATCGTCATCGACCCCGGCTCGTTCAGCGAGGCCGGGGACGCGCTGGCCGCCGCCGACGCCGTACTGATCACCCACGAGCACTTCGACCACTTCGACCCCGACGCGCTGCGCGCCGCGATGGCCGAGCGCCCCGAGCTGGAGGCGTGGACGTCCCGCGCCGTGGCCGAGAACCTCGCCGACCTCGGCGGACGCGTCCACCAGGTCGGCCACGGCGACGCCGTCACGATCGCCGGTTTCGACGTCCACGTCTACGGCGAGGACCACGAGCTCATGCACCCCGACCTGCCGCCCGTCCCGAACGTCGGGTTCCTGGTCGACGGCGAGGTCTTCCACCCGGGCGACGCGCTGACCGTCCCGTCCGAGCCCGTCCCGACGCTGTGCCTGCCCGGCAACGCGCCCTGGATGCGCGCCCTCGACCTGTACGAGTACACGCGCGAGGTCCGCCCGGGGCGCGCCTTCGCCATCCACGACGGGCTGCTGAACGACATCGGCCTCCAGGTGATGGAACGCGTCCTCACCAGTGCCGGCGACGAACTCGGCAAGGAGTTCGTGCGCCTCACCCCCGGCACCTCAGTGGACCTGGCCGCCAAGTGAACGCCTCCCCCCGCATCCCCCCGGCCGCCGAGCCGGCGGCCGCCGAGCGCGCCGGCTCCTCCGAGTACGCGGCGGGCCTCCCCGCGCCGCGCTCCATCCAGGCCGTGTTCTTCGACATCGGCGAGACCCTCGTCAACGAGGGCGAGATCTACGGGCGCTGGGCCGACTGGCTCGGCGTGCCCAGGCACACCTTCCTCACCAAGCTCGGCGCGCTGCTCGCGACCGGCGGCGACCACACGGACCTGTTCGAGTACTTCCGGCCGGGGTTCGACCTGGAAGAGGAGGAGCGGCGCCGCGCGGAGGCGGGCGTCCCGAACGGGTTCGGGCCGGACGACCTCTACCCCGACGCGCGGGCGTGCCTGTCGGGCCTGCGCGACCAGGGCCTGTACGTCGGGATCGCGGGCAACCAGCCGGTCCAGGCGGCCGAGCAGATGGCGGAGCTGGCCCTGGACGCGGACGTCGTCGGCATCTCGGACGTGTGGGGCGTCAGCAAGCCGTCCCACGAGTTCTTCGAGCGCTGCGCCCAGCTCGCCGACGTGCTGCCCGACCGCGTCCTGTACGTGGGGGACCGCATCGACAACGACGTCCGGCCCGCCCTGGCGTTCGGGATGCGGGCGGCGTTCCTGCGCCGCGGCCCGTGGGGCAACATCCAGAGGGACGACGAAGCGCTCGGCGAGTGCCTGTTCGTGCTCGACGACCTCGCCGCCCTGCCGAGCCTGGTCGCCGAGCACAACGCCGGCCGGCCCGCCGCCCCCTAGGGGACGTCCCGTACTCCTGAGGTAGCAGCGGGGAACAGGCCGCGAGAGCGATGTGAGGTCGCCTGCCCGGTTCGTAGCGTGAGAGACGTGGCCGCGAAGACCGCGGCCGCGTTCACCGCTCGACGAATCGGGGAGAGAAGAACCCATGAACGGCCTCTATCGTCCGCGCCGCGACCGCGTCATCGCCGGGGTCTGCGCCGGCCTCGCGCGCCGGTTCGGCATGACCCCGTGGACCGTCCGGATCCTGTTCCTGCTCTCGTGCCTGCTGCCCGGCCCGCAGTTCGTCGTCTACCTGGTCCTCTGGGTCATGATGCCGAACGAGGACCGCCACATGGCCGGCGCCCGCTGACTCAAGATCAACGATTGCGCTCGACCGGGGCCGCCCGGGGGTGTTAGATCGGGGCACCAGCATTCCCGTGGGGAGGAGCCGCGGTGCCTGACGAGGCTCCGGGTCCCGGCCGGACGGGCCGGGCCCTGGACGACGCCGCCGCGCGGGAGGCAGACCACGCGGCGCGACTGCTCGGGTACCTGCGCGATCTGGCGCGGGCCCGGCGGCGCCCCTCGCGCGACCTCGCCGACCACGACCACGTCCACTGGCTCGCCGGACTGCCCGGCGACGTCTACGTCGAGGCCGACGCCGGGCCCGGCGAGGTGCTGTTCAGCATCCCGGTCATCCCGCTGACGCCGCCGGTCGTGCTGGAGGAGTTCGACGGCTGGCTCGCCCTGCGCACCTGGTACCGCGTCCTGCGCGAGCTTGCCGGCGAGGAAGCGGTCCTCGCGACGGGCCTGCTGTCGTGGCGGCCCGCCGTCCACGACCACCTGCTGAGCACGCCCGTCCGGATCGTCCTGGACGAGCGGACCGAACGCGTCGACGTCGTCCTCACCGGGCACACGACCCTGCGCGACCGGGAACTGCTGTCCGGGCACCCCGGCTTCCGGCCCGCCGACTGGATCGCCGACGCCGTCCAGGCCGGGCAGGGCTTCGGGCTCAACGCCTCCGTCGGGGACGTCCTGCGCAAATGGTGCCAGGTCGCGCTGACGAGCCCCGCCGACTACCGCGAGGACTGGACGCCCGACGCCGACGCCGCCTCGCCCGTCCCCCGGCTGCGCCTCGCGCCCGCCCTCGTCGTCCGCCCGGCGGGCCGCGAGGCCGTCGCCGACCACCACGCCAGGCTCCTGAGCCTGCTGCCGCGCGGCGTCCCCGAGGGGGTCGCGCGGTTCGTCTCGCCCGAGCTGAAGCCCCAGGTCATGCACCTACCGGAGCGGGCGCCGGAGACCGTCCCCGACCTGCTGGCCGGGCTGCTGGCGCGGGGCCGCCGGGTACTCGTCGCCACGTCCGGCCCGGCCGCGTCCGCCGCCCTGCGCGGCGCGCTCCCGCCCGGCCTCGCCGCCCTCACCGCCACCGACGCGGCCATGGCCGCCCGCGTGGCCGAGGCGGTCCGCGCCGGGGGCGAACCCGACCTCGACGCCCTCGCCGAGCGCGAGGAGGCCGCCGCCCTGCGGGTCGCCGAGATCACCGAGCGCCTGCGCGGCGGCGGGCCGGCGGAGCCGCCGCCCGACCTGCGCGGCGAGGAGCCCGAGCTGTCCTGGATGCCGGTCCGGCCCGACCTGCCGCCGGGCCCGCCGATCTCCCGCTCCGAGGCCGCCGAACTGGTCGTCCTCCTCGCGGAGGAGACCGCCGAGCGCAAGGCCCGCACCGAGCAGCGGGACGTCGACCCGGGCGCGCTGCCGAGCGCCGCCTACGTCCGCACCCTGATCGAGGCGGAGGCCGCCGCCGCCGAGCGCGCCGAGCGGTCCAGGACCGAGCTGTCGCAGCTCCTGCGCGACAGCGACGTCACCCTCCTCGCCCGCCTCGACGGGGACGCCTCCGTCGTCGCCGCCGCGCTCCGCGACCTCGGCCTGGAAGGCCACCCGGGCGGCTGGAACCCCTCCGACCTCGCCGTCCGCGCCCTCGGCGACGCCCTCGCCGAGCGGCGCCCCCTCATCTGGGCCCGCGTCGTGGAGATGACGGCCCGCGCGCAGTGGGCCGAGCGCGCCCTCGGCGAGCTGAGCGGCCACCGCGTCGAGCTGCCCGCCGACGCCGACCTGCGCGGCCTCGCCGCCGCCGCCCAGGACCTGCGCGCCTACCTGGCCGACGGCGGCGTCCTCAAGCGCGGCCCGCTGCGGTCCGCCGCCCAGCGCCAGGCCGAGCCCCTCCTCGCCACGGTCAAGGTGGACGGCGCGGCGCCGACCACGCCGGAGCTGCTCGACATCGCCCACACCGACCTCATGGTGCGGATCACCTGCCGGGAGCTGCAGTACGTGTGGGAGGCCGCCGGCATCTCCTTCCCCGCCGACCTGCCGCCCGGCGAGCGCGTCGCCCGCTTCGTCCGCGCGCACGCCCGGCTCGCCCGCGTCCGCGACGCGATGACCGCCCTGGACTCGACGCGGCGGCTCCTCGAACGCTCCGGCTTCCGCGTCCCGCTCGTCCACCCGATCCAGTGGCACGACTACGCCGCGGCCCTGCGCAACGCCCTCGAAGGGCTCGGCGTCAGCCGCGCCACCGCCGACCTCGACGCCCTCCGCGACTCGATCGGCCCCGTTGACGCCGACGATCCCCCCGAGCTCCGCGCCGCGCTCGCGGCCGTCGACGCCCGCGACGCCGCCGCCTACGGCCGCGCCCTCGGCGCCCTCGCCGAGGCCCGGCACGAGCGCTCCCGGCAGATCCGCTGCGAGGAGCTGGTCGCCCGCGTCCGCGCCGTCCACCCCGACCTCGCCCACCTCATGATCGCCACCGACGGCGACGACGTCTGGCACGACCGCGCCCGCCGCTGGGACGACGCCTGGACGTGGGCCCGCCGCCGCGCGGCCTCCACCGGCCCCGCCGCCGCGGACCGCCTCCGCGACGCCCTCGCCGAGGCCGAGGGCGCCCTGCGCGAGGCCCGCGCCGACCTCACCGCCGCCCGCGCCGCGGCGTCCGCCCTCGCCCGCTCCGGACCCGACATCGTCCCCGCGTGGATCCTGCCGCTGTGGCGCGTCCCGGACGTCCTCCCGCCCGCTCCGGACGACTTCGACGTCGTCATCGTGGACGGCGAGCACGAGGCCGGCGCCGAGGCCCTCTTCGTCCTCTGGCACGCGCCCCGCACCATCCTCGTCGGCCCGTCCGGCCCCGACCTCCCCCCTCCCGAGGGCCCGCCGCCGAGCCCCCGCCTCCCGTCCCACCTGCACGAAGCCATAACCCCCACCACCACGCTCTTCACCGCCCTCACCACTCCCCGCACCCCGCCTCCTCCCGCTGCGCGCCCCCTGTCCGAGCGCCCGGACGTGACCCAACGGGACCTCCCGATCCAGCCCCCGCGCCCGGAACCGACGCGAGAGGACCTCCGGTCACGGCCGCCCGCCGCCGTCCCGCCCGAGGCTCCGCGGAAGGAAGCAGGAACGAGGCCGCGCGACCCGCGCCCGCTGGAACGACCGAGAGAACCGCGTCCCGGCCCCGGTCTGGGGGGCCGTGACCCGCGCGCGGGGGAGCGGCCGGACGTGACGCAGCGGGACGTGCGCGCTCGACCGCCTGCGCGTCCCGGCACCGGCGCGTCCGGGCAAGGCGCACCGCCCCGACGTCTGGACGCGCCCCGGCGAGAGCCGCAGGACCAGGGCCGGCCGGGCGGGCGCGGCGGCAGCCTTCCGCCCCGGCGCCTGGACGCCATGAGATGGGACGAGCCCGCCCAGGAGCCGGGCGCCCAGGCCACGGGCCCCAACCCGCGCGTCCCGGAGGCCGGGCACGCCCCACCTCCCGGCCGCTCGGACATCCCCGCGCTCTGGGGCAGACCCGGCCCGCTGCCGAACCCCTCAGAGAGCCCGAAGCCGCCCCAGCAGGCCCATCCCCCAGAACAAGCCCAACCCCGCCCGCAGAGGGAAACCACGGCGGAAACACAACCCCCACAACCGGGCGCACCTAGCCCACAAGAGACCGACCCCTCACAGAAGCAGCGCCCCCAGCACCCGCAACAGGAGCAGCCTCGCTCGCGGACGGAGCCCTCACAGCCGCAGCAGCCACGACAGCCGCGCCCCCGCTCGCAGGCGGAGATCCCGCCCCAATCAGAACCCGCGCAGCAGCAGCGCCCGCAACAGAGCCAGCCTCGCTCGCGGACGGAGTCCTCGCAGCCGCAGCCCCGCTTGCAGGCGGAGGTCCCTCCGCAGTCCGAACCTGCGCAGCAGCAGCGGCCGCAACCAGCGGCGCATCGTTCGCAGGCGGAGGTTTCCTCGCAGCCAGAATCCGCGCAGGAGCAGCGTCCGCAACCTGCGCAGCCTCGTTCGCGGGGGGAGGGTTCGGCGCGGGCGGAAGACGTGCGGCCTGCTGCGCAGGAGGCGGAAGGGGCGGTGCAGCGGCGGTCGGTCGGGGAGACGCGGGTTCGGCGGGGGCGGTCGATCGCGTCCTACAAGCGGCCCGAGCTGGTCGAGATCGTGGGGCACGTCGCCGAGCTCGAACCGGATCTGACCGACGACCAGATCGTCGAGCTGGTCACCCGGCTCCTCGGGTGCCCGGAGGACGAGGCGCTGCTCGTCGGGGCCCGCCTCCGGTACGCGGTGGAGGTGTACCGGGAGGGCGCCGGGTAGCGCTCACCGGCTCGCCCGGCGGCGGGCGCGGTGGGCGGCGACGGTCGTGCGGCTCGCGCAGGCGTTCGAGCAGAACCGGCGGCTGCGGTTGCGGGACTCGTCCACGTAGAAGCGGGCGCAGCCGTCCGCGCGGCAGCGGCCCACGGTGACGTCGGGGTCCCCGCACAGGACGTGGGCGAGGGCGGCGGCGCAGCTTCGGCCGAGCCACTGCACGCCGTCCTCGCCGTCGCGGGCGAAGTGCAGGTGCGGGCCGTCGCCGTCGTGCTCGGCGACGCGCATCGCGGGCGGGAAACGGTCCAGGAGGAGGTTGACCGGGAGGGGCGGTCCGCCGTCGGCGACGGCCGCGACCGCGTCGCGCAGGGCCGGGAGGAGGTCCCTCGGGTCGTCCGGTTCCACCACGTCGTGCTGCTGGAAGAACTCCCGCCGCAGCTCGCTGGGCTCGTCCCCGTTGACCAGCTCGACCGCGAGCCGGGTCAGGTTGCCGATGTAGGCAACGTAACGCACATCACCACCTACCTCCCCGGCTCGATGATACGGGCCCAATTACGGAATAGAGCATTCCGTTCTGGTAGACTGGCGGAATGACGCGGACACTGGATCGCCGGACGCTGAACCGGGCGGCGCTTGAGCGGCAGCTGCTCCTGGAGCGCTCCGGCATGCCCCTCCTGGAAGCGGTCGAACGGCTCGTCGCCATCCAGGCCCAGGAGACCAACATGCCGTACATCGGGCTCTGGACGCGGCTGGAGGGCTTCCGCCGAGACGACCTCACCGGCCTGCTCTACGACCGGTCCGCCGTGCGCAGCACGATCCTTCGGGGGACGCAGCACCTGGCGTCCGCCGCCGACTTCCTGTGGGTGCGCCCCCTCGTCCAGGAGAGCGTCCTGCGCGGACGCCAGGCGGCCTTCGGCAGCGCCACCCGGGACTGGGACCTGGACGGGCTCGCCGCCGAGGCGCGCAGGCTCCTGCGGGGGCGGACCCTCACCCGCCCGCAGCTCGCCCGCGCCCTCGCCGAGCGCTGGCCCGACCGCGACCTCCAGGCGCTCGGCTGGTCGGCGCAGGCGCTGGTCTCCGTCGTCCATCCGCCGCCCAGCGGGACGTGGAACACCGGCGGCGCGACGCCGTTCGCCCTGGCGGAGGAGTGGATCGGCCGCCCGCTCTCCCCGGAGTCGCCGGAGCGGCTGATCCGCCGCTACCTGGCCGCGTTCGGCCCGGCCTCCGTCAAGGACTTCCAGATGTGGTCCGGGCTGCGCCGCATGGACGCCGCCTTCGAGGAGCTCCGCCCGTCTCTGCGGACCTACCGGGACGAGAGCGGCGCGGAGCTCTTCGACCTTCCCGGCATGCCGCTCCCGGACGCCGACGCCCCCGCGCCCGTCCGCTTCCTCCCGGCCTTCGACAACCTGATCCTCGCCTACTCCGACCGGAGCCGCATGATGACGGACGAGCAGCGCAAAGCCGTGTGCGTGGGGGCCGTCACCAAGCCGACCGTCCTCGTCGACGGGCGGGTCCACGGCACCTGGACGCTCAAGCACGACCGGAAGGCGGCCCGCGCCGAGCTGACCGTGGACCTTCTCGCGCCCCTCCCCGACGAGGAGCCGGTCCGGGAGGAGGCGGCCCGCCTCCTGGCGTTCGCCGCCGCCGACGCCGACCACGTCCTGCGCTTCGCGCGGTGAGCTCACCGGACGTCAGGTGATCGGCATGGTGACCGCGAGGGGCCAGGCCAGCAGGACGCCGCCGACGAGCGCGGTCGCCCACGCCGGGGCTCGGATCGAGCGCAGCGCCGCCGCCTGGACGCCCTGCCAGGCCAGGAGTCCGGCGATCAGCGGCGACACCAGCAGCACGAACGGCGAGACGGCCCCGACGAGGGCGGCCGCGAGGAGGGCGGCCAGCGCGGCCGTCGCCGCCCAGGCGTGCACGCCGATGGCGGTCGGCCGATCATGTCCGGCGCACAGCGCCTCGACCCCCAGGCAGTACAGGGCGGTGCCCGCGGTGATCGGGACGAGCGCCCACACCCGCGGGCCCACCGGCACCGCGTGCGCCCACCCCAGCTGGGCCGGGACGGCGAACGACACCACGGTCAAGGCGACGAGGACGGCCGCCGCCGCCACCGTCCGCGCCCGGGGCCGGCCCCCGAGGAAGCCGGGGTCCCTCGCGCAGACGAGCGCCACCACGCCGGCGACGCCGAAGAACCCGGCGAGCGGACCGGCCACCGCGAGCGGCAACCGGAAGACCCCCATCACGGGCACCGCGACCCCGGCCGCGAACGCCGCCGCGAGCAGCGCGAACCGCACCGGGACGCGGCGGCGCGCCTCGCGGGCGTCCGAGGGCCGCCCGAGCAGCGCCGAGGCGATCGCCCCGAAGGTCAGCACGGCCGCGAGGTGCAGCAGCAGCGCCGACCCCGCGCGCTGGACGGCGCGCACGTCGGAGACCGGAGCCGAGTGCCGCCCGAACGCCGCGTCGAACCAGGCGCCGGTCTCGCGATGGGTGCGCGGGCTGAACAGCACGCCGACGTGCTCGACACCGCCGACGATGACGGCCCGTCGCGCCGTCCCGTCGCGCGGATCGCCGTAGGTCGCGCCGGGCCGCCCCTCCGGGTGGACGGCGTGCAGCGCTTGGACGGCGCCGTCCCGATACGCGGGGAACTCCAGGCCGCCGGCGACCAGCAGCACGTTCCGCGCGGACGCCGGCACCGCCATCGCCCCCTGCGAGATCGCGACCGTCGCCCCGACGGACGGATGCGCCGCGCCGTAGCGGATGACCGCGGCGGCTCCCAGCGAGTGCCCGACGAGTCCGATGTGCTCCCCGTCCACCCCCGGCACGGCCCGCAGGCGCGTGACGGCGACGTCCACGTCACGGTCGAGCCGGGCATCGGCGGCAGGGCCGTCCCCGTTCCCGGGGAGCCGCCGCGTGCTGGCCCCGTGCCCCGCGAGGTCGACGAGCGCCACCGCGTACCCGCGCCGGGCCAGCGTGTCGGCGAACCCGCGCATCAGGCGCCCGCTTGCTCCGAGCCCGTGCGCCACCACGACACCCGGCGCCCGCCCGGACGCCCCGGCCTGCCGCACGATCTCGACCGGCACCCCGTCCACCACCACGGCCCGCCGCCGGAGCCCGGCGTCCGCCGCCAGCACCCCCACACCCCCGACGACGGCACACACCACCCCCACCACCACCGCCACGATCCTGATGGAGGTCAGGCCGCCGCGTCCTCTCCCACAGTGATCGTGAAGGTGGTGTTCATGGCCCTGGCTATGCGGTCCAGCATCGCGAGGGTGGGAATTCCGCCACCCCCTTCGAGCCGCGAGAGCGCGGGCTGGGTGATGCCGGCGCGCTCGGCGACGACCGCCTGCGTGAGCCCGAGGCGGAGTCGGCGTTCGCGCACCATGTCACCGAGGCGGAGGTCGAGCCCCGCCTGCTCGTACTCGGGATGGGCCGCGGTCTCCTCCCGCAGTCGCTTCGCGCGGTAGGCCCGCCACCCGCTATGCCCGGCCATCACTCGCTCCTTTCATAGACGTGCCCTGTGGGTGCCAAGTGGGACGACTCGCAGATTCTTCGCATGAAGACCGCCCTTTCGACATCCTGCGGCTGGGAGCCATTGCGAACCTTCTGGAAAGCCGTCAGCAACACGATGAGGCGTCCGCGGACCGTCGGCAGCCAGTAGGTGATCCGCCACGTGGTGTCCTCCAAGTGAAGACGCAACTCACGAACGCCGGCTCGTAACGCTCGGGTGTGGTTGCCGTCGAGAAGGTCTCCACGGTCCACAAGGTAGTCGTCCACGTTCCGCATGACGCGCTGGTACTGGACGAAGGTCAGAGTGTCCAGCCACGCGACGACCTCGGGTTCCATCTCGATCTCGAACATACCCTCCAAGGTATATTTCATTGATGGTATGTCGCCGCCGTTCGCAATGTCCAGGCCGCACGGGCAATGAATCGAGCGCGCGTGTCAGAGGTTGTCTGTACAAATGTGTGCGTGACGGAATGGGGCGATGAGGCGCTGGCGCGGTTGCGGGCGGCGGCGCACCGGGGGTTCGGGGACGCCGAGCTGCTCCGGGGCCGTCCGCTGGCTCCCGTGCTCCAGTACGCCGGGGACGTCCTCGTCGCGGCCCTGGCGCAGGGGCGCGACGCGCGGTCCCTCGCCCTCGCGTGCCTGGAGGAGCTGAACGAGCGCGACCTGCCCGGCGACGCCGAGCTGGCGGACGAGCTCGCCGCCGCCCTGGGCGCGGGGGCGCCGACCGGGCTGGCTCCGCTTCCCGTCGACCTGGGGGCGGTCGCCGCGGCGATGGAGGACGGCTTCCAGGTGCTCGATCCCGAGCGCGGGGACGTGCTCCCGGCCGACGAGGCGGAGGGGCTGCCCGTTCCGCCGGGCGTCCTGCCCGAGGGGGAGGACGCCCGGCGGGGAGCGGCGCGGGCGTGGCTCGCGGGGCAGGGGTTCCGGCCCGTCCCGCGCGGCCTCTAGGAGCCGGGGCGCACCAGCGGGAACGGGATCGTCTCGCGGATGCTGCGGCCCGTCAGCGTGATCAGCAGCCGGTCGATGCCCATGCCCATGCCCCCGGCGGGCGGCATCGCGTACTCCAGGGCGCGCAGGAAGTCCTCGTCGAGCTCCATGGCCTCCGGGTCGCCGCCCGCGGCCTGGAGCGACTGCTCGGTGAGCCGCTGCCGCTGGAGGATGGGGTCGATCAGCTCGGAGTAGGCGGTGCCGAGTTCGAGGCCGAAGACGATGAGGTCCCACTTCTCGGCCAGGCGCGGGTCGTCGCGGTGGGGGCGGGTCAGCGGGGACGTCTCGGCCGGGTAGTCGCGGACGAACGTGGGCGCCGTCAGGTGCTCCTCGACGAGCGCCTCGAACAGCTCCTGGACGACCTTGCCCTGCCCCCACTGCGGGTCGACGTTCAGCCCCGCCCGCTCGGCGAACGCGTGGACGCGCTCCGGCGAGGTGCCCGGGGTGATCTCCTCGCCGAGCGCCTTGGACACCGACTCGTAGACGGTGATCTCCTGCCACGGCTCGGCGAGGTCGTACTCGGCGCCGTCCCGGACGACGACCGTGGTGCCGAGGGCGGCGCGGGCCGCGTCCACGACGAGGGAGCGGGTCAGCTCGGCCATGGTGTCGTAGTCGCCGTAGGGCTCGTAGGCCTCCAGCATCGTGAACTCGGGGTTGTGCCGCTGCGAGACGCCCTCGTTGCGGAAGCTGCGGTTCAGCTCGAAGACGCGGCCGGCGCCGCCGACGAGGAGGCGCTTGAGGTACAGCTCCGGCGCGATCCGCAGGTAGAGCTGCATGTTGTAGGCGTTGATGCGGGTGGTGAACGGGCGGGCGGTGGCGCCGCCGTGCACCGGCTGGAGCATCGGCGTCTCGACCTCCAGGTAGCCGCGGGCGCGCAGGCCGTCCCGGACGGCGGCGACGGCGTCGCCGCGCATCCGCAGCATCCGGCGGGACTCGTCGTTGACGATGAAGTCCACGTACCGCTGCCGGACGCGGGCCTCCGGGTCCGACAGCCCGGAGCTCTTGTTCGGCAGCGGGTGCAGGCACTTGGCGGCGAGCGTCCACGAGGACGCGAGAACCGAGAGCTCCCCGCGCCGGGACGTGACGACCTCGCCCCGCACCCCGACCTGGTCGCCGAGGTCGATGAGCGCCTTCCAGCGGCGCAGCGACTCCTCGCCGACCGAGTCGGCGGTCAGCATGACCTGCAGGTCGCCGGTCTCGTCCCGCAGCGTGACGAAGATCAGCCGGCCGTGCTCGCGGGCGAGGACGACGCGGCCCGCGATCGCGACGGAGTCGCCGGTGCGGGTGTCGGGGGCGAGACCGGAGTGCCGCTCCCGGATGCCGGAGGCGACGTCGGTGCGCTCGCAGCCGAGCGCGTACGGCTCCATCCCGGCGGCGCGGATCTGGTCGAGCTTGGCGTGCCGGACCCGCTCCTGCTCCGACAGCCGGCGCTGGGGGGCGCGGGCGGCCTCCGCGGCCTCCTCGATCTCCTTGATCCTCTCGACGAGGTCGTCGGAGGGGACCATCGAGGCGGCCCGGTCCAGCTTGGGGCGGTTCAGGCTCGGCAGGAACCCCTCGGCGCGGGCGTAGGCGAGGCCCAGCCGGACGAGGTGCCGCCCGTGCTCGTAGCAGATGAAGCGGGGACGCCAGTCGGGCATGTACTTGGCGTTCGACAGGTACAGCGACTCCAGCTGCCAGAACTTCGACGCGAACGACAGGAACCGGTAGTAGAGCCGGGCGACGGGGCCCGCGCCGATCTGGGAGCCGCGCTCGAACGCCGAGCGCAGCATCGCGAAGTTCAGCGACAGCTGCTGCGCGCCGACCGCGGCGGCCTTCTCGGCGAGCTTGGCGACCATGTACTCGTTGAGGCCGTTCTCGGCGAGCCGGTCGCGGCGCATCAGGTCGAGCGACAGCCCGGCCCGCCCCCAGGGGACGAAGCTGAGCAGGCCGCGCAGCTCCCCGTGCGCGTCGAACGCCTCGACCATGACGCAGCGCCCGTCGGTGGGGTCGCCGAGCCGGCCGAGCGCCATGGAGAAGCCGCGCTCGGTCTCCTCGCCGCGCCAGGCGTCGGCGCTGCGGATGAGCTTGGCCATCTCCCAGCCGGGGATCTGCGAGTGGCGGCGGATCCGCACGGTGTACCCGGCCCGCTCGACGCGCCGGACGGCCTGGCGGACCTGCCGCATCTCCCGTCCGTCCAGGTTGAAGTCGGTGAGGTCGACGATGGCCTCGTCGCCGAGCTCCAGCGCGTCGAAGCCGTGCCGCTTGTAGATGCGGGCGGCGCGCTCGCCGACGCTGACCGCGCCGGGGATCCAGGCGTGCGCGCGGCACTCGCCGAGCCACGCCTCGATCGCCTGGTCCCACGACTCGGGGTCGCCGAGCGGGTCGCCGCTGGCCAGGGAGACCGAACCCTCCACCCGGTAGGCGATGGCCGCCTTACCGTTCGGCGCGACGATGACGTCCTTGTCGCGGCGCAGCGCGAAGTAGCCGAGGGAGTCCTGGTCGCCGTACTCGGCGAGCAGGGCGCGGGCCGCCAGCTCCTCCGGGGGGCTGAGGACGGGGTCGCGCCGCCCGGGCCGGAACAGCGCCCAGAACGTGGCGATCATCAGTCCGGTGCCGAGCACCCACAGGATCACGTCGACCCAGAACGGCACCGACACGTCGATCGGCTTGCCGGTGACGCGCGGCCCGAGGACGGTCTGGGCGATCGCGTAGAGCGGGTGCGTCCAGAAGTCGCCGCGGGAGATGCGGTCGGTCACGGTGACGAGGAACGTCCCGATGCCGCAGGTCACGATGAGGAGGCTGGTGAAGACGAGGGTGGCCAGGCGCCGGTTGGCCCGGTCGGGCAGGGTGGTGAACTGGCCGCGCGCGGAGATCAGCAGGCCGAGCACCGCCAGGTACACGGCGGCGGTGACGATCAGGCCGACGGGGGTGGGCCTGTCCGGGTTGATCAGCGTCGTCAGGACGGCGGTGACGCCGAGCGCGGTGGGCAGGCAGAAGATCAGGACGAGGATCCGCCACGCGGCCTTCTTGCGCCGCCGGACGCCCATCGACAGCAGGATCCACAGCAGGCCGATCGGGACGCTCGGGAACCAGCCGAGATAACCGATCCATCGCAACGCCCAGATATCGGCTATCTCAAGGATGAGACCATAGGAGACCCATGCGAGCAGCGACAGGATCCCGGAGAGTCGGGTGTACCAGAAGAAGATCGTCGGCGCGGCCTGGATCAGCCGCCCCCACTCGCCCCGCAGGCCGCGCTGCTGGCCCTGCTCGGTCATGGTCCCCTTTCTACCGGGTCGCACGTCGATCACGTCTCCGCCCCCGCGCGCCCGGCCCGCGGCGAACCGCGGAGTGATCTCGGGCGTCGTACGGGTAAGGGGATGTGGCTTGCACTCTCAGTCCAAGGTTGTCAGCAAAAGTCGATATGGTCGCGGATATGCCAAATGAACCCACCGGTGAGCGGTTGCTCGCCCGCCGCTACCGCCTGGTGACCCAGGTCGGCCGAGGCGGCATGGGGACGGTCTGGCAGGCGCACGATGAGGTCCTCGGTCGTGACGTTGCGGTGAAGGAGGTCATCCTCCCGCATGGTCTCACCGATGAGGAACGCGCCGTGCACCACAAGCGCACGTTCCGTGAGGCCCGCACCGCGGCCAGGCTCAGTCATCCGGGCGTCGTCGCCGTCTACGACGTCGTCGAGGAGGACGACCGCCCCTGGATCATCATGGAGCTCATCAGGGCGCGCTCCCTGGACCAGGTGATCAAGCAGGACGGGCCGATGGAGCCGCGCCGCGCCGCGGAGATCGCCCGGCAGATGCTCGCCGCGCTGCACGCCGCGCACGAGGCCGGCGTGCTGCACCGCGACGTCAAGCCGAGCAACGTGCTGATCACCGGCACGGGGCGGATGGGCGAGCGCGCCGTGCTCACCGACTTCGGCATCGCGACCGCCTCCGGCGACGCCACCCTCACCCAGACCGGGCTCGTCATGGGCTCGCCCGCCTACATCGCGCCGGAGCGGGCCCGGGGCCGCGTCGCCGGTCCGGCCTCCGACCTGTGGTCGCTGGGCGTCACCCTGTACGCGATGCTGCACGGCAAGTCGCCGTTCGAGCGTCCCGAGCCGATGGCCGCGCTGGTCGCGGTGATCTCCGACGAGCCCGACCCGCCGGAGAAGGGCGGCCGGCTCGTCCCGGTCATCGAAGGCCTGCTGCGCAAGAACCCCGACCAGCGGATGGACGCGATCGAGGCCGGCCGGATGCTGGACGACATCGTCCGGCAGGAGACCATCGACACCCAGCGGACGATGGCCGTCGAGTACCCGGTCGAGGAGGCGCCGGGGACGCAGACGACCATGCCGGAGGCCCCCGACGAGGCGCCCCGCCCGGCCGGCGCCGGCGACCGGCCCGACCAGCTCACCAGCTTCGACCTCCCGAGGGGGGCGCCGAGCGCGCCCGAGGCCGCGAACCCCGCCGAGACCGCGCCCGACCCCGACAGGGTCAGCTCCTGGCGGCCGGGGCCCCGCACCCAGCCCGCCGGACGGGTCACGGTCCCGAGCCGGGGGCCCGAGCCCGGCCCGGACACGCACTTCCCGCCGACGACCCACCACCCCTCCGCCGGACGGCCGGCGCTGGCGTCCAACCGCAACGTGCTGATCATCGCGGGGGTGGTGCTCCTCGTCATCCTGGTCATCGCGGGGATCGCGCTGGCCAGCAACGGCGGCGACGACAAGGGGAAGGGCGCGAAGAAGAGCGCCTCGACGCCGCCGGCCACGGGGAGGGCGTCCTCGTCCTCCCCGGTCAAGTCGAAGAACCCGAGCCCGGCCCTTCCCGCCGGGTTCAGGACGCACAAGGACCGCAGCGGCTACTCCGTTCCCGTCCCCGAGGGCTGGAAGGGACCCGAGCGCAAGAACGGCGGCGACTTCTTCTACGCGCCCGGACGCAAGACCTACATCCAGATCGACCAGACCGACGACCCCGGCCCGAGCGCGATCGACGACTGGCGGCGGCAGGAGCGGGGCGGCTCCGGCTGGCCCGGCTACAAGAAGCTCAGGATCGCCGCGACCGGCGACCACCCGCCGGTGCCCGACACCGGGAACGGCGACAAGTCGGCGGACTGGGAGTTCACCTACGACGGCGACGGAGGCCGGGTGCACATCCTCAACCGCGGGTTCGTGACGAAGGGGCACGGCTACGCGATCCTGCTGCGGGCCCCTGACGGCGACTGGGACGAGGTGTACTCCGAACTCCAGCCGGTCTACCGGTTCTTCAAGCCCGCGGACGCCTGATGGAGGGGCGGCTGCTGGCCGGTCGGTACCGGCTCGAATCGGTCGTCGGGCGCGGCGGCATGGGCACCGTGTGGCGCGCCTCCGACGAGACCCTCGACCGCGAGGTCGCGGTCAAGGAGGTCGTGCTGCCCGCGGGCCTGAGCGACGAGGAGCGCGAGAACCGGCACCGCCGCACGCTGCGCGAGGCCCGCGCCTCGGCCAGGCTGAACCACCCGGGCGTCGTGACCGTGCACGACGTCGTCGACGAGGACGGCCGGCCGTGGATCGTCATGGAGCTGGTGCGCGCCCGCTCCCTCCAGGAGGTCGTGGAGGAGGACGGGCCGCTGCCGCCCGGACGGGTCGCGACCATCGGCGCGCAGATCGCGGGGGCGCTGCGGGCGGCGCACGCGATCGGCGTCCTGCACCGCGACGTCAAGCCGGCGAACGTGCTGGTCACCGGCGACGACCGGGCCGTGCTCACCGACTTCGGCATCGCCCAGGTGGCGGGCGACGCCACCCTCACCGGCACCGGGCTGATCATGGGGTCGCCCGCGTACATGTCGCCGGAGCGGGTGAACGGCGACCCGGCGATCCCCGCGTCCGACCTGTGGGCGCTCGGCGCCACCCTGTACGCGGCGACGGAGGGCAAGGCGCCGCACCACCGCAGCGACGCGATGGCGGTCCTCGCCGCCGTGATGACGCAGGACGTCCCGCCGCCGAGGAACGCGGGGCCGCTGGCGCCCGTCCTCACCGGGCTGCTGGAGCGCGACCCGGTGCGGCGGATGACCGGGGACCGGGCCGAGGCGGCGCTGAAGGCGGTCGCCTCCGGGCACGCCGCGGACGCGGCCGCCGCGCAGATCGCCGCGAACGAGGCGGCGGCCGCGGCCGCCGGCGCCACCTGGACCGCGACGCTCCCGTCCGGCGGGTCGCAGGCGGCACCGTCGCAGGCGGCACCGTCGCAGGCGCTCGCGCAGCCGTCCATTCCGGTGCCCGTCCCGCCCGAATCGACGGAGCACTTTCCGCACGGAACGTCCACGCAGTGGACGCAGGGAGCGCCCGCCGCCCCGGCGCGCGGGAAGTCCCCGGTCGTGCCGGTCCTCGCCGGCGTCGTCGTGGCGGCGGCGGTCCTGGCGATCGCCGGGTTCGCCTTCTGGCCGAAGAACTCCTCGGACGGCGGACCGGAACGGTCGCAGCCGCCGCAGGCCGCCGGGCAGGAGACGCCGGCCACGGGGAGCACGCCGACCGTGGCCTCGGACGACCCGGCGCCCTCGCCGAGTGCGAGCAGGCGGCCGATTCCCGCGGGGCTCGTCCCCGCGCGCGAGCGCGGCTTCACGATCGCGGTCCCGCGCGGGTGGCGGCGTTCGGTGCAGGGCAACAGCGTCGTCTGGACCGACCCCGCGTCCAGCGCCTACGTGCAGGTCGACCGGACGGTGTGGTCCGGCGACCCCTACGAGCACTGGGTCACCTGGGAGCGGGAGGCCATCGCCGACGGCAAGCTCCAGGGCTTCCAGCGCATCGGAGAGATCACCCGCACGACCGTCGCCGGGCGTCTGGCCGCCGACATCGAGTTCAGCTGGTCCCGCTCGGGCGGCACGCGCGCGAAGGACCGCGGCGTGATGGTGGACGGCCGGCCGTTCGCCATCGTGGTGGCGGTACCCACCTCCCAGTGGAACGAGAACGAGACACTCGTGAACAATGTCCTCGACACGTTCCAGCCCTCCGGGGTGGGATGACCAGTGGGGGGACCTTCTAGAGATGGCACAGGCACGTCTGCTCGGTAACCGCTACCGGCTCGACTCGGTGGTCGGCCGCGGCGGCATGGGCACCGTGTGGCGCGCCTTCGACACCATGCTGGACCGCGAGGTCGCGGTGAAGGAGGTCGTGCTCCCGCCCGGGCTGAGCGAGTCCGAGCGCGCCGTCCTCTACGAGCGGACGTTCCGCGAGGCCCGCGCGTCGGCGCGGCTGAACCACTCCGGGGTGGTGACCGTCCACGACGTCGTCGAGGAGGCGGACCGGCCCTGGATCGTGATGGAGCTGGTCCTCGCCCCGTCGCTGCAGGACATCATCGAGCGCGGCCCGATGGAGCACCGCCGGGTCGCCGACATCGGGCTGCAGATGCTCGGCGCGCTCCAGCACGCCCACCAGAAGGGCATCCTGCACCGCGACGTCAAGCCCAGCAACGTGCTGGTCACCGACACGGGACGGGCCGTGCTGACCGACTTCGGCATCGCGCAGATGGAGGGCGACTCGACCCTCACCCAGACGGGCCTGGTCATGGGGTCGCCCGCCTACATCGCGCCGGAGCGGGTGCAGGGCGAGCGCGCGGTCCCCGCCTCCGACCTGTGGGCGCTCGGCGCTACCCTGTACGCGGCCGTGGAGGGCCGCTCCCCGTACGAGCGGTCCGACGCGATGTCGTCGCTGCAGGCCGCGCTGACCGAGCCCGTGCCGCCCGCGCGGAACGCGGGGCCGCTCGGCCGGGTGCTGGAGGGGCTGCTCGCGCGCGAGCCGTTCGGCCGGATGACGGCGGAGCAGGCGCTGCCCCTGCTCACCCAGGTCGTGGCCGTCCAGCAGCCGTCCCCGCCGGTGCCGCCGCTGCCCTCGCGGGTGAACGAGACGATGACGGACGAGCCGTCCGCCCGCTACCTGCCCGACCGCGCCTCGGAGACCGTCCTCGACCCCGAGGACCTCGACCCGGTCACGCGCCGGGACGTGGGAGACGCCGTTCGCCGCGAGCCGGTGCGCCACGACCTCGGCGAACCCGAGCCGGTGACCCGCCGCGACCCGGGCCGGTTCCAGGACCGCGGCGCCTCGCACCCGCCGCCGCCCCCTCCCCAACCTCCGGAGCCGGCTCCGCGGACGCCGCTGGAGTCGGACTGGGTGCCGCCGCCCCCGTCCCAGCACCCGTCCGTGCAGCACCCGCCGGTGCGGCAACCGTCGGTCATCCAGCCGCATCCGAGCCTTCCGCCGCAGACGCCTCCGCCGTGGGAGCAGCCGCAGCAGTACGCGAACTGGCAGCAGCCGCCTCCGCCGCCCGTCCACGACCGTCCCGGAAGTGGCGGGGAGCGCCGCAAGACGGTGGTGGTCGTCACGGTCGCGGTCGTCCTCGTGGTGGCGGCCGTGCTGCTGGGCGCGTTCATCCTGCGCGGCAAGCTGGGCGCCGGCGCGCTGGGCGAGGCGCCCGGTCAGCCGGTGGCGAGGCCGCTGATCTGCGCTCCGCCGGCGGTGACGGCGGGCTGCTCGGAGACCACGTCGGTCATCACCATGTAGGGCGGCGTCAGCGGCGGAGGCGCCGCCGGAGTGAAGGTCACCGGGACGCCCAGCAGCTTGGACGACATCTTCGTCGTGTACATGACGACATCGCCGGTCAGCGTCAGGCTGCCGGTCCGGGTCCGCGCGGTGGCGCCGCCGTGCGAGGCCGTCTGGTCGACGTTCTTCAGGACGGCCTTGGACATGCTGAACTTCAGCGCCTTCACGGTCCCGCCCGCCGAGGGGAGGGACGCGACGCCGTCGTAGCTGAGCCCCGACATCGTCAGCGAGTCGGCGCGCAGCGTCCCGGCGTCGGTGTAGAGGCGCGGCCCGGTGCCCGCGTCCTTGGCCGGTGCGGGCGTCGCAGTGGGCGATGGCGTCGCGCTGGGCGAAGGCGTGGCGGTCGGGGCGGGTGTCGCGCTGGTGGTGGGCTGCGTGGACGGCGTCTGGCTCGGAGACGCGGTCTGGATCGCGGACGGCGCCGCCGAGGGGGCGGGGGTGGCCGAGGACGCCGCCACCGGGGAGGACGGCGATGGGGACGGGGACGGGGCGAGCAGGTGGATCCCCAGGACGGCCGGGAGCGCGAGGGCGGTCAGCCGCCCGCCGCGCGGCGCCGCGTGCGCGCCGTGACGGCCGTCCCGCGGCGTCGTGGCGGGCCGGGGCCCGTCCGGCGCGGGCGTCCAGGCGAAGCCGAGGGCGCCGCCGAGCAGGCCCAGCAGCATCCCGACGAGGAACCCGCCGAAGTTGGACGTGAGGAACGACGCCAGGGACAGCAGCACCGCGAGGATGCCGTAGAAGCTGCGCTGGGCGGGCTGGAACCACATCAGCGCGCCAGCGGTGACGAGCAGCGCGCCGATGAGCCAGCTCGCCACCCCGGCCATGCCCTGGTGGACGATGAGCGGCATCGGGGCCAGCGGGATCGCGACCAGTTCGACGCCGCCGAGGACGGCGAACACGCCTCCCCAGAAGGGGCGTGTCCGCCGCCAGCGGCGGAATCCGTGCGGCGCGCGGGGAGCGGACGGGGCGGGACGAGCGGGTCCGGTGGGAAGGGTCATGGCCTCAGAAGCACTCGGCGCCGAGCTTCATGCTGAGGTCGTTCAGCTTGAAGGTCCCGGCGGTGGTCGCCCACGCGACCTGCTTGACGTCGCGGAGCTCGATCGAGGACGCCTGCTGCCCGAACATGCCCGCCGGGCCCCTCGCCCCGTCCGGGCCCTTGTCCAGCGTGCTCGCGTCCCGGCCGATCTCGATGTCGGAGAACGTGGCGTCGGCGTTGAGCTGCTCCACGTCCAGGACGAGGTCGCTCGCCTCGACGGGCTTGGCGCCGGTGCCGGCGGTGAGCCGCAGCGTGAACGGGCCGACCTTCACCGACTGGCACATGTCGCGGATCTGCGCGGACCTGATGGCGGAGACCTGCACGGGGTGCTTGGCGCCGTCCTTGCGCGCGTCGACCCCGCCGTACTGGACGAAGCCCTGCCCGCTCAGCGAGTCGGCGCTGACCTTGAAGCTGCCGCCGGAGACGGCGAAGGAGGAGGCGATCGCGCCCTGCGCGGTCATGAAGACCAGGGCGCCCGCGCCGACCGCCGCGGGGGCGGCGATCGCGGCGAACCGCTTCCAGCGGACGCGGCCGGGCGCGGCGTCGGACGAGGGGGACATGGGGGCCTCCGGGGGGTCGTGGTCCGTGGGGGGACCGCGGTGACACGGGTCACTGGTGTGACGCAGAGTGCAAGTTACCCCCAAGTACTTACTTGCGACAAACCGGACAAGCATCATCAAAGGTAAAAGATTCCAGTTCTCTGACCTGCAAGATCATGTTCTGGAGACGCCGGCCGCCCTGGAGGGGAGTGAGGACGAGAACGGCTACGGTAAGTAGCCGCTGACGTGCGCGGGAACCCCGCCCTCGCAGGGGATCGAGAAGGATCGAGAGGGGCGCTCAGCCGCCCGCGGCCAGCGTGTCGAGCGCCGTCCGCAGGTCGGCGACGTGAGCTTCCAGCTCGTCGGCGGGCTCGCCGGACCGCAGCCGGGCGACGTCCGCCTCGATGCGGGCGACCCGCTGGTCCAGGGCCGCGAGGAGCCGGTCGCACCCTGCCGGGGAGGCCCCGCCCTCGCCCTCCTCCAGCGTCTGGCGCAGCAGCAGCGCCTGCTGCTGGAGCTGCTGGTTGCGGCGGTGCAGCTCGACGAACACCGAGACCTTCGCGCGCAGCAGCCACGGGTCGAACGGCTTGGTGAGGTAGTCGACCGCGCCCGCCGCGTAGCCGCGGAACGCCTGCTCCCCGGCGCCGCCGCCCGCGGTGAGGAAGATGATCGGGACGTCCCGGGTGCGCGGCCGGGCCTTGATGTGCTCGGCCGTCTCGAACCCGTCCATCTCCGGCATCACGACATCGAGCAGGATCAGCGCGAAGTCATCGTTCAGCAGCTCCTTCAGGGCGGCCTGGCCGGAGGTGACCGACACGACCTCCACCGGCAGCGCGTCGAGCACGGCCGCGAGGGCGGTGAGGTTCTCCTCGCGGTCGTCGACGGCCAGAATCCTCGCGTCGTGCGGCACCGGACTCCCTCACGTCGGTGACGGCCTGCGCCGTCCACCCTGTCATGGTCCTGCGGGGGAGGACAGCGAATCCCCGCAGAGTAAAATTTCTAGGGCAGCCAGCCCGGTTTGACCAGCCCCGACTCGTAGGCGAACACCACGAGCTGCGCCCGGTCCCGCGCCCCGAGCTTCACCATCGTACGGCTGACGTGCGTTTTGGCCGTCGCGGGGCTCACCACGAGCCGGGCCGCGATCTCCTCGTTCGACAGTCCCTCGCCGACCAGCGCCATCACCTCCCGCTCACGCTCGGTGAGCGCGTTCAGCCGCGGCGAGGGCGCCGGCTCCTTGGCCCGCGCGGCGAACTCCGAGATCAGCCGCCGGGTCACGCCGGGCGACAGCAGCGCGTCCCCGTCCGCGACGGCCCGGACGGCGTGGATCAGCTCCACCGGCTCGGTGTCCTTGACCAGGAACCCGCTCGCCCCGCCGCGCAGCGCCTCGAACACGTACTCGTCCAGCTCGAACGTGGTGAGGATCACGATGTGCACGCCGTCCAGCCGCTCGTCGGAGGCGATCCGCCGGGTCGCCTCCAGGCCGTCCAGGCCGGGCATGCGGATGTCCATCAGGATGACGTCGGGACGCAGCCGGCGGGCCAGCGCCACCGCCTCCTCGCCGTCGCCCGCCTCCCCGGCGACCTCGATGTCGGGCTGCGCGTCCAGCAGCGCCCGGAACCCGGCCCGCACCAGCACCTGGTCGTCGGCCAGCAGCACCTTGATCATCGCGCACCCTCCTCGGGCCCGGCCGGGCCGGCGTCCAGCGGCAGCCGCGCCCGCACGCCGAAGCCGCCGCCGGGTCGCGGACCGGCCTCGAACGCGCCGCCGAGCGCGGCGGCCCGCTCGCGCATGCCGCGGATCCCGCTGCCGCCCGGCCGGTCGTCCAGCAGGGACACGCCCCGGCCGTCGTCCTCGACCTCCACCACGACCTCGTGCTCACCGTAGGCGATGCGGACCCGCGCCGTCACCGGTCCGGGACCGGCATGGCGGGTCACGTTCGTCAGCGACTCCTGGACGATGCGGAACGCGGCCAGGTCGGCGCCTGCGGGCAGCGGCCGCCGCTCCCCGGTGACCTCGGCCTCGACGTCCAGCCCCGCGGACCGCGCGCGGGCCAGCAGGTCGTCCAGCCCCTCCAGCCCGGCGGTCGGGGCGCGGGGCGCGGTCTCGCCCTGCGCCCGCAGCGCGCCGATCACCCCGCGCATCTCGGTGAGCGCCTCCTTGCTGGCGTCCTTGATGGCGGCGAGCGCCGTCCGGGCCTGCTCGGGGTTCTCGTCCATCAGGTGCAGCGCCACGCCCGCCTGCACGTTGATCATGGAGATGTTGTGCGCGAGCACGTCGTGCAGCTCGCGGGCCATCAGCAGCCGCTCCTCGCTGGCCTGGCGGCGCTCCTCCTCGGCGCGCGTGCGGGCGGTCTCGGCGGCGCGCTGCCGGCTCATCCGGATCAGCTCGGCCGTGACGAGCACCACCAGCGCCCAGCCGACCACGAAGCCCGACCCGCCGAGCGTCGGCTCCTCGACCGGGAACGGGCCGCCCTGACCGCGCTCGGCGGCCGGGACGCCGATCAGCGCGGTGAGGGAGAAGAACGCGGCGAGGCCGACGCCCGTCCCCGCCCAGACCAGCAGCCGGTGCCCGGCGGTGACGGCCGCCATCATCGCGACGGCCAGCGCCAGCGGCGCCGGGCCGTAGGTGTAGGCGCGCAGGAAGTACAGGGCGGTCACCGCCGCGGTGGAGCACACCGTGAACACCGGGTGCCGGCGCCGGAACAGCAGCAGGACCGGTCCGGCGAGGAGCAGCGCGAAGCCGAGCGCGTCCAGGTCGGTGTGCCCGATGGACGCGCTCCCGTGCTCCCACGGCGGTCCGCCGGTCCGCCCTCCCGGCGGCCGCTCGCCCTGCGCGCCCAGCGACCCGCCCACCTGGAGGAACGCGACCAGCAGCGGGACGACCCACACCGGCCACGCGGCGGGCCGCGGCCAGCGCGGCGGCGAAGTGCTCATTCCTGCACGTTAAGTCATGGGTGTGCCGGGCCACGTCGGCCCTGAGGAGTCAGCGCCCCTACTCCGCGGGAGGTATCCGGAGCCGCGCCCCCAGCCACGTCAGGACGGACGGAAGCGCGGAGGGACCTTCGCCCGGAAACGTCTCGACGCGCATCGGCGGCCGCGCCAGCGCGGCGAACCGCCGGGCCTGCTCGTCGCCCCTCGCCGCCCCGACCAGGATCGACACCGGGGGCGGCGGGACGTTCTGGAGCCGCCACAGCAGGTCGTCGCCGAGCCGGTAGCGCTCGCTCCCGCCGTAGAGGTCGCCCGCCGGCGCGCCGAACCGGCCGCCGACGTTCGCGGCGGCGGCGAACCGGTCGGAGCGCACCATGGCGAGCCGCGCCGCGCACCATCCGCCGTCGCCCGTCCCCGCCAGACCCCACCCCTCGCGGGCCTCCGTCACCCGGTACTGCGAGGCCAGGGCCTCCGGAAGGTCCTGCGAGAGGTAGGTCTCGCCGAGCGTGGCGTGACGCCCCGGCACGTCCACGCAGTCGGCGGCGCCGCGGAGCCGCACCATCGCGTACACCATCGGCCGCGTCCTCCCGGCGGCCCGGAGCAGGCCGGCGTCCCGCAGCCGGTCCGCGGGCGCGCCGTCCCCCATGAGGACCACCACGGGCAGCCGCCCGGCCCGTTGGAAGTACTGCGGCGGGAGGTAGACGTAGGCCTCGGCGTCCAGGCCGCTCCGCGCGCCGTGGACGGTCAGGCGGTCGACCCGCCCGTCCTTCGCGGGGTCGGCCGTGTGCCCCGCCCGCTTCGGGCCGAGGCCGGTCACGGTGCGCTCCACGAGGCGTCCCGCCGCGCGCTGCGGCTGGACGTGCTCGACCCGGAGGCGCGCGGGATCGTTGCCGAGCAGGTCGTTCCACGTCGCGTAGAACACGAAGTACCGGTTGGCCAGCAGCAGGATCGACGTGGTGAGCGCGGCCTGCGTGGCCAGCAGGAGCCCGGAGCGCGCCAGCACGGCCCGCACGCCCGTCCCCGCGAGCCGCCGCCACAGGACGACGGCCGCCACCGCGCAGCCCAGCGCCAGCAGGCACACGGGCCCGATGAGGGCCGCGCTCACCGGTTCCATGTCACCCTCCCCGCAGCCGTGCGCTCAGCCACCTGATGGACGGCGGGATGTACTTGCGGAACGTCTTGAAGTTGTGGCCGCCGCTGCGCAGCAGCACCTTGTCCACGACCAGCGGAGGGCGCGCGGCCCGCATGAACCGCTGCGCCGACGGGAACGTCTTCTCCCCGGTGTCCGCCGACGCCACCAGGATCGACACCGGCGGCGCGGGAAGGCGCCGCAGCCGCCAGACGAGGTCGTCGCTCTGCCGCACGGCCCTGCTCCCGCCGTACAGGTCGCGGGTCGTCGGGTCCATCAGCGCGTCGAAGTGCCCGGCCATGCTGACGGCGGCGGAGAACCGGTCGGAGTGCCGCATCGCCAGCTTCGCGGCGCAGAACCCGCCGGTGGAGTACCCGGCGAGCGCCCAGCCGCTCCGGTCCCGCGGCACGCGGTAGGTCTCGGCGACCGCCTCGGGGACGTCCTGCGCGAAGAACGTCTCGACCTGCGGACCGCCGGGCACGTCGGCGCACTCGGTGTCCCAGCCCCGCACGACGGTCGGCCGCATCATCACGTAGATCATCGGCCGGATCAGGCCCCGCGCCTGCGCCCGCGCGGCGTCCTCGGGGACGTGCCCCTGGCGGATCCACACGAGCCGGTCCGCCGCCGGGTACCCGGCCAGCAGGACCACGACCGGGAAGCGGCGGGCGGCGTAGGCGCGCTGGAAGTACTGCGGCGGCAGGTACACGTACGCCTGCGACGCCAGTCCCGTCCGGACGCCGCGGATGTCGAGGCGCTCGACCTGGCCGTCCTTCGCCGGGACGTGCTCGGCACGCGGTCCGGGGTCGAGGCCCGCCTGCACCGTCCGCACGACCCTCGTCGCGGCGGCCGCGTTCCCCCCGTTCGGCCGGTGCTCCTGGGCGCCTCCGCCGGCGGCGCTCAGCAGGTCCGTCCACGAGCCGTAGAACAGGTAGTGCGCGTTCAGGGCCGCGACCAGCGTGAGCAGGACGGATAACTGGCAGCCCGCGAGCATCAGCGCGCGGGCCCCCACGGCCCGGGCGCCGGGGGCCGCGGCACGCGGCCAGGCCCGCACGGTCGCGGCCATGCAGCCGAAGGCCAGCAGGAAGAGCAGGCTCAGCGTCCCCGCGCTCGTGAGTCCCACGCACCTACTACGACCGAGGGGCGGAAAAAGTTCAGCGGTCCCAGCGGAGGGGCAGATGCGCGAAGCCGTGCCGGGCGCTCGACCGCAGCATCACCGGCTCGCCCGCCGGCCGCGGCAGGCCGGGCCGTTCGAGCAGCGCGGCGAGCAGGGCGCGCAGATGCACCCGCGCGAGCCGCGCGCCCAGGCAGGCCCGGTGCCCGAACCCGAAGCACAGATGGGGCGGGGCGTCCCGCAGGAACCGGCCGGGGACGAAGCGCCCCGGCTCGGGGAACACCTCGTCATCGTGGTTCGCGGACACCAGCCACAGCATGACCTCCTCGCCCGCGAGCAGCGGCACGTCGCCGACGACCGTGCCGCGCTGCACGGTGCGCCGGACGTGCAGCACGGGCGTCCACCAGCGCAGCATCTCCTCGACCGCGCTGTCGAGGAGCCGGTCGTCCCGCCGCCCGTCGCGGAGCCGGACGTACTCGGCGGGGTGGCGCAGCAGGGCGTGCAGGCCGCCGGCGAGGGTGTTGCGCAGCGTCTCCGGGAGGTCGCGGGCGACCTCCCGGACGAAGTCGACTCTCTCCCGCGGCGGGATCCGCGCGAGCATCGCCTCCACGGGAGGGTCCATGTCGATCAGCTCGTCCTCGCCCGACGGCTCCTCCCCGCTCAGCGGGCCGTGCACGACGCCGTCCACCTGCGGGGAGAACGTCTCCGGGTGCGCGAGGGCATGCCGGACGTCGCGGTGGCGCAGCACGGCCCAGGCGCCCGGCCGTCCCGCCGTGCGCCCGTCCAGCCACACCACCGGCGTCCGCGTCCGGAGCCGTTCGAGCCTGTCGTAGGGGACCCCGCGCACGTAGGCGTCCGGGCAGTCGAGGACCCCCGCGTCGGAGACGGGCGGCGTGCCTCGCCGTTGAGGCATGGGTACCTCCTCTCCCCAGGCAGACGCTAACGCGTCACGGTCGCCCGTTGAAGGGCCAGGTCCGGCCGTCCCCGCCCGGAATCCCGCCGAAACACGCGGCGGCTAGCCCGCGATCCACTCTCCGGTCTCCACGCTGACCAGACCGTGCCGGGCGGCCTCGATCACCGCCTCCCGCTGGGAGTGCACCCCCAGCTTGCTGAGGACGCTCTGGACGTGGCTGCGCGCCGTGCTGCGCGTCACCCCCATCGCCCGGGCGAGGGTCTGCGTGGACTCGCCGCGCGCCAGCCGGGTCAGCACCTCGCGTTCCCGGGGCGTGAGGAACCGGGCGAACCTGCGCGACTGGTCGCGTCCCCGGGCGTCACCGCGGCGGATCTCCTGGTCGACGACGATCTCGTCGTCCGCGACACGGCGCAGCACGGCGAGGATCTCGCCGGTCTGCTGCCCCTTGTGCGCGAACCCGCGGACCCCGGCCGCGAGGCCCGCCTCCAGCACGGGCCGCTCCAGGAATCCGGTCAGCACGACGAACCTCGTCCGCGGGGACGAGCCGCGCAGCCGCGGCATCCAGTCGAGCGCGGTGCCGGACGGGAAGTGCAGGTCGATGAGGCACAGGTCGGGCTGCCTGGCCCGGAGCACGGGCAGCGCCTCGGCGGGGGAGTAGGTCACCTCCACGACGCTGTGCCCGGCGTTGCTCAGCACCAGGGACAGCGACTCGGCGAAGACCGCGTGGTCGTCGCAGATCACCATCCTCATGGGTGGGGCCGCCAGTCGTCGGAGCAGGCGTCGGCGAGGGCGCCCGCCGCGCGGTCCTCCGGGGGCGGCGCCGCGGGCAGCAGCATGCGGACGCGCGCGCCGCCCATCTCGCTGGTGCGGATCTCCAGGCCGCCGCCGTACCCGGAGATGAGGTCGTGCACGATGCCGAGCCCCAACGACGCCAGCCCGGGCCGGGCCGGTCCTCGCCCCGCCGGTGTCCCCAGGCCCGCGCCGAACCCCGGGCCGTCGTCGTCGACCTGGATGACGAGCCGGCCCCGCGCGGCCTCGACGTGCACGTCCACGCGTCCCTCCGCGACGCGGCACGCGTTCTCGAGGACGTTGCGGACCGCGCGCCATAACGACACCGGGTCCATGTGCGCCCACGCCTCGCCGGCGGTGAGGCGTATCTCGTGCGGGGTGACGAGCCGCATCCCGGTGACGACCTCGGCGGTGAGGTCGTCCACCCGGATCCGCTCCGGGGCGGGCGCCGGGCGGTCGTCGTCCTCGTCGAGCCGGCGGAGCAGGTGGTCGAGCCACCGGGTCTCGCCGAGCAGCTGGTCGATGCGGGCCCGGCTGGTGTCGCCGAGGTCGTCCGCGACGGCGACGGCCGAGGCCAGCATGATGATCGTGCCGAGTTCGTGGCGGATGTCGTGCCGCAGCCGCCTGCGCCACAGCTGCCGCCCGCCGCGGTCGGGGGGTCCCGTCCGGTCATGGTGCTCGTGGCGCACGCCCTCGCGGCCGCCCGTGCCCGCGAGCGCCCGCGCGCCCGGGGCAGTGTCCGCTCGGGAAGATCGAGCCCGCCCGTTGCCCATGACGACCACCGCCCGCTATTCCAGCACCCAGTCGACGATCGCCCGGCGGCCCCGCGGATGTCCAGTAGATCGTCCGTAATATGTACCTTTTGTCCGGAAGCGGTCATTGTCCGGGGGAGTGTGAACTCGATCTGTTTCCGGGCGTCTCGGCCGACGTATCAAGACCGTGCATATAGTGCTTTCATGCTGACGGCGTAGCCGCTTTACGCACTCCGGCGGGTGTGCCGGCGGGGCCCGAAGAGCGACAGTCTGGACATGCCGACTGTCACATTTATCGGACATGCGGGGGTGTCGGTGGACGCGGCCGCGTTCCATCTGCTCGCGGACCCGTGGCTGGCTCCGACCGGGGCCTTTCTCGGCGCCTGGCACCAGTACCCGAGAAACGATCATCTGGATCTCGCTCCGTTGCTCGACGCGGACTGGGTGGCGGTCTCGCACGAGCATCTCGACCATTTCGACCCGTGGGTCATCGAGCGCCTTCCCGCGCGGACCCGGATCCTCATTCCGTGTTATCCCGGACCCGCCTTCCGGGAACGCATCGCGGCCGCCGCGGGCGGGCGTCAGGTCATCGAAATACGGCCGTGGGAGAAATTCACGCTCGACAATCGCGGCTCCTGGATCACCGTCATTCCAGAACTGTCGCCCATGTGCCATGACGCCGCCTTTCTGATCGTGGCGGACGGTCGCGCGATCCTGCACTGCAACGACGCCAGGCTCACCGCCGCGCAGGCCCGCCGGGCCAAGCACATGGCGGGAGGCCGGCTCGACCTGATGGCGCTCCAGACGTCCGGGGCGTCCTGGCACCCGATCTGCTACGAGTACTCCGCCGCCGAGATGGCCGAGGTCTCGGCGGCCAAGCGCGTCTCCAAGCTGCGCGCGGCGCAGCGGCTCGTCCGGCAGACCGAGCCGCTGCTGGCGGCCCCGTTCGCCGGGCCGCCGTGCTTCCTGGACGCCGAGGTCGAGCACCTCAACCGGGTGCTCGACCAGGCGGACGGCGCGTTCTGCGACCCGGAGGTCGCCACCGACTGGCTGCGCGAGCATCTGCCGGGGCAGCGCTGGGAGTGCTTCAAGCCGGGCGACGCCGTCGACCTGGACACAGGGGAGATCACCCGTGACCCGGTCTCGGCGGAGTTCTCCTTCGCCGACGACGCCCGGGGCGACTACCTCAGGCGGTACGCCGCCGACCGGGCCGGCGCCATCGCCGGCGTGCTGGCGGACCACCCCGAGCCGGGCCCGGACCTGTTCGACAGGTTCACCGCCCACTTCGCGCGCCTCGGCGGGCTCAGCGACTACTTCCTCCGGCGGATCTCGATGATCGTCCGGTTCGACGTCACCGGTCCGCACGGCGGTTCCTGGGACGTCGACTTCTCTCCCGGCGGCCTCACGGTGGCGCAGGCGTCCCCCGGCGTCCGCCCGCACTACCGGATCACCACCGCGGCCCGCTGGCTGGACGGCGTGCTCACCGGCCGGATGGCGTGGGAGGACCTGCTCATCTCGTTCCGGCTCAGCCTCTACCGCGATCCCGACGTCTACAACGACCACCTGGTCGGACTGCTCAAGCACGCGAACGCGCCGGCGCTGGAAGCCGTCGAGGCGTACGAGACCGGGCGGGACGAGAGCGAGCGCATCGTCGTCGCCGACGCCGGCGCCCGCTACGACATCCCGCGGTACTGCCCGCACGCCGGCGAGGACCTGTCGGTCGGCTCGGTCGTCCGGGACGGGCGGATCCACTGCCTGGCCCACAACTTTGCCTTCGACCTCGCCACCGGCGAGTGCCTCAACGCCCGCGCCGCCAACCTCACCAGCCGGGCCCTCTGACCGCGCCGCGGTGGCGGCGCGGGTGGCGGCGCGGGGCTGCGCAGGATCACAAAGGCGTTACAAAGGGTGAGAAACGGGCAGTTCCGGAACAGAAGAAAGATCACTGCATGTTAAGTTCTTGACCTGCTCGTTCGGGGGTTTCAAAGGGGTGCGCGGTTGAACCGCAGGAAGCTCGGCCTGATGGCCGTCGCGTTGATTCTGGCCGTCGGTGTGATGGAGGTCCTGGCCCTGAGGCTCGGGTCACTGGAGTTCCAGGTTCCGTCGAAGTCGCGGCATCCGGCCGTCGCCGACCAGCCGGGCGGTAACTGACCTCCGCGCCGGTCAGGGCCTCTCAGCGCGCCGTGTTGCGTGCCCGCATGAGGCTCTGCAGGTCGGGGTGGGCGCCGCCGGAGGCGTCCGCGAGAGTGGGGCAGGCCCACTTCTCCTGGTGTCCCCAGGAGTAGGAGATCTCCAGCGGCGGCCGCGGCGCGAGCCGGTCCCAGCGCGCGAGGATCGCGCGGAACTGGGCCCGCGTCGGCAGCCAGTACTGCTTGTCGCCCTCGGTGCAGCCCTGCCCGAACGTCTGCAGGACGGGCGCGACCTTGGCGCGCGGGATGCCGGCGGCGTCCGCCATACGGACCATCCGGTCGATCGCCCCGATGTCGCAGTGCTCGCGCGCCTCCGGGGAGCCCTTGCAGGGGTAGGGGTCCAGGCCGACCAGGTCGACGCCGACGCGCCGCGGCGTGAGCGGTCCCATCGGCCAGTCGGTCAGCGAGATGAACGAGACCTGCCCGGGCGCGTTCCGGTCGATGTAGCGGGCGCGGCGGCGGATCTCGCCGGCGACCTCCGGGCAGTCGCCGGTGTTGGGCTCGTCCGACAGGTACCACCCGTACACCTTCGGGTCGCGCCCGAACCGCTGGACGGCACGCTGGAACTCGTCCCAGCCGAGCGCGAAGTCGCCGCAGGTGAAGTTGCCGACCCACAGCAGCGCCCGCATCCCGGCGGGGACCCCGGCGACGAGCGACGGGTCCGCCTCGACGTCCACCAGGTCATAGCCGAGCGCCCGGAGCCGCGGATAGTCCGACGGCCGGGTGTTCAGCGCGATCCGGCGGGTCCCGCCGGGCTCGGTCGCGGGCGTCCCCGGCGCGGCGGACGGCCCCCGGTACGGCCGGTGGTCCGACGTCCGCCGGTGCAGGTGGAAAAGGAATCCGGCCGCCAGCACGACCGCCGTGGCGACGGCCGCGATCTTGAATCGGGCGTCCTGGACGTCCATCCCGCGTCACTCCCCGAAGGCGATGGTCAGGCGGCGGAACCGGGCTCCTCGGCGGCGCGCACCGGCCGCTCCCGCGCCTCCTCGATGGCGGCCTCGTGCACGGCCCCGGCGGCGTCCACCCGCAGGGGCGGGACCGTGAAGCCGAGGAGGTGCCGGACGGTGTCCCAGAGCGCGCCGAGCGTGGCCCGCATCGACGGGTCCCGCAGGTACACGGCGTCGACCGCGACCCGCGCCGGGACGATCCGCTCGATGTAGCCGGCGAGGTCGACCTCCTCGCCGGGGCCGAGCACGTCGAAGTCGCGGAACCGGACCTCCGACACGCCCGTCAGGCCGGGCCGGTGGTCGAAGATCCAGCGGTGCCGCCCGTCGTAGTGGACGGCGAGGTCGTAGGTCTCCGGGCGCGGCCCGACGAGGGTCATCTGGCCGCGCAGGACGTTCACCAGCTGCGGCAGCTCGTCCAGCGACCACCGGCGCAGGATCTTCCCGGTCCGCGTCAGGCGCGGGTCGCGGTTGGCGGTGACGGCGAGGCCGCCGACGCCCTGCCGCATCGTCCGGAACTTGTACATGGTGAACGGCCTCCCGCCCTGCCCGACCCGCGTCTGCCGGAACACGCCCGGCCCCGGGCTGGACAGCCGCACCAGCAGGTAGACGACCAGCAGCGGGACGCTGAGGATCAGCAGCCCGGCGGCCGCTCCGGCGACGTCCAGGACGCGGCGCGCCGTGGACGGGGGGACGCCGTCGGACGTGTCGACGGGACGGCTCGCGAACTCGGACATGATCACCCCTTGTCTTCGGGTGCGGGGGGCGGCGGCGCGGCCTTCCCGACGCGCCGGAACAGGACGAGCAGCGCCGCCGTCGTGGCGACGAACGAGATGGACGTGGCGACCGCGGCGCCGACCGCGCCGTGCGCGGGGATCAGCACCACGCCGAGGACGACGACGACCGCGAGCCCGATGCCCTGCCCCGCGGACGCGGCGCCCGGCCGCCCGACCCCGTACAGGCAGGCCATGACGAGCCCGGTGACCCCGAAGGTCACGACGCCGGCGAGCCGGACGTAGGTCGGCACGACCGCGTCGTCGAACACGTCGCCGAAGATCCACGGCAGCGCGGTCCCGGCGATGAGGGCGAGCGGCAGCGCGGCCAGGGCCGACACGCCGAGCGCGGGCAGGATCAGGCGGGACGTCCGTTTCATCGCGGTGTCCCGGTCGTCCTTGGCGAAGTCCGGGTACAGGATGTAGTTGACCGCGAGGCCGGGGAGCTGCACGAGCTCGGCGAACTTGCTCGCGACCGTGTACACGCCGAGCACCTTCGGCCCGGCGAGCGCGCCGAGCAGCGCCATGTCGAACCGCAGTTGCAGCAGGTCGATGAGCTGGCCGAGGTAGCCGCGGAGCCCGTACCCGGCGATGGACCGGCCGAGCCGCCGGTCGGGGCGCCCCCACCCGGCGAAGAACCCGCGCCGCGCGAGCCGCCGGGCGATCCACGCGGCGGCGGCGACGTCGGCGAGCACCAGCCCGCTGACCAGCGCGCCGGGCCCGTACCAGCCGGTGAGGAGCACGAGGTAGATCGGCAGGAACACGAACTCCTCGACGGCGATGGCGAGGCTCGCGCCCGGCTGGTCGCCGGTCCCCTGCAGCAGGCCCTTGCCGACCGAGACGAAGCCCTGCGTGAAGGACGGCGCGGCCGCGGCGACCGCGACCCACAGCCCGAACGACTTGAAGAACACCAGGTAGACCAGCGGGCTGAGCGCCAGCCAGCCCGCACCGGAGATCGTCGCGCCGATCACGGTCAGCCACGCCAGCGTGGGCCGTACCCGGCTCTGGTCGTAGTCGTTCCGGGCGAGGAAGTACGGCGCCGCGCCCGGCAGCCCGGCGCTGGACAGCTGGCACAGCAGCCCCGGCAGGATCCGGACGAGCGTGAACGCGCCGACGAGCTCGGGCCCGCCGATCCGCGCCACCAGGATCGTCGCCACGCCGAGCGAGGCGAGCGCGCCGACCCGTCCCGCCACGTTCCCCGCGACCAGCGTCAGCAGCCTGCGCCGTGCGTTTCTCCCGCCGCCCTCCGGTTCGGGAGTTCGGGGCGGCGGCACGGCGACCGCCGCACCGTTCAGGTTCGGCGGGGGGCCGGGCATGGCCGATGAGACGGCGGGCGTGCTCGCCCGCGGCCGGAGACGCCGGCGGACGGAGGAGTCGCCGCGGCGTCCGAAGAGGTCGAGCGCGGCGATCAGCCCGAAGATCGCCCAGCCGTGGCGGTAGTGGAGCGTCTCGTAGAACAGGCCGGAGACGAGGAAGACGGCGACGAGCGCGCCGAACAGCTCGGGACGCGGGACGAGCCGCGCGTACTCGCCGGTCAGCGCGTCCCGGCGGGCGATCCGCACGCACTTCAGCAGCAGGACGAAGACCAGCGCGATGAGCGCGACGCCGCCGAGGAAGCCGCGCTCCAGGACCGCGGCGACGTAGTCGTTGTGCGCCTCCCGGACGTAGGTCTCCTGCCGCACCAGCATCTGGCGCTCGGTCTGGCCGGGCCCGATGCCCCACGGATGCGTCTGGTCGTCGATCATCTGGAGGGTGGTGGCGAGGACCGTGCCGCGCGAGTTCGTGCTCTCCCCGGTCGTCCGCCCGATGGAGTCGCGCAGGATCGGCGACGCCTGGCCGGCCTGGTCCAGATACGGCTGGACGTCGACCTGGGCGACGACCGCGACGCCGGCCCCGCCGACGAACACGGCGAACAGGCCGACGGCGATCGCGTGGTGCGCCCTGCCCTCGCGGACCAGCCGGAACAGGTGGCCGAGCAGGACCGCGACGCAGAGCGCGAGCAGCCCGCCGTTCGAGCCGGTGAGGATCTCGGCGGCGAGCAGGATCCCGCAGACCGCCCACCTCTTCCCCCCGGCCCCCGGATACCGGGTCGCGCGGGCGACGAAGAAGACGCAGATGAACCAGTTGGACGCGTAGTTCGCGTCGCCGAACGTGAACATCGCGCGCTCGCCGTCGATCTGCTTGCCGGACAGCGCCTCGATGCCCAGCACGAAACCGACGATCATGACGGCGGCGTAGCTCGTCCCGATCCACACGAACGCGCGGAGCGCCGCCCTCAGCAGCGCCGGGTCGCGGCCGAGGTTGGCGAGGCTCACCGCCCACAGCAGCACGAACATGTCCTTGAGCAGGGTGAGCGCGCCCGCCTCGTTGACGATGGCGGCGACCCCGCCCGCGATGATCGTCATCAGGGTCGGGACGAGGAACGGCCACCGGACCGGGTGCCCGCGGGTGCCCGCCCACACCAGCGTCGTCGCGATGAGCCCGACCAGCGCGAGGTCGGGCAGCCCGGTGTTGCCGGGGCCCGGCGGGAGGCCGCCCGGCATCAGCATCGGCAGCGAGGCGATGCCCGCGACCAGCACGGCGGCCGCCGGCCGCGGGCCGCGCCTCAGCGGCGGCGGCGCGGGCGGGGCCTCGATCACCGTGGTCATGGCCGGCGCGAGTCGCCTCGGTAGGTCTCGTCCAGGACGGTCCCGAGGTATCCGGGCGAGAACCACTCGCCGACCCTGGCCCGGGCCCGCTCCGCCATCCGCGCGGCGGCGGACGGGTCGTTCAGCAGCGCCGATATCCCGGCGGCGAGCCCGGCGGGATCCCCGGGCGGGACGAGCACGCCGGTCTCCCCGGCGAGCACGAGGTCCTGGTTGGACGGGACGGCCGTCGCGACCAGCGGGATCCCCGCCCCGATCGCCTCGACCAGCACGCACGGGAGACCCTCCCAGCGGCTCGCCATCGCCATCACGTCGAAGGCGGGAAGCACGTCGGCGACGTCGCCGCGGTGCCCGAGCCAGCGCATCCGCTCGCCGACGCCGAGCCTCGCGGTGAGCCGCTCCACCTCGCCCGCCATCGGGCCGCCGCCGACCCACAGCCCGAACACGTCGTCCGGAAGCCGGGCGATCGCCCTGGCGAAGATCTCCGGTCCCTTCTGGAACGTCAGCCGCCCGACCGACCCGACGACCCGCACGCCGAGCGGCAGGCCGAGGCGGCGGCGGGCCTGAACGCGGGAGCCGGGCGCGGCCGCGTAGGCGTCCACGTCCACGGCCGGCCAGGACAGCCGGACCCGCTCCGGCGTGGTCAGCCCGAGCCGCAGAGCCGTCGTCACCGTCTCCGACCCGATCGCGAGGAACGCGTCGGTGCGCTTCGCCGCCAGCCGTTCGAGGCGGATGTAGAGGTGCCGCCGGGCCCGCGACTGGAACTCGTTGAACGGGAACCCGTGCCACGTGTGGACGATGCGGGGGACGCCCGCGCGGGCCGCCGCGATCCGTCCGAGCACGCCGCCCTTCGCGCTGTGGGTGTGGACGACGTCGTACCGCCCCTCCGCCAGGACGCTGGTCAGTGTCCTCAGCGCGGCGAGGTCGTCGCGCGGGGACACCTGCGGTACCAGCGGCCCCACCTGGACGATCTCCATCCCGGCCGCGTGCGCCCGCCCGGTGAGGTCGCCGGCGGCGGCGTTGGCGACGGCCTCCTCCCCGTAGAGGACGCCGTCGCCGGTGGCGGAGGCCGTGCTGTCCATTCCGACGCCACCGGTGACGATCGTGCGCTGGTAGTCGCCGTCCGGCAGCGCCAGCGCACCGTTCAGCGCGACCTGGCCGGCGCCCCCGTTGAACCGGGTGATCACCGTGGCGACCCTGAGCTTGCGGGCGGTGCTCACGCGCTCCGGCTCCGCAGCGCCGCGGAGAGCGCGGCGACGACGCGTTCGACGCCGTCGGCCGTCAGCCCCGGATACAGCGGCAGCGACAGTAACTCCTCACCGACCCGGTCGGTCACCGGCACGCGCGCGCATTCCTCGGCGCCGAGGATCCGCCGGTAGGCCGTCATCTGGTTCGCCGGGATGAAGTGCACGGACGTCGCGACGCCCGCCGCCTCCAGTTCGGCGCTGACCGCGTCCCGGTCCGGCACCCGGACCTGGTAGAGGTGCCAGGCGTGCTGCACGCCGTCCAGGTCGCGCTGCGGCAGGACGAGACCGGGCAGCCCCCCGAGCTCCGCGTCGTAGCGGGCCGTGATCTCGGCGCGGTCCCGCTGCCAGCCCGGCAGCGCCGCGAGCTGCGCCCGTCCGATCGCCGCCTGGACGTCGGTCATGTTGGCCTTCAGCCCGACCGTCTTCACGTCGTACCGCCAGCTGCCGCCGGGCAGGTACCGCTTCCACGAGTCCTTGCTCATCCCGTGCATCCGCATCGCGCGGACCCGGTCGGCGAACTCCCCGTCGCTCGACGCCACCGCGCCGCCCTCGCCGATCGGCATGTTCTTGGTGGCGTAGAAGGAGAAGCAGGCCGCGAACGACTCCGACCCGACCGGCCTGCCGCCGCGTCCGGCGCCGGGACCGTGCGCCGCGTCCTCGACGACCTTCGTCCGGTCCAGGCCCGCCGCCGCGGCGAGCGCCGCGACGTCCACCGGGTAGCCGCCCTGGTTCTGGACGACCATCGCCGCGGGAACGGCGCGGCGGGCCGCCGCCGCGACCGTCTCGGGGCTCGGGACCAGCGTGTCCTCGTCGATGTCGACCAGCACGGGCCGGTGCCCCGCGTGCAGGATCGCGTTGATCGCGCCGCAGAACGTCAGGCTCGGCGTCAGCACCGCCGAACCCGGGGGGAGGTCCAGCGCCCGCAGGCACAGCTCCAGCGCGGCCGTGCACGAGGAGACCGCGACGACGTGCGCGGCGCCCAGATGATCGGCGAACTCCTGCTCGAACGCGGCCGTCTGCGGCCCCGTCGTGATCCAACCCGAGTCGAGCACCTTGACGACGGCGTCGGCGGCCTCACCGGACACCGACGGAACCGTGAACGGAACGGACGTACTCATCTGGTCACCCCTTGATCTTCCGGGCCGCGCCGACGACGCCGAGCAGCGGCCAGCCGGACGCGGCGACCAGGTCGCGGACGGTCTCCAGCCCCGCCGCCCTCGTCACCGGACCGACCACCACGACCACGCCGACCACGTCGTCCGAGCCCGGATCGATCTCCTCGAACGCGTGCACCTGGCAGAGCCGGCGCACCGGGACCGCCTTCTTCGCCATTACGGCGGTGCCGGCACGGACCACCGACGTGCTGCTCTTCCCCTTGCCGGACCCGCCGCCGGCCGGCGGCGTCCCGCCCTTGCCGTCGCCGTCGCCTTCGCCGTCCGGGGCGTCGTCTCCGGGGCGGGCCGTGACGACCTTCGTGCCGTCCCCGTAGACGGCGGACGCGACCGACGACACCACGCCGGCCGGCAGCGGGCCGGGCGCACCGACCAGCGCGACCCGTCCGACCCCCTCCTTCTTCACCGCGAGCCGGACGCGCCGCCCGAGGTCGGCGAGCTGCTCGGGCCCCCGGTCGGCCCAGCCGAGCAGCGGAACCCCGAGCCGCCGCGCGACCCGCCGCTGCCCCGGGATCGTGGGACGGGCCGTCTCCGTCACCACCGCGATCAGGATGCCGCCGACCAGCCCGACCAGCCCCGCGATGGCCGCCGTCATCACGACCGGGTTCGTGCGCGGTGCCAGGACCGCCGGCTGCACCACCGACGCCGTCCCGGCCGACGACAGCTGCGTCTGCAGGTCCGACCGGTTCGACCGCAGGTCGGTGAGCTCCGCCTGCACCCGCTCGCGCTCGTTGGCGGCGCCGATGTCGGGGTTCGGCTGCGCGCCCGCCCGCCGCGACAGCGGGCCGAGACGCTTCTCCAGCGTCCGAACGCGCTTGTCGATGTCGTCCATCTGCTGCCGGATCGCGCCCTGGTTCGACTCGTTGATCTCCTTGACGACCGCGGCGCCGAGCGCGTCGGTCAGCCGCCGCGCCACGCCCGGGTCGCGGTCCTTCACCGACAGCTCCACCACGGTGGACGTCCCGAGCCCGGTCACCCCGATCGCCTTCGCCGTCTTCACCGTCGACCGGTCGGCGTGCTGCTGCCGCAGGACCCCGCTCAGCAGGTTCTCGCTGGTCGCGAACGCCTTCACCTGGCTGACCACGATGGACACGCCCGCGTCCCCGGGGGCCGCGTCGGTCGCCCTGCTGCTCGCCTGCAACCGCGTCGCGGCCGTGTACGGCGGCTCCCGCCCGCTCATGGCGAGGCCGACCAGAACCAGGGGGAGGAGCGTCATGACCAGCAGGAGCGCCCAGTAGCTCCGGACCACCCGCGCGGCGACTTCGTCGATCTCCACGGTTCCCCCTCCGGCTCCGTCATGGCCGAGCGTAGGAAGCCGCCTGTCCGGAGGAATCACACAAATGACGACCCCGCTCTACGCCGTTTGCACCAGAGCGCGCCCCACGCTCAGTAGTCGTCCGAGGTCGGCCGCATGCCGGCGCGCATCGCGAGGGTGATCGCCTCCAGGGCGGAGTGCAGGTCGAGCTTGGCCAGCAGGTTCTGCGTGTGGGTGCGGACGGTGTTCGCCGACAGGCCCAGCCGCTCGGCGATCTCCGCGCGGCCGAGGCCGTCCACCATGCACTGCAGGACCTCGCGCTCCCGCGGCGTCAGCTCGGCGATCAGCCCGTCGCCACCGCCCTCGGTCAGCCTGCGCAGCACCTCGCCGAGCACGTCCGGGGGGATCCAGCCGCCCTGCCGCGCCGCGGACCGGATCACCCGGGCGACGAGGTCGGCGCTCTCGGTCTTCTCCACCCAGCCCACCGCGCCGGTCCGGACCGCCCGCACCATCGCGTCCACGTCGCTCATCGCGGTCAGCATGACGACCCGGACGTGCGGGTACCGCTTGCGGACCCGCTCCAGGACGTCCAGCCCGTTCTCCGTGTCCAGCGTCATGTCGAGGACGAGGACCCGCGGGCGCTCGGCGGCGGTCAGCGCCAGCGCGCGCCGCACGTCGGCGGCGATCGGGAGGATCACCAGATCGGGCTCGCGTCCCAGCCGTGCCGCGAGGGCCTCGGCGAAGAGCGCGTGATCGTCCACGATGAGGACACGGATCGGTTCCATGCACCGACGATGACCGCTGCGCGGGCCCGGCGGATCCTGCAAACGCTGTACTTCGTTTCGGCCGTCCGATTGCCGGAGCCCGGTTTGCGACCTCGCAGGACGAGTACTCGGGGGAAGGCTCGTGCGCGGACGCGGCCGGGCCCGGCCGGTTCACGCGAGTCCGGACCCGGTCACCTCGAACGCGGGACATTGACCGCCCGCCGCCGCCTGCTCATCCTGTGGCTGGAACTTCAGGGGACGCACTGGCCTGCAGGGATGCCACATGAAAGTGCTGATCACAGGGGGAGCCGGCTTCATCGGCAGCACGATCGCCTCCGCCTTCACCGAGCGCGGCGCCACTCCCGTGGTGCTCGACAGCCTCATCACCGGACGGCGGGAGTTCACCGACGGCAAGGTCTTCTACCAGGGCGACATCGGGGACGGGGACCTCATCGACGAGATCTTCCGCGACCACCCCGACATCGCGCTCACCGTGCACTGCGCCGCGCTGATCGTGGTGCCCGACTCGATGACGGACCCGCTGCGCTACTACCGGGTCAACCTGTCCAAGACCCTCGATCTCGCGGGCCACCTCGTCCGCAACGGCTGCGATCGGATGATCTTCGCGTCCACCGCGGGGATGTACCGCCCGGAGGCCGACCTGTCGGTCACCGAGACGTCCGAACTCGAACCGCAGAACCCCTACACCCGCTCGAAGATGATGGCGGAGCTGCTCCTGCGGGACTTCTGCGAGGCCTACGGGCTGCGCGTCATCTCGCTGCGCTACCTCAACCCGATCGGCGCCGACCCGCGCCTGCGCACCGGCCTGCAGAACAGCAAGCCCACCCACGCCCTCGGCAAGATGATCGAGTGCTACGCGACGGGCGTGCCCTTCAAGATCACCGGGGTGGACTGGGAGACCCGCGACGGCACCGCGATCCGCGACTACATCCACGTCTGGGACATCGCCCGCGCCTTCCACGCGGCCGCCGCCCGCTTCGACGCGATCATCCCGCCGGCCGGCGACCACGCCCGCTACGAAGTGATCAACCTCGGCACCGGCGACGGCGTCACCGTCCGCGAGCTCGTCGCCGCCTTCCGCGAGGTCGTCGGCGACTCCTTCCGGGCCGAGGACGCCCCCGCCCGCCCCGGCGACGTGGTCGGCGCCTACGTCGACCCGGCCAAGGCCTGGGACCTGCTCGACTGGAAGCCCGAGTACACCGTCGAGGACGCCATCCGCCACTCCCTCCAGTGGGCCGACCGCCGCCGCGGTCTCGACGTGGCCTGACCCACGAACTCGGTCCGTCCGGTCGCCCGTACCTTCCGCCGGGGCGACCGGACGGACCGCGTCTCAGTAGGTGGCGGAGCGCTCGTGCTCCGTGCCACCGCCTCGCCTGGGTCATGGCTGATCGGTGACCGGATGTTCCGCGTCACCTCGGCGAGCGTCCCTGATGCGGGCTGGGACAACGCGGACGGGCTACGCCTCCCGGATGCTGACCGCGGTCCGGCGGTGGCGGGGCGTCTCGATCTCGTCGAGCAGCGCGATCGCGAAGTCCGCGTACGTGATCCGGCTGGCCGGGTCTCCATGGTCGGCGACCCGGTACCCGCCGGTGCGGGCGCCGCCATGGTCGAAGTCACCCGCGGGAGCCACGTACGCCCAGTCGAGGTCGCAGGTCCTGAGCTCCTCCAGGCCCGCCGCGTGGCCGAGGTAGAAGGAGCGGTACTCGTCGGGGTAGCCGGGCTCGTCCATCAGGGGAGCACCGGACGCCCCCGGCATGATCGATGCGAGGCCGACCACCACCAGGCGGCGCACGCCCGCCTTCGCCAGGCCGGCGCCGAGGGCGCGAGCCGACGCGGTGAAGAAGTCGTGCGGCGGCACCGTCAGGTCCGCGGCGGCGCTGACGGCGGCGTCCTGCCCCGCGGCCGCCCGCTCGACGCTCTCCGCGTCCGTGACGTCACCCGCCACGACCCGCACGTCGGTCAGGTCACCGTGACTCGCGGGGTCGCGCACCACGGCGGTGACCTGGTGGCCGCGCCGGCGTGCCTCGGCGACCGCCTGCCGCCCGGCCCGTCCACCCGCACCGAAGACCACGATGTTCATGAGCGACCCTTTCACCAGGGCCGGAGCTCCTGTGCCCGACCGCTGCGCGGACGCTATCGGGGGCCGTGGTTACCGCCTGGATACCGGCTATCGTGAGGCCATGAGGGAACCCCTGCCCGCCGACATGTTCGACGAGCTGTGCCCGTCCTCGCTCAACCCGATCCGGTTCGGTGACAAGTGGGCCGGGCTCGTCATCCGCTGCCTTGAGAACGGGCCCCGCCGGTATTCCGAATTGCGCGTGCCGCTCAGCCGCGTCACCCCCAAGGTCCTCACCCAGTCGCTGCGGTCCCTCGAACGCGACGGCCTCGTCAAGCGCACCGTCTACGCCGAAGCGACGCCGCACGTGGAGTACGAACTGACTTCGCTGGGCCGCAGCATGCTCGAACCGATGGCGGCCGCCTGCGCCTGGGCGGAAGAGCACTGGGACGAACTCCTGGAAGCCCGCGAGTCGAGCACCCTCACGTCCCACCTCGACCGCGCCGTTTAACGCACTGTCACCGGAGGGGCCGTGCTGAAGAAATTGCCGGATGGTCTGTGGGCCACTCCGTATGTCGGTGCGCGCTTTCCGGGGTCACCTCTGGTGACCGACCGGCCCGGGCTCGCCGACGGGGCCAACTGCCAGCTGTTCGCTTATGAGGTGCTCAGGATGTTCGGACTCGACCCGCCTGACCTGCGGTCGAGTGACCTCTGGGACGATGTGGAATTCACCGAGCGGGTGACAACGGCACGTCCTCTCGACCTGGTCCTGTTCAACGCCACCCGGAATGCGTGGGGCGCTCACGTGGGAGTCGTCGCCGGCGACGACCAGATCCTGCACCTGTGCGCCGAGGCCGGGCACCCCACCGTGTGGAGCTGGCAGGAGTTCGAGGCCCGGGATCGGTACCGGACCGTGGTCGGCATGAAACGGGTCGTGCGCCGCCTGCGGCCCCGTAGGTCTCCCGGCACTTTTGTGCGTCTCCAAGGCCCTCTGCCAGCATGAGGCCCATGCGCCACCCTCTTGACACGCTGGACTGGCCGGTTTCCACCGGCCGACTGCTGTTGCGCCGGGCCGCCCCCGACGACGTGGACGCGACCTGGGTCTACCGGCAACGGCCGGAGACCCAGGAATGGGTCACGGCGGCCACGGAGTCCCACGACGACTACCGTGAGCGTTTCCTCCGCGAGGACCGGCTCGCGGACCTGCTCATCATCGAACTGGACGGCCGGGTGATCGGTGATCTGACGCTGCAGGTCCAGGACGCTTGGGCCCAGGAGGAGGTCGCTGACCAGGCGAAAGGCGTCCAGGGAGAGCTGGGGTGGACGTTGGACCCCTCCTACGGCGGCAAGGGCTACGCCACCGAAGCGGTACGCGCCCTCATCGACCTCTCCTTCGGGAGCCTTGGCCTGCGCCGCCTGCACGCTGAGTGCTTCTACGACAACGAGGCTTCGTGGCGGCTGATGGAGCGGGTGGGGATGCGCCGCGAACAGCACACGGTGAAGGACTCTCTCCACCGCACCAAGGGATGGCTCGACGGTCTCTCCTACGCGCTCCTGGCCGAGGAGTGGCCCGCTCCCCAGTGACGGACCGCAGCGCTTTATTCTAGCGCTAGAGTAACTCCGTGGCCGCTGACCTGACGCCCGCGGAGTTGACGCTGCTCGGCCTGCTCGTGGAGAAGCCGAGGCACGGCTACGAGCTGGACGACGTCATCGACGCCCGGGGCATGCGCGAGTGGACCGAGATCGGTTTCAGTTCGATCTACTACCTGCTGACCCGGCTCCGGGACCGCGGGCTGATCGCCGAGGTGGACGCGCCGCAGGGCGGCCGGGGGAAGGCCCGCCGGGTCTACGGGCCGACGCCGGAGGGGTACCGGGCCTGCGCGCGGGCTGCCGAGGCCGCGGTGGCCGAACTGCGGCCGGTGTTCCCGCCGCTGCTGGTCGGTCTGGCCAACCAGCCCGTCATCCCGCCCGAGCGCCTGCGGGCCGCGCTCGACCAGCGGGCCGCTGCCCTGGCGGAGAGGACGGCCACCATCAGGGCGGCCCGCGACGCGCAGCCTGACGTGCCCGACTTCGTCCGCGCCACCTTCGATTACGCGCTGGGCCAGTTGGCTGCCGAGCAGCAATGGCTGACCGAGTACCGGGCAGCCCTAGTCGACGACCGATCTCTTGAGAAGAAGGCAGACGGCAATGGACCGCTATGACGTCAAACGAGACCTCAAGCAGTGCTACGCGCCCAGGAACACCGACTGGGCGCTGGTCGACGTGCCCGCGCAGCAGTTCATCGCCGTCGACGGCAGCGGCGACCCCAACACCAGCGACGACTACGCCCGTGCCGTCGAGGCGCTCTACGCCGTCGCCTACACGATCAAGTTCGACAGCAAGGCTCTCGGCCGGGACTTCGTCGTCGGGCCGCTCGAAGGGCTGTGGTGGGCCGACGACCCGGAGGTGTTCGTCACCCGCGTCAAGGACGCCTGGCAGTGGCGCATGCTCATCAGCCAGCCCGACTGGATCACCGAGGACGTCATCGAGGAGGCCAAGCGGGCCGCGCTGGCGAAGAAGGGCCTCCCCGCGATCGCCGAGGTCCGTCGGGAGGCCCTGAAGGAGGGGACCTGCGCCCAGCTCCTGCACGTCGGGCCCTACGACGACGAAGGCCCCGCGCTCGCCAGGCTCCACCACGAGTACCTCGCCGCCAACGGCCTGCGCATGTCCGGGCCCCACCACGAGATCTACCTCGGCGACCACCGCCGCACCGAGCCCGCCAAGTTCAAGACCGTCCTCCGCCAGCCCGTCCAACCGGCGACCTGACGGAAGCGGCCTCGGGGTCCAGGGCGGCGGTTTCGACGGCCTGGTTCTTGGTGGTGAGGATCGCGAGGTCGCGGGTCTCGCCGGCGTCACAAGTTGAACCATGGTACAAGTAGTACGTTCGTTCAACTACTGACGACGGGGCGTGGTGTGCATGGAGCGGTCGGTGCGCGCAGGGTGGCGCGAGTGGGCGGGGCTCGCGTTGCTCGCGCTGCCGACCCTGCTGCTGGGGCTCGACGTGACGGCGCTCTACCTCGTCGTTCCGAGCTTGTCCGCGGATCTGGAGCCGACCGCGACGGAGACGCTGTGGATCATGGACGCCTACGGCTTCTTCATCGCGGGCTTCCTGATCACGATGGGGACGTGGGGGGACCGGGTCGGACGGCGCCGACTGCTGATGATCGGAGTGGCGGCGTTCGGCGCGGCCTCGGTCTTCGCGGCGTTCGCTCCGAGCGCGCTGTGGCTGATCGTGGCGCGGGCACTGCTCGGAGTGGCCGGCGCGACGCTCATGCCGTCGACGCTGTCGCTGATCAGCAACATGTTCGCCGACGTCCGGCAGCGGGCGCTGGCGATCGGCGTGTGGGCGACGATGTTCGCCCTCGGGATGGCGGCGGGTCCGGTCACGGGCGGTGCGCTGGTCGCCGGCTTCTGGTGGGGTGCGGCCTTCCTCGTCGCCGTGCCGGTCGCCGTGCTGGTGCTGGCCGGCGCGCCGGCGCTGCTGCCGGAGTACCGGACCTCCGGCGGCTGTCCCGACCTGCCGAGCGTCGGGTTGTCCCTCGCGGCGATGCTGCCGGTCACCTACGCGCTCAAGCACGCGGCGGTCCACGGCCTCGACGCCCGGGCATCGGCCGCCGTTCTCGTCGGCGGGGGCGCCGCGGTCGCGTTCGTCCGCCGCCAGTTGCGCCTGAGCGAGCCGCTGCTGGACATGAAGCTCTTCACCGGCCGGGCCTTCCGCGCGGCGCTGGCCGTCCTGCTGGTCGGTCTGGTCGGTTTCGGTGGGGTGATGTTCCTGGTCACCCAGTACCTGCAGTTCGTCGAGGGCCTCTCGCCGACGGCGGCGGGGCTGTGGATGGGGCCGCCCGCACTGGCGATGCTCGTCGGCGCCATCGGCGCCCCGCTCCTGGCCGGCCGGATGTCACCCGGCGTTGTCATGGCGGCCGCGCTGGCCCTGTCGCTGTCCGGATACGTGCTGCTCGCCTTCGCCGGGACCGGCAGCAGGCCCAGCGTGATCGCCGGATTCGCGTTCGTGTACCTCGGACTCGGCGTCATCGCCGCGCTCGGTACCGACATCGTCGTGGGCGCGGCGCCGGCGGAGAAGTCCGGATCAGCGGCCGCGCTCTCCGAGACCGTTCAGGAACTCGGCGTCGCGGTGGGAGTCGCGCTCCTGGGAAGCCTCACCACCGTGCTGTACCGGAGCGGAGTCGAGGCGCCCTCCGGGCTGACGCCGTCCGACGCCGACACCTACCGAGACAGCCTTTCTGGAGCCTCGTCCGTCGCGGACCGGCTGCCGCCCGCGGCCTTCGACGGCGCGAGGACCGCGTTCACCAGCGGACTCAACACCGCCGCCGCGGTGGCGGGCATCGCCGTGGCGGCCGCTTCGCTGGTCTGCTTCACGGCACTGCGCCACCTGCGGCCCCTCGGGGCCGCTGATCGTGAGGCGGAGCCGATAGCCTCGACGAGCATGAGCGGCGACGACGGGTGAGCACGAGGATGGCGGCTGAGCACGGCACCGTTGACGGGCGGAGAGCGCGCGGTGAACGCCGCAGGGCCCAGATCATCGAGGCGACCCTGGCGATCATCCGCCGGGACGGCGCCACGGGTGTCACCCATCGCGGCGTCGCCAAGGAGGCGGGGATCACCACCAGCCTCACCCTCTACTACTTCGCGACCTTGGACGACCTCCTGGTCGCGGCCCTGAGCAGCGTCACGGACGAGTACACCCGGCGCATACGCCGCCTCATCGAGTCCGACGACGACCCGGTCGGCGGTCTCGCCCGGCTCATCGCCGAATCCGCCGGTCCGGGCCGGGAGCGCGCCCTTGCCGAACGGGAGCTGTCTACTCTGGCCGCCCGCCGGCCCGCCCTGCGGCCGGTAGCGCGACGCTGGCGCGACAACGTCGCGGAACTCGCCCGAACGCAGACGGACGACCCGGACGCGGTCGAAGCCTTCGTCGCCGTGTCCGACGGCCTGTGCGCGGCCATCCTCCTCGACGACGACGAGGCCGATCCGGACCACATCCGCGCCGTCCTCGGCAAAGCGCTCCGGCGAACCGGCCAATAGCCCCTTCCCCGGCGAGGCTCGACCGGCGTCACGAGCGCCAGGTCCCGCGGCGGCCGGCCCTGGTTCCCTTCGCGTAGCCGGTCAGCGGGGCGTCAGGGTCACCGGGAATTCGGTCACGCCTCTGACGAAGGCGTTGCGGAGGATTCGGGGGCCCTCGTCGTCGGCCCATTCCGCCGTGTCCACGCGGGCTATGAACTCTTCGAAGAAGATCTGGAGTTCCAGGCGGGCCAAGGACGCGCCCAGGCAGAAGTGGGGGCCCAGGCCGAAGGCTAGGTGGTCGCCCGGGCGGCGGGTCACGTCGAAGACGTCCGGGGCTTCGAACACCGACTCGTCGCGGTTGGCGGAGCCGTACATCAGGAGGATCTGGCCGCCCGCCGGGATCCGCACGCCCGCTATCTCTGCGTCGGTGGCGGCGACGCGGCACATGTTGAGGATCGGGGTGGTCCAGCGGACGAACTCCTCGACGGCGTCCGGGATGAGGGACGGGTCGTCGCGCAGTTTCCGCCATTGCGCCGGATTCTGGATGAGGGCGTCCAGGGCGGTCGCGATGACCGTGCGGGTCGTCTCCGCGCCGCCGACGAGGAGGAGCAGGGCCTCGTGCGCGAGGTGCTCGTCGTCGTAGGCGGGCTGGTCCGGGCCCGCGTTCGACCAGATCGACAGCAGGTCGTCGGTCGGGCGGGCGCGGCGGTCCTTCGCCATCTCCAGCACCGCGAGGGCGTACTCCCCAGCGGCGATCGTCGCGTCGTCGGTGATGTAGCGCAGGCCGCCGCCCGCGTACACGGCCGTCGCCGACCAGTGGACGAGGCGCGGCCACATGTCCTCGGGGAAGCCGAGGAGCCAGCCGATGACGCGGGCGGGCAGGGGAGCGGCCAGCGCCGGGACGGCGTCCACGGTCCCCGCTTCCAGGGCCGCGGTGATGCAGTCGACGGCGGTCGACCGGATGCGGTCGGCGTAGCGGGAGACACCGCGCGGGGTGAAGCGCTGGTAGACCATGCGGCGCCGGTGCGCGTGCTCGGGGTCGTCCTGCCCGATCATCGAGGGGTCGGCCGGCAGTTGCGGGCGGTACCCGCCGGAGTTCGTCCACACCTTGGGGTTCCGCTCGACCGCGAACACGTCGGCGTGCCGCGCGACGCCCCACAGCCCGTTCTCCGCGTCGTGGTAGACGGGCGCCTCGGCGCGGAGCCTCGCGTAGACGGACCAGGGGTCGGTGGCGTACATCTCGCCGTCGAGAAGGTCGATGTCCATGGGCTCGCTCCTCGGGGGCGGGAGGGGAGAGACGTGAGTCGAGACTAGCGTCTCACCCAAGCAAGCGGTAGGTCTATCGTGAACCGGGACGCGCTGTCGGTAAAGGGGCATACGCCCGGGATTGGCGCGTTAGGGGGCGATGTACGGAAGAATGGGGAACGGTCACGGCGAGGCGGGCCAGGCGGAGAGGCAGGACGATTTGAGCGGCGAGGCGCGGTTCACCGTCACGCGGACGCTGAGCAAGGACCAGCAGGCGCGGCGCGAGCGCCTGATCGACTCGGCCCGCGAGCTCGCGCTGGAGGGCGGCTACCCGGCCGTCACCATGCACGACGTGGCCGACCGCGCCGGGGTCGCCCGCGCGACCGTCTACCGGTACTTCGCCACCAAGGACCACCTGCTCACCGAGGTGGCGGCGACGTGGGCGCACCGCGTCACCGACGACGTCGACGCGCTCGCCGTCGGCGACACCCCGCAGGAGCGCCTCACCGCGCTGCTGGAGCGCATCGTGTACGTCGCGGCGGCGGAGCCGACCCTGACGTCGGCGATCATCCAGGCCGTGACCTCGGACGACTCCAGCGTCGACGACGACCGCACCGTGCTGTTCCTGTTCCTGCGCGACCGGCTCTCGACGGCGATCGGCGACCCGGTGCCCGAGCGGGACGACGTCGAGATCGTCCTCGGGCACATCCTGCTCGCCGCGCTGATCAGCCTGGCGTCGCTGCGGCAGCCGGCCGAGGAGGTCGCCGCGATGGTCCGCACCGCCGGGCGGCTCGTGCTGGCCGGCGCGTTCGCCGCCCCCACCCCGAGCTGATTGGTCCATGATGCTCGACGGAGATTGGACCTAGAGGACGGGCCAATCCGGTCCTAGCGTGCCTCCATGACCAACCCGCTGCTGTTCCTGCTGGCCGCCCTGACGCTCGTCGCCATCCCGGGTCCGAACCACCTCTACATCACCGCGCGCAGCGTCGGGGAGGGCCGCCGCGCCGGGATCGCGTCCGCGCTCGGGGTCGAGACCGGCACGCTGGTCCACATCGCCGCGGCGGCGGGCGGGCTGTCCGCGATCGTCGCCGCGTCCGCGACGGCGTTCGGGTTCCTTCGTTACGCGGGTGCCGCCTACCTCGTCTACCTCGCGTACCGGGCGCTGCGCGGCCGCCACGACGCCGGCGAGCCCGACCTCGAACCGCGGCCGCTTCACCGCGTCTACCTGGACGGCGTGCTCGTCAACGTCCTCAACCCGAAGGTCGTGCTGTTCTTCCTCGCGTTCCTGCCCCAGTTCGTCGACCAGGACGCGGGCGCGGTGCCGCTGCAGATCGCGGTGATGGGGGCCGCTACCGCGCTGATCGGGCTGGCCGCCGACATCGTGTACGCGGTCGCCGCCGGCTCGATCGGGACGTGGCTGCGGGCCCGTCCCGCGTTCCGGCGCCGGCAGCGGTACGCGACAGGGCTGATCTACCTCGCCCTCGGCGTCGCGGCCGTGTTCGCCGCCCCGAGCCCCCGCCGTGCGTGAGGCTCGTTCCGCACGGCGCTCCGGTGGGACGCGGAGGGTTTGTCAGTCCGCTGACAAGTGACGCGGCGCAATGCGCGCCGCGTCGTGCAGCCTCCCGGGCCGGGCGTCGGTAGCTTCCGGAGCGGGAGGTGCGAAACGGTGACCACGAGCCTCGATCAGCGCTCGCCGCTGGAGCCCTGGGCCGGCGTCCCCCGCGAGCTGTCCACCGTGTTCCGGCCCCATCTGGACGCCCTCGCCGAGGAGATGATCGAGGAGATCCTCGCCGGGATCCCCGAGTACTCCCGCCCGCAGGACGAGGAGTACGCGCGCCTCGTCCGGCTGGCCGTCGAGGGTGCGCTGCGCCAGTTCGTCGACCTCATCATGGACCCGGAGAGCTCCTGGGAGCCGGTCGCCGCCGTCTACCGGGAGATCGGCTGGGCGGAGGCGCGCGAGGGCCGCAACCTGGACATCCTGCAGACCTCGCTGCGGCTCGGCGCCCGCGTCGCCTGGCGAAGGCTCGCCGCCGAGTCCGAGCGGTACGACATCTCCCGCCGCACCCTCGCCGGCATCGCCGAGGCGATCTTCGCCTTCCTGGACGAGATCGCCCGCGCCGCCACCGAGGGCTACACCAAGGCCCGCGAGCAGGAGGCCGGCGAGCTGGAGCACCGCCGCCGCCGGCTGCTCGACCTGCTGCTCGCCGAGCCGCCCGCCGCCCCGCAGGCCGTCGCCGACCTGGCCCGCCTCGCCCGGTGGCGCGTCCCGCGCACCGTCGCCGCCGTCGTCCTGTACGAGCGGGGGCGGCGGCCCTTCTCGCACCCGTCCCTGCCGCCCGACGTGCTCGCCGACGTCGACCGCCGCGAACCCTGCCTCCTCGTGCCCGACCCGGAGGGCCCGGGGCGCGGCCGGATGCTGGAGTCGGCGCTGCGCGACTGGGTCGCCGCGCTCGGCCCGACCGTCCGCACCGAGGACGCGGCCAGGTCGCTGCGCTGGGCCCGGGAGGCGCTGCCGCTCGCGCGCCGCGGCGTCCTGCCGTCCGACCGGCTGATCCGCTGCGCCGAGCACATGCCGGCGCTCGTCGTCTTCAAGGACGAGGAGCTGGTCCGCGCCGTCGCCGAGCTGCGGCTCGCGCCGCTGAAGGAGGTCCGGCCCCGGCACCGCGAGCGGCTCATGCGCACGCTGCTGGCCTGCCTGCAGAACGGGTTCAACGCCACCGAGGTCGCGAACCGGCTGCACGTCCACCCGCAGACCGTCCGGTACCGGCTGCACCAGCTGGAGGAGCTGTTCGGTGAACGGATGTACGAGCCGGAGCTGCGGCTGGAACTGGAGATGGTGCTGACCGTCCGGCTCTCCGGGCCCCCGGGGGCGGCTCAATCAAACGATTGACCGGGACGGTCGGAGCGCCTAGCTTGGGCGGATGAGCAGCACCGACTCCGGACGAGACCGGATCATCGAGGCCGCCACCCGGCTGTTCGCGGCCCTCGGCTACGACGGCACGTCCACCCGGATGATCGCCGAGGCCGCCGGGCTGAACGTCGCGACCGTGGCCTACCACGTCGGCGGGAAGCGCGACCTGTACCTCATCGTCATGGAGCGCGCCCACCGGGCCGAGCGGCAGGTGCTGGAGGAGGCCCTCGCCGAGATGACCCCGGACCTGGAGGGCGTCCTCACCCTCGTCGACCGGTACGTCGAACTCTGCATGGCGCGGCCCGAGATCCCCGCACTGTGGATGCACCGCTGGCTGTCGGACGCCGCCGACGTCGCGCATCTCGACGACGACTACGTCCGGCCGCTGATGGAGATCGTCAGCGGGGCCGTCCGCGGGGTCGTCGGTGAGGAGGTCGACCTCGACTTCCTCGTGTGGACGGTCGTCTGGTGCACGCACGGGTTCGGCTCCGGCGGCCTCCTCGACCAGCAGGGGAAACGCCGGAAACTGGACGACCCGGAGGCGGTCGCCCGGTTCCGCGCCCACATGCGCCGGACGGTCGCCGCGGCGATCAGCCCGCCCGCCGGCAGCCCCGGATGAGCGGTGCGCTGCCCCGGCGGCGGCTCCTCGGCTACGGCGTCGGCTCGATCGGCACCGGCGTGTTCTCCTCGGTCCCCGGCCTCCTGCTCCTCTACTACCTCACCGACGTCCTCGGCGTGTCCGCCGCGATCGCCGGGGCCGTCCTCGTGGTCCCGAAAGCCTGGGACGTGCTCCTCAACCCGGTCGTCGGCGCCGCCAGCGACCGCGAGGCCGTCCGGACAGGCCGCCGCACCCGCTTCCTGCTGCTGGGCGCGCTGACCCTGCCGGTCCTCTTCGCCGCGATGTTCGCCGTGCCGGTCGACTCGCCCGGGTTCGCGGCCGGCTGGGCCGCACTCATGTTCCTGCTGGCCGCCAGTGCGTTCGCGTGTTTCCAGGTGCCGTACGTGGCGCTGCCCGCGGAGATCTCCGGCGAGCCGTCCGAGCGGGGCCGGGCGATGGCGTGGCGGGTCGTCTGCCTGACGGTCGGCATCCTGGTCGCGGGCGGGCTCGCGCCCGTCCTGACCGGCGCCGCTGGGGGAGGGCGCGCGGGATACGCCCTGATGGGGGCCGTGATCGGGCTCGTCATGGGCGCGGCGATGGTGGCGAGCACGCTGGCCACCCGCTGGATCCCGTCCCGCCCGGGGCCGCACCCGCTCGGCCTCGCCGCCGCGCTGCGCACCGCGCGCGGCAACCGGCCGTTCTTCCTGCTGCTCGGCGCGCACGTCGGGAACACCCTCGCCGTCGCGATCATGCTGGCGGGCGCGCCGTACGTCGCGACGTACCGGCTGGACGACTACGGGCTCACCTCGGCGATGTTCGTCTGCATGGTCGCGCCGAGCGCGTTCGCGGTCCCGCTGTGGCGGTGGCTGGCGCGCCGGTACGGGGAGGTCGGCTGCTACGCGGCGGCGCTGGTGGTGTTCGCCGCGACCGGCGTCGCCGCCTACCCGCTCATCACCTCCACCGCCGGGGTCCTGGCCCTCAGCGCCCTGGTCGGCGTCTGCTACGCGGCCGTGCAGCTGCTTCCGCTGTCGCTGATGCCCGAGACCGTCCACGCCGACGCCGGGCGGACGGGCCACGCGCAGTCCGGCGCCTTCACCGGGCTGTGGACGGCGGCGGAGACGGGTGCGCTCGCCCTCGGGCCCGGCGTGTTCGCGCTGATCCTGGCCGCCTCGTCGTTCCAGTCCTCCGACCTCGACACCCCCGTCGTCCAGCCGGAGTCGGCCCTCACCGGGCTGACCGCCGGGTTCACGCTCGTCCCGGCCGCTCTGCTGCTGCTCAGCGTCCCCCTCCTGCTGGCCTACCGCCGGCAGGCCGCCGTCCACCGCCCGATCGAGGGAACACCGGAACATGCCGTCTGAACGCCTTCCCGAAGCCGGGCGCCCCGGCGCCGAACTGCTCGACGAACTCGCCGGTCTGCGGAGCGCCGACCTGCCCGTACGCGGCGGCCAGGTCACCGCCTACGTCTACGACACCGGGCGGGAGGCCGTGCACGACCTCGCCGCCACCGCCTACCAGGAGATGCTGGAGGTCAACTGCCTGGACCCGACGGCGTTCCCGAGCATCGTCGCGCTCGAACGACAGATCGTCGGCTGCGTCGCGGACAAGCTGGGCGGCGGCACCGGCGTCTTCACCAGCGGCGGCACCGAGTCGATCATGCTGGCGGTGAAGGCGGCGCGGGACGCCCGGCCGGTGGAGGGAACGCCGCAGATCGTCCTGCCGACGACCGCGCACCCCGCGTTCCACAAGGCCGCGCACTATCTCGGCCTTGAGGTCGTGCACGTTCCCGTCGACGACGCGTTCCGCGCCGACCCGGCCGCGACCGCCGCCGCGCTCACGCCCCGCACGGTGCTGGTCGTCGCGTCGGCGCCGTCCTATCCGCAGGGCGTCATGGACCCCGTCCCGGAGATCGCCTCCATCGCGGCGTCCGCCGGGGTGCCGTGCCACGTGGACGCCTGCGTCGGCGGCTGGGTGCTGCCCTGGCTGCGCGACGCCGGACGGGACGTCCCGCCGTTCGACCTGTCCGTGCCGGGCGTGACGTCCCTGTCCTGCGACCTGCACAAGTACGGCTACTCGCCCAAGGGGGCATCGGTCGTGCTGTTCGCGGACGAGTCGCTCCGCCGCCGCGCCTACTTCGCGTCCGCGGAATGGCCCGGCTACACCGTCATCAACGCGGGCGTGCAGAGCAGCAAGAGCGCCGGGCCGCTGGGCGCGGCGTGGGCGACCCTCATGGCGGTCGGCGCCCGCGGCTACCGCGACCTCGCCGCGTCCGCGATGGCGGCGGCCGAGCGGCTGGCCGCGGGCGTCGCCGGGATTCCGGGCCTGCGGGTGCTCGGCGAGCCCGCCGCCCCCCTCGTCGCCGTGGCCTCGACCGATCCGGCGCTGGACGTGTTCGTCGTCGCCGACGAGGCCCGCGCACGCGGCTGGTTCTTCCAGCCGCAGCTGTCCTACCAGGGCATCCCGCCGAACCTGCACTTCACGCTCACCGGAGTCAGCGACGTCGGCGCGCTCCTCGCGGCGCTCGCCGACGCGGTGAAGGCCGCCCGCGACGCCGGGCCGCCGGACGTCCCGTCCGGCCTGGTCGACGCGCTCGCCGGCCTGGAGCTCGACAGCCTCGACGACGCCGGATTCGCGGGGCTGCTCGCGTCGGTCGGCGTCGACCTCGCGGGCGGCGCGGAGCCCGAGATGGCCATGGTCAACGCCATCCTGGACGCCCTGCCGCCCGCCACCCGCGAGGCCCTGCTGATCCGCTTCCTGTCGGCGCTGTACGCGTGACCCCCGACGCGCCTAGCCGAGGCGCGTCAGCCGCTTGACGATGGACGGGGGCCGTCCCGTGCCGACCTCCACCGGCACCCGGGCGGCGCCCGCCTCCACGACACCGGCCTTCGTGCCGCGCGCGGGCTCGGCGGGCGGGTCGCCGTCGAAGCGGACGGGCACGGTGAGGCCGGGCCAGCCGACGACGTTCACCGGCGACGCGGCGGTCAGCGCCTTGCGGCCGCCGAGGCCGTCCTCCAGCCAGGCGACCCTCTGCCCGGGGCGCGCCAGCGGCACCGCGACCATGGCCTGCTCGGCCGCGACGAGGATGCCCTCCGCCGTGTTGACGGCGTCGGCCGCGCTGGGGGAGCGCTGCCCCATCACCGCGCCCACGATCAGGGTCTGCGTGCCGCCGACGTCCCGGCGCGCGGCGAACACGTAGTTGCCGCCCGCCGCGTCCGTGTACCCGGTCTTGCCGCCGACCACGCCGTTGCGTCCCAGGATGAAGTTGCCGCCCTGCCGCGGGGAGCCGCCGCCGTCCGGCACGTACATCCGGTTGTTCACGATCTCGGTGAACGCCGGGATCTCCATCGCCGCCCGCAGCAGCCTCACCTGGTCGGCGGCCGTGCTGACGGTGCCGGAGTGGTAGCCGCTCGGGTCGGTGTAGCGCGTGCCGGTCATGCCGAGGCGCTTCGCCGCGGCGTTCATCTTCGCCACGAACGCCTGGTCGCTCCCGGAGTCCCAGCGCGCCAGCTCGTGCGCCACGTCGTTCGCCGAGATGATGAGCAGGGCCTCCAGGGCCTTGCGCTGCGTCAGCCGCTGGTTCGCCGTGACTCCGAGCAGCGACTCGCCGCGCCGCTTGCGCGCCGGGATCTGCGCCGCCGCCTGCGGTGACACCGTCAGCACCGGCCCCGCCTCGCCGGACTTCAGCGGGTGGTCGTTCAGGTACACGTAGGCCGTCATCACCTTGGCGACGCTCGCCGTGGGCGTCGGCACCGCCCCGCCGGACGAGCCCATCGTCCCGACCCCGTCCACGTAGAGCACCGCCTGGCCCACCGCTGGCCACGGCAGCGCCGGGGCCTGGCCGGGGAAGGTGTGGCTCGACGCGAGGGTCATCCGCACCGTCGGGTCGGGCGGCGGCCGCAGCAGCTGCCCGGCCACGACCCCGGCCACGAGGACCAGCATGGCCGCGACGACGACGAGCCAGCGCCGCTTGCCCTTCCGCTTCTCCGCCTCGGCGGGCGCGGCCGGGTACGGCGGCTGAGCCGGTTGAGCCGGTTGAGCCGGTTGGACGGGCTGCGAGGGCTGTGCGGGTTGTGCGGGTTGTGCGGGCGATGCCGTCCCGTCCCAGGGCACGCTCCACTGGCCGGACGTCCGCGCCGCCGGAGCAGGGAGCGAGGCCTCCCAGGGGCCGCCCTGCGCCGACAGATCCGGCAACCGCTCGACCCGCGTAGGCCCGGCGGACGAGGAGGCGCCGCCGCGGACGTCGCCGGGCGCCTCCGGCCACATGGCCGGTGCGGCCGCGGCGTGGGGGCGTTCGATCTCGGGCGGCGCGGGAGGCCGGTGCGGGGCGGGCAGCGCCCGGTCGCTCCGCGTCTCCTGGGCGTCGCCGGGGCGTTCCCGGTGTTGCGGCGGTGCGGGCGCGGTGCGCGGGGCAGCGCCTTGGGGGTGCTCGGTCTCCGGGGGTGCGGCGCGCCGGGCGGGGGCGGGCGGCGCGGCGTTGGCGCGCGCCTCGTGGACGTCGCCCGGCGCCTGCCGCCCGGCCGGTGCGGGCGCCCTCGGGGGGCGTTCCCCCTGGGGAGGCGGCGCTTGCCGCGACGGAGCCACCGGCGCCGCGCCTGCACGGGGCTCGCGGACGTCGCCAGGTGCGCCCTGCTGCGCCGCCGGCGCGGGCGCGCCTTGCGGACGTTCGGCGTCGGGCGGTTCGGGGCGAGCCCGCCTGCCGCGCGGTCGGTGGACGTCGCCCGGGTGTTCCTGGTGTTGCGGTGGCGCGGGGACGGCGTGCGGAGCCCCGCCCTGAGGGCGTTCGGCGTCAGAGGGGGGCGCGTGCCGACGCCCCCTGGCGGGCGGAGCCGTGCCGGGGCCGGCCTCGGAGGCGTCGCCCGCCGCTTCCCGCTGTGCCTCCGGCTTGGGGGCGCCCTCGGGATGCTCGGCCGCGGGACGTATCGCGTGGCGTCCGCTGCTTCGGGGGGAGACGGCCGGAGGCGGGTCGTCGTCGGGCTTCGGCGGCGCGGCATGGCGCTGTCGCGGGGCGCTGCGCGGCTCGCGGGCGTCGTCGGTGCGCTCCTGCGGTTCCGCCGGTGCGGCGGCGGCACGGTCCTGCCGGGGCGCGGTGGTTCGGGCGTCGTCGTCCTTGGGGCGCTCTTCGGCCGGTGACTGCTCCGCAGGGGAGGAGGTGTCGTCCTCCTGGGCGGGCTCCTCATCCTGGACGGAGCGGGACGTGGGCCGCCAGGGCTCGGTCTCCGGGGGCGGAGCAGCAGCGGCGGAAGGCGCCTCCTGCTCGGGCTCCTCGTCCGGGGGAGGAGGCGTGAACTGGACGTACCAGGTGGGGCCCGCCGGCTTCTCGGCCGCCTCGTCGCCGCCCTCGTCGCCGCCCTCGTCCGAGGTCTCGCCGGCGGCCTCGTCCGCAGCCTCGTCCACGACCTCGTCCGCGACCTCGTCCGCGACCTCGTCCGCAGCCTCGTCGCCGGGCTCGTCCCGAGGCTCGGCGGGACGGCGGACGGCGATGTCCGGACGGGTCAGGTTGACCTTCACCGGCACGCGGAACTCGGCGGTTCCGTTGCGCGCCGGTTCCGCGTCGAGCTCGGCGTCGTCGCCCACGTGCAGACCCCCTCTGCTCGTCCCTGACAGGCGGCGGAGCGGTCCTGCCGACAACCCCGTGCGTATAGAGGATGCGCATTTTATCGGGAAGGTTCGCCAGGATCCGTATCGGCGCGCGCCGTGTCGCCGTGAACCTGGTGCGGGGTTCGCGGAGATACATCGCTGACAACGTCCCCCCACGGGAAGGCCCGGTGCGCATGCCATGGTGGCCGCGATGACCGTTCCCCCGACGGCTCGGGAGGGCGACGCCGATCTCGTCGAGAGATCGCTCGCCGACCCCGAGGCGTTCGCCGCGCTGTTCGACCGCTACTCAGCGATGATCTACCGGTACGTCTCCCGCAGGCTCGGGCCGGAGGCGGCGGAGGACGTCGTCGGGGAGACGTTCCTGGTCGCGTTCAGCAAGCGGAACCGCTACGACCTGGAGCAGCGTGACGCGCGGCCGTGGCTGTTCGGCATCGCGACGAAGCTGGTGGCGCGGCACCACCGGGCGGAGGCCGCGCGCTACCGGGCACTGCGGCGCAGCCCCGTGGACGGCCCCGTCGAGGGGCCCGACGACCGCGTCGCGGCCGGGGTGACCGCGTCGGCGACCCGCCCCGCGCTGGCGGCGGCGCTGTCCGGCCTGGCGCGCCGCGACCTGGACGTCCTGCTCCTGGTGGCCTGGGGCGACCTGTCCTACGAGGAGGCGGCGCGGGCGCTCGGCATCCCGGTCGGCACGGTCCGCTCCCGCCTCAACCGGGCGCGGCGCAAGGTGCGCGCGGCGCTCGGCGACACCGACCCGACCCGCGAGGAGGCGTGACCATGGACGATCTCGACCTGATCCGCGGCCTCGGCCGCGACCTGGAGCACGAGCCGCCGCCGTCCCTCGCCCGCCAGCGCGGCCGGCTGCTGGACGAGGCGCGGCACGGGCGCCGCGGCAGGGGGCGCTGGACGGGCATGGCGGGAGTGACGGGCATGGCAGGGGTGACGGGCATGGTGCGGTGGACGCTGCTCGGCGTGGTCGCGGCGGTGACGGCCGCGGCGATCCTCGTCCCGGCGGTCCTCCTGCACGGGCGGGACGCGCGGCCGGCGGCGACCGGCTCGACCGCGCCCGCCGCGGGAACGGCGCTGAACGTGCTGGTCATCGGGCTGGACGCCCGCTACGGCGGCGCGTCGCGCTCGGACACCCTGATGCTCGTGCACGTCCCCGCCGACCGGAAGAGGCCGCGGGTGGTGAGCATCCCGCGGGACGTGCTCGTGCCGATGCCCGCCTGCGGCCGGGCCAGAGGGCGGCAGGCGCTGGTCAACACGGCGTTCCCGAGGGGCGGCGCCGCCTGCACGCGCAGGACGGTGGAGTCGCTGACCGGCGTCCGGATCGACCAGACCATAGTGATCGACTTCGGTGGCTTCACGCGGATGGTGGACGCCCTCGGCGGGGTGGAGGTGACGCTGCCGACGGCGGTCGACGACGCCAAGTCGGGGCTGAGCCTTCCCCCGGGCCGGCACCGGCTGAGAGGGAAGCAGGCGCTCGCCTACGTCCGGACCAGGCACGGCCTCGGGGACGGCTCGGACCTCGACCGCGTCCGGCGCCAGCAGCAGTTCCTCGCCTCGGCGGCGCGGCAGGCCGGGGTGGTCATGGCGAAGGACCCGATCCGGTTCGCGCGCTTCCTCGCCGTCGCGGCCCGTTCGATCGACAGCACGCCGCGGCTGGACGCCGGGGCGCTGCGCGCGCTCGCGCGCGGGTACGACGGGAGCGGCGGCGTCGCCGCGGCCACGATCCCCGTCCGTCCCGCCCCCTCGGACCCGAACCGGCTCGTGCTGGACGAGGCCGCCGCCCGGAGGGTGCTCGCGCCCTTCCTGACGCGATGAGTGACGCCCGGTCTGAGGGGTAGGGGCCGCATCGTTCCCGGCTACGACCCACGAGCAAGGAGTGAGTGAGCGATGGCCACGAAAGTCCGCGACATCATGACCGGCTCGCCTACGTCGGTGTCGCCGGAGCTCGACATCGTCACCGTGGCGCGCGCGATGCGCGACGAGGAGATCGGTGCGGTCCTGGTGGCGGAGGGCGACGACCTGAAGGGCGTCGTCACCGACCGCGACCTGGTGGTGCGCGGGCTCGCCGCAGGCGGCGACCCCGCCCAGGCCAAGATCGGCCAGATCGCCAGCAAGGTGACCGCGACGGTGGGGCCCGACGACTCCCTCGACAAGGCCGCGCAGATCATGCGCGAGCGGTCCGTCCGGCGGCTCCCCGTCATCGAGGACGGCCGTCCGGTGGGCATCGTGTCCATCGGCGACCTGGCGATCGAGAAGGACTCGGCCTCGGCGCTCGCCGACATCAGTGCGGCGCGCTCCAACGGCTGACATGCCCGCCTACAGCACGGACAGGAGCAGCTCCAGTTCCTCGTCGGTGTTGTAGTAGTGCACGGAGGCCCGCACGGCCGACGGACGGGCGTGCGGGTCGTATCCGTGCGAGAGCGGGTCGGTCACGTTGACGTTGACGCCCCGCTCCCTGGCCGCCGCCTTGACGGCGGCCGGCTCGCGTCCGTCCACGGTGAACGTGACGATGCCGGACGGCCGCGCGCCCCGGTCCAGGACGGTGATCCCGGGCCGTTCGGCGAGTTCCTCCCTGAGCCGGGCGGCGAGGCCAAGGACGCGGTCCTCGATCCACTCCATCCCGAGGCCGGCCGCGTAGTCGGCGGCGACGCCCAGCCCGATCTGCCCGGCGACGTGCCGTTCCCACGTCTCGAACCGCTGGGCGTCGTCGCGCAGCTCGAACCCGTCCGGCGCCTTCCAGTCGGCGGCCTGGAGGTCGAGGAACGGCGGGACGAGCGTCCGCAGGATGTCGCGCCGGACGTAGAGGAAGCCCGTGCCGCGCGGGCCGCGCAGGAACTTGCGCCCCGTCGCCGACAGGATGTCGCAGCCGATCTCCTCGACGTCCACGGCGAGATGCCCCACCGACTGGCACGCGTCCAGGAGGAACAGGACGCCGTGCGCGCGGCACAGCCGCCCGACCTCGGCGGCCGGGTTGATGAGCCCGTTGTGGGTGGGAATGTGGTTCAGCGACACCAGCCGGACGTCGCCCTTGGCGAGTTCGGCCTCCAGCGCGTCCAGCGAGAGGGTGCCGTCGGCCTCGTCCGGGACGACCTCCACGCGGGCGCCCTTGGCCGCCGCCACCTGCTGGTAGGCGATCGCGTTGCTGGAGTACTCGCTCGTCGTCGTCAGGATGCGGTCGCCCTCGGCGAAGGGGATCGCGTAGAACGCCATGTCCCATGCCCGGGTGGCGTTCTCCACGAAGGCGATCTCGTCGGGGCGGGCGCCCAGCAGCCGGGCGACGGCGTCGTAGAAGTGCGCGATGGCCGCCTCGTTGCGTTCGGCGGCCTCGTATCCGCCGATCAGCGACTCCAGTTCGAAGTGCCCGGCGACGGCGTCGATGACGGGACGGGGCGGCAGCGCGGCCCCGGCGTTGTTGAGATGGGCCACCTTCGCGCAGCCGGGAGTGTCGGACCGGAGTTCGTCGATGTCCACAGGCAGCCTTCCCCTCGCGGAATTGTCGTACCCCCGCGGGACCCTGGGATCCTGCGGCGGCTTGACCTCAACCTTTCTTGAGGTCGCATGCTTGCTGTTCCAGGCTAACGATCACAGGGGTCTCCATGGACATGGAAGTCACGGCGTGGATGTCGCTGCACCACGCCATGAACGCGAGGGACAGCAGGCCGTTCTCCCGGGCGACGCTGGGCCGCATCGCCCGCTTCGCCCGCCCCCACCGGGGCATACTCACGGCCTTCCTCCTGCTCAGCGTGGTGATGGCGGTCATCGCCGTCGCGACGCCCGTCCTCGCCGGATGGGTCGTCAACGCGATCGTCGACCATGACTCCACGTCCACGGTCGTGTGGCTCGCCATCGTGATCGCGGTTCTGGCGCTGGCCGAGGGCTCCCTCGGGCTCCTCAACCGGTGGCTCTCCGCGCGCATCGGCGAGGGGCTGATCCTCGACCTGCGCACGTCCGTGTTCGACCACGTGCAGCGCATGCCGGTCGCGTTCTTCACCCGGACCCGCACCGGCGCCCTGGTCAGCCGGCTCAACAACGACGTGATCGGCGCCCAGCGCGCGTTCAGCGACACCCTCTCCGGAGTGGTCAGCAACCTCGTGACGGTGCTCCTCACCTTCGCCGTGATGGTGCGGATCTCCTGGCAGATCACTCTGCTGGCGCTGGTCCTGCTGCCCGTGTTCGTCCTCCCGGCCCGCCGGATGGGCTCCCGCCTGGCGAAGCTCGAACGCGAGGCCGCGGCGCACGACGCCGCGATGAGCACCCAGATGACCGAGCGGTTCTCCGCCCCCGGCGCGACGCTGGTGAAGCTGTTCGGGCGCCCGGCCCGAGAGTCGGCCGAGTTCGCCGCCCGGGCCCGCCGCGTCCGCGACATCGGCGTCCGCACCGCGATGGTGCAGCACGTCTTCATCACGGCGCTGACCATGGTCTCGGCGCTCGCCCTCGCGCTCGTCTACGGCGTCGGCGGGTTCCTGTCCCTGCGCGGCCACCTCGACGCCGGCGCCGTCGTCGCCCTCGCCCTGCTGCTCACCCGCCTCTACGCGCCGCTGACCGCCCTGGCCAGCTCCCGCGTCGAGGTGATGAGCGCGCTCGTCAGCTTCGAGCGGGTCTTCGAGGTGCTCGACCTCAAGCCGCTCGTCGCCGAGAAGCCCGAGCCCGGCGACGTGCCCGAGGGCCCGGTGGCCGTCGAGTTCGACCACGTCACCTTCGCCTACCCGTCGGCCGACAAGGTCTCCCTCGCCTCCCTCGAAGAGGTCGCCACCCTCGACACCCGGGGCGGCGTCGACGTCCTGCACGACATGTCGTTCCGCGCCGAGCCCGGCCAGATGGTCGCCCTGGTCGGCTCGTCCGGCGCGGGCAAGTCGACGATCGCGCAACTGCTGCCGCGCCTCTACGACGTCGACTCCGGCGCCGTCCGGCTCGGCGGCGTCGACGTCCGCGACCTGTCGTTCCAGGCCATCCGCGACACGCTCGGCATGGTGACGCAGGACGGGCACCTGTTCCACGAGTCGATCCGCGAGAACCTCCTGCTGGCCCGCCCCGAGGCGTCCGAGGAGGAGCTCTGGGACGTCCTGCGCCGCGCCCGGCTCGACGCCCTCATCGAGGGCCTGCCCGACGGCCTCGACACGATCGTCGGCGAGCGGGGCTACCGCCTGTCCGGCGGTGAGCGCCAGCGCCTCACCATCGCGCGGCTCCTGCTCGCCCGCCAGCGCGTCGTGATCCTCGACGAGGCCACCGCGCACCTCGACTCCACCTCCGAGGCCGCGGTCCAGGAGGCCCTCACCGAGGCCCTCGACGGCCGCACCGCCGTGGTCATCGCGCACCGCCTGTCGACGGTCCGCGCCGCCGACCTGATCCTCGTCGTGGAGAGCGGCCGCATCGTCGAGCGCGGCACGCACGAGGAGCTCCTCGCCGCGGACGGCCGCTACGCCGACCTCTACCACACCCAGTTCGCCGACGACCCGCCCCTGGAGCCCGTCGCCTGACCGAATGCCGCAACCGCCCCAGCCCGGAACCCCGCCCCCGCGCCCGCGCCTCCGCCCCCTCCGGGCGGGGGCGCGCTGTCGGTCTCGGCGCGGGCCGGGGCCACCGAACGCCTTCGCTCGTGCGCGCGTCGGCAGCGTCCGGAGGCCCGGCCGTGTCCGACATCCCGTGTGGTCGAGCCGCAGCACGGCCGAGTGGGCCGGTGCGGGGTTCTCGCTCAGGGCGGGTGGGTCAGGGAAGGTCGGTGAGGAGGTCGTGCAGGGAGCGGTGAATGTTGGAGCGCCAGCCGCTGCCCATGCCCCGGAAGGCGTGGGCGTTGACGGGGTCGTCCAGGTCGAAGCCCGCGTGCTCGACGAACAGGCGCGTACCGCGCCCCTCGGGCACAAGCCGCCACGTCACCGTCGTGTCGAGGCCGCCGCCGCGCCAGCTGATGCGCAGCAGTGCCGCGTCCTCGACGTCGAGGACGCGGCACGCGATCGTCCCGTCGAAGCCGACCGCCGGGATCGGCGTGGCGGTGAACGTGAAGCGGTGCCCGACGACGGCCTTGAAGTCGTTCGGCATCAGCCACCGGGCCAGCAGGTCCGGCTCGGTGAGCGCTCGCCACACCTTCGCCGGCGGATGCGGCAGGAACTCGTCCACCTCGATCGAGGCCCGCTCACCACTCATGTTCTCCCTCTCCCATGTCTCATCTGGCGGAAACGGCGACGGTGACGGCGCCCGGCCTCAGGACGTTCCCGACGGTCTCGGTCGGCGCTCGCAAGACGTAGTGCCTGAGGCGCGCCGCGCCCTGAGGGAGGACCCGCGCCGCGCCGTCCGGTACGCGCCCACGTACGCCACCGGGCCGAAGGGGCGGCCCTGTGGCCGGGGAAGCTTGCGGCCTTCGGGGCGCCGCCCCGACGTGGGTATGTGCGGACGGCGGGGCCGTTGCTCTCGGGCGGTGCCGTCACGTTATGACGATGCCCGTCACCGTGCGCGAATCCTAGGGTGCTCTCATGACGAATGGGGATATGCGCTACGGGCAGTGCGGCGCGTGCGGCGCCGGCGAGGTGTTCCAGGGCGAGTACGTGGCACAGAGCGGGCTCCGCAAGACGGGCGGGGGCTCGTTCGGGGGCAGGCACCTCACGCACAGAAGGCCCAGGCTGGTGCTGTGGTTCTCGTCGGCGAGGTCACAGCTCCTCCTCGTCCAGCAGGTCGCGCAGGCCGGAGAGCTTCTCCCGCCAGAACCGCTCGTATGGGGTGAGCCACTGCGAGAGCTCCCGCAGCGGCGCGGGCTCCAGGCTGTAGAGGCGCTGCCGGCCGTCGCGGCGCTCGCTGACCAGTCCGGCGTCGCGCAGCACCTTGAGGTGCTCCGACACGCTCGGGCGGCTCATCGCGAAGTGCGCCGCGAGGTCGTTGACCGGGCGCGGCCCGTCCAGCAGGAGGGCGGTGAGCTCCCGCCGGACGGGGCTGGCCAGGGCCGCGAAGACGTCCGCCGTCACCGCGCGGCCAGCACGATGCCGTTGCCGTCGGGGTCGGTCAGCGTGGCCTGACGGCCCCAGGGGAGGTCCTGCGGGCCTTCGACCCGCACACCCGCGTCGCGCAGGTGCTCGCAGTCCGCGTCGAGGTCGGTCGTCTCCAGCATCAGACCGTGCACGCCGCCGGGCGCTGCGCCGGGCACATGGTTCGCCAGGACGACGTTCGTCTCCGCGCCCTTCGGCGCCATCTGGAGCCAGCGCATCGGGCCCATCGAGCGGTCCACCACCACCTCGAAGCCGAGCTTGGTCGCGTAGAAGTCCCTGGCCGCGTCCTGGTCGGAGACCGGCACGGTCAGCAGCCGCACATGCGTGATGTTCATGCGCCCGAAGATATGTAGGAGTTTGCCTACATGTCAAGCGTAGGAGGATTCCTACGCGACGGCGCCATGTTTGCCGGGCGGGCCGGGTGGCAGGTTGAGGGCATGCGCGCCGTCACCTATGACTCCTATGCCACTGACAACTCCCGCCTGAAGGTCGGGGACGTCCCGGATCCGAAGGTCGGCCCGGGGCAGGTCCTGATCGAGGTCCGCGCGGCGGGGGTCAACCCCGTCGACTGGAAGGTCATGGCCGGCGGCCTGGACGGGATGATGGACACGATGTTCCCCGTCATCCCCGGCTGGGACGTCGCCGGTGTGGTGCGGGGCCGCGGCCCCGACACGCCGGAGTTCGCGGACGGCGACGAGGTCATGTCCTACGCCCGCAAGGACGTGGTCGGCGCCGGGACGTTCGCGCAGTATGTCGCCGTCGCGGCGGACGATGTGGCGCGCAAGCCCGCGTCTCTCGACTGGAACCAGGCCGGTGGGCTGCCGCTCGTCGGGATGACCGCGCAGCGTTCCCTCGACCGGCTGGAGGTCGGTCCGGGCGATGTCCTGCTGATCCACGCGGCGTCCGGCGGGGTGGGGAGCCAGGCCGTCCAGATCGCACGGGACCGCGGCGCCCGCGTCATCGGCACGGCCTCCGAGCGGAACCACGACTTCCTGCGCGGCCTCGGCGCCGAGCCCGTCGTCTACGGGGACGGCCTGGTCGAGCGCGTCCGCGACCTCGCGCCCGACGGGGTGACCGCCGTCGCCGACTTCGTGGGCGGCCAGCTCGACGCCACGCTCGCCGTCCTGGCGGAGGGCGGGCGGCACGTGTCGGTCGCCGACGACACGGTCGAACAGCACGGCGGCCACTGGATCTGGGTCCGCCCCAGCGGCGCGAAGCTGGCGGAGCTCGCGGCCATGGCCGACCACGGCGCGCTCACGGTGGAGGTCGCCGGGACGTACCCGCTGGAGAAGGTGGGCGAGGCCTTCGACGCCAGCCGCGGCGGGCACACGCGCGGCAAGCTCGTCATCACGCCGTAGCCGCGGGACGGCCCCGGGCGGCTAGATCGACTTGCGTGCCAGCCCGGCCTGGCGCGCCTTCTCCCGGCGCTTGTGCGCGGCCTGCCGCCGGGCCGTGTCCTGGGCCGCCCAGACCTCCGGCTGCATGTACATCAGCTCACCGGTGTCCGGGACGAGGATCACCCCGCCGAAGGGGTCGTCTCCGGCGAACCATACTCCGCGCTCGATCCCCCTCGGCCAACGGTCGGAGAACAGCGGCTCCCGGGCCGACATGCGCGGTGAGCCGGCGGCGCCCATGGTCAGGGACCGTACCCCGTTGCCGCGCAGGTTCGACTTCTTCACCGGGGAGCGGAACTCGAAGTCGTAGACCTTCAGTACGCGGTCGCACTTGCGTAGGTAGAGAATCTGGGGGAGCCAGAACCTCGTCCCCAGCAGCAGTGCCATCATGCCCGTGCCGACGAACGGGTAGAGGTAGCGGACGTCCACGGCGAGCGGCACGACGACCATCGGGGCGCCGACCGCCACCAGCACGAGGTAACGCCCGATCAGGACCTTGTAGTGGTGCTTCACCGGGCCCCGGCGGTCGGTGCCGTCCGTGGCGTAGGGGACGGCACGGCGGAACGGCCCTTCGAGCAGCACGTGCAGCGCCATGAGCACCACGCACGCGAGCCCGAGCATCCCGGGGATCCCGAGCCACCAGAAGTCGTCGCTGAAGGCCGGCAGGACGAGCCCGTAGGAGATCGCGTAGCCCGGGACGAGCCAGGCCGCCCACCTCGGCCGGCTCGGCGGGCCGACCGTCGCCCGCCCTTCCGTCGCCTGCCCTTCCAGCGATGGCTCTTCGCCGGGCGCGGCCGAAGGTTCCGGCATGTGCTCCCTCCCTTCCGCCCGCCATGTCCGAAGATCGCGTGGTCGTCCAAGGTAGAGGTGATCCTCCGGGTCTGGCCACCCCGCGCCGGGTGAATTGGTAACTTGGTACCATGGTAAAAGTTGAGCGGGTGCAGACCGGTGTGCGGATCGAGCGCAACGTGCTCAAGGTCCTCAAGGCGCTGGCCGAGTACCTCGACCTGTCCCTGGGCGACCTGGTCGAGGGGATCGCCCTGCACGCCTTCGAGGGAAAGGCCCCCTTCGCGCCGGAGACGCTCGCCAAGATCGAGCAGCTCAAGGACGTCTACGGCCTGACGCTGACCGCGGCGGACGCGCACGCCCTGGACGAGACGCGATGAGCGGCGCCCGGCACCGGCTCACCGGCCGCCTGGCGGTCGCGCTGCCTCCGGACGAGGCGTTCCCCCTGTTCACCGCGCGGGGAGAGCGGCGGTGGGTGCCGCGATGGGCGCCGTCCTTCCCCGCGCCCGTCGCCGACGACGCCGAGCCCGGGACGGTCTTCCAGACCCTCGACCACGGCCGGACCACCACCTGGATCGTCGTGGACGCGACCCCCGGCCGGCGCATCCGCTACGCGCGCGTCACCCCGGGCGTCAGCGCGGGAACGGTCTCCGTCGTCCTGGACCGGGCAGGCGACCACAGCGACGTGACCGTCACCTACGAGCTCACCGCGCTCTCCGGCGACGGAGCCGCCGACCTGCGGCGTTTCGCCGACGGATACCCCGCCTTCCTGGCGGCCTGGCAGGACGCCATCGCCGGGGCCCTGCGCGCCGAAGCCCAAGGCCCGTCCGCCTGACCGGCGACCGACGCCAAGGCGTGCACTCGTCCCGCTCCACAGGCGGAGGGAACCCGTCCGGCGCGACCGGCCGAGTACCGGGTGAAAGCCCACCGAAAGGACCCCTGTGAACGGACGAGTCACATGATGACCGCACCTTCGGGGACGGAGCCGGACGTCCCTCCAGGCCCGCCGACCGACGCCGCGGTCCTGCGGGAGTCGCTCCGGCGACCCGAGCGCTTCGCGGACCTCTTCGACCGGCACGGCGACGAGATCCACCGCTACGTCGCCCGCCGCCTCGGCCCCGACATGGCCGAGGACGTCGTCGCGGAGACGTTCCTGACCGCCTTCCGCAAACGCGGACGGTACGACCCCGGCCGGCCGGACGCGCGCCCGTGGCTCTACGGGATCGCCACGCACGCCCTGCGCGAGCACCGCCGCGCCGAGGCCCGCCGCACCAGGGCGATGGCCCGCGCGGCGCCGGACCGGCCGGAGGAGGCCTTCGACGAGCGCAGCACCGCCAGGGTCGCGGCGGGCCGGCTCCGGCCCGAGCTCGCCGCGGCGCTCACCCGGCTCTCGGCCGCCGACCGCGACCTGCTCCTGCTCATCGCCTGGGCCGACCTGAGCTACGAGGAGGCGGCCCAGGCCCTCGGCGTCCCCCTCGGCACGATCAAGTCCCGCCTGCACCGGATCCGCAAGAAGCTGCACCGCGCGTTCGGCGGCGCCCACCCCCTCCAGGAGAACGCGACATGACCACCGACGAGATCACCCTGTTCCGCGAGGGCCGCCCGGACGTCCCCGAGTACGACCGCCTGGCCAAGGCCCGCCTGCGCGTCCGCCTCAGTGACGGGGCGCCCGCCTCCCCGGCCCGGCCGTGGCGGGCCCGCCGGCGCCTCCTCACGGCCGGAGCCCTCGCCGGGGCGCTGGCGATCGCCGCCGCCACCGCCGTCACCGTCGGCGGCCGGGACGAGCGGGAGCCCGGCGCCCTGGCCCTGCGTCCGGTCGGCGCCCCCCAGGATCTGGCCCACAACGCCGCCCTGGTCGCTGCGACCAAGCCCGTTCCGAAGATCGGTCCGGCGCAGTGGGCCTACCTGAAGACGGTCTACGCCGAGACCCAGGAAGGCGGCGGACGGCCCCTCTTCGGCGCCCCGGACAAGACCCGCACCCAGGAACTGTGGCGCCGGACGGACGGCAGGCGGTTCGCCGTGATCGAGGACGGCAGGCTGCGCGTCGCCAAGGGCTCGAAGTACACCCCGACCTATCCCGAACTGCTCTCGCTGCCCACCGACCCGGGCGCGGTGCTCGCCCGGATCTACAAGACGATCGACGCCGAGTACGCCCGGCGTCTCGCCGAGTGGGGCAAGCCGATCCCGGAGGGGCTGCCGAAGCGGACGCGCGAGAAGCACGCCCTGATGAAGAAGGCGAAGCCGAAGCCGCCGACAGCCGAAGAGCGCGACTCCACGGCGTTCGAGCTCGTCTCCCAGTACATGCGCGACGCCGTCCTCCCCGCGAAGATCGAGGCGGCGCTGTACGGCGCCGCCGCGAGGATCCCCGGCGTGCGCTACGAGCCCGCGGCCGCCGATCTCGGGCATCGCCGGGGGGTGACGCTCTACCGCGTCGAGAACGGCTACCTGCGCAGTGAGATCCTCATCGATCCGAAGACCTACGCCTACCTGGGCTTCCGCGCCATCGCGGTGAAGGACCACCGGGAGCCCGGCCTGCTGCCCCTGAAGCGGGGCCAGATCACGGGCTGGGGCGCCCTGATGGCCTCCTCCTTCGTCCCGAAGCCGGGCGGCCGCGGCTGAGCGGGGAGGACACGCCGAGATGACGCCTCGCCTGCGCCGGTGGGCCCGGATCGTGGCTCCGCCGGAGCGGTGAGGCGTCATCGCCCCCGTCGCGCCGTCCGCCCGTGCGCGGGACGCGGGATCGGCCGGACGGCGCGAGGACGGTCCCGCGTCAGTCGACCAGGGCGCCGGCGGAGATGTTGACCTGCGTGGAGGTCAGGCTGGCGGCGTGGTCGGAGGCCAGGAAGGCGGCGACGCGGCCGACGTCGGCGAGCGTCGCGGCGCGCTTGAGCAGGGTGGCGTCCACCATCTGCTGCTTGACCGGCTCCATGTCCGGGATGTTCGGCATGGACTCGGGGATGCCGCCGGTGCGCATCGACAGGACGCGGACCGAGTGCGGTCCGAGCTCGCAGGCCCACTGGCGGCGTATCGCCTCCACCATGTCGCAGCCGATCTGCACCGTCCCGATGCCGGGCAGCCGGTTGGCGGGGTCGGAGCCGCCGAAGTGCAGGATCACCCCCGAGTTCTGCTTGACCATGTGCCGCGCGGCGGCCCGCGTGGTCACCAGGAACGAGCGGGCGACCTTGTCCATGGCCCGGCCGAAGTCCGCCGCCGGCATGTCGAGCAGGGGCATGAACAGGGCGTCCTGGGAGATGGCGTTGACCGACACGTCGACGCTGCCGGCCGTCTCCACGACCGAGTCGACCCAGCCGTTCACGGCGTCCTCGTCCAGGGCGTCCACGCGCGCCGTCTCGGCGAGGCCGCCCGCGGCCCGGATCTCCTCGGCGACGGCGTCGAGCTTGGCGGGGGTGCGGCCGGCGAGGAACACCCGCGCGCCCTCGGCCGCGAAACCGCGCGCCATGGCGCCGCCGATGGCGCCGCCTCCGCCGTAGACGACCGCGGTCTTGTTCTCCAGAAGCATCGTGGTTCTCCGTTCGTCTGAGGTGCCACGACGCTACGAGCGCGGACGGACGGCCCGCATCGGTCATCGAACGGGTGTTCAACAGCCCAGGTCGGCACGGCTGAACCGGGCCGGGGAGAGGCGCGGGGAAGGCGGTCCCCGCGGGCGCGGCGGCAGGCCTAAGTCATGTGTCCGATACCAGCCGGGCCAGCTCCACGCGGCGGGTGACGCCGATCTTCGGGTACGCCTTGTAGAGGTGGTGCCCGACCGTGCGGGGGCTGAGGTAGAGCTGCGCGCCGATCTCCCGGTTGCTGAGCCCGGCGGCGGCGAGCCGCACGACCTGGAGCTCCTGCGGGGTCAGCCGTTTCAGGGGGTCGGCGTCCCCGGACCGCGCCGCCGGACGGTCCCCGAGGACCTCCAGCTCCGCGCGGGCGCGCTCGGCCCAGCACTCGGCGCCGAGCCGGGTGAACGCCTCCCGCGCCGCGGTCAGCTCCTCCCGGGCCTCGGGGCGGCGGCGCCGGCGGCGCAGCCACTCGCCGTACAGCAGCCGGGTCCGCGCGGCGTCGTAGGCGCGGTCGCCGTGCAGGCCGAGGGCGGCGCGATAGTGCTCGCCGGCCTCGTCCCCGGTGGCGAGCAGGGCGCGGCAGCGGGAGATCAGGGCCGTGCTCGACGTGGCCGCCGCCCACGCCTCGAACGCGGGAAGGTGGGCGCGGGCCAGGTCCGGGCGCCCGGCGCGCACCGCCGCCTCCGCGTGGTCCGGGACGGCGCGGATCAGCACGTCGTGCCGGGACGGGCCCGAGCACACCGCGTCCAGCCGCTCCAGGGCGGCTCCGGCGTTCCCCTCGGCGAGGTCGAGCAGCCCGAGGCCCCAGGACGCGAGCGCGGTGTTGGTCGGGTGCAGGTCGGAGTGCTTGAGGACGCCCGCCGCCAGGGCCCGGCTGCGGACGGCGTCCGACTCCAGCCGCACCACGATGCACCGCAGCGCGGTCACCTGCGTGTCCATGCCGATGTCGGCGGCCAGCGACATGCCCTCGGCCGCCGCCGCGTCCGCGCCGCGCAGGTCGCCGAGCAGCACCCGCCCGATCGCGAGGGCCTCCAGGATGTAGGGGAGCCAGCCGAGCGCGCCGCGGGCCCTGGCCTGCGCGGCCATCCGCTCCAGCAGCCCGGTGGCGCCGCGGTCGTCGGCCACGAGCAGGCCCATGAACCCGCCGATGACGAGTTCGACGGCCTCCTCGACCTCGCCGCTCCGCGCGGCCTCGAAGAGGGCCCGCATCGGGGGGACGGCCCCTGGCACGCCGTCCGCGAGCCGACCGTAGGCGATCAGCGCGGCGGTCACCGGCGCCTTCGGTGAGCCGTCCGGCAGCCGCACCGTCCCGAGCAGCTCGACGCTGCGCCGCACCAGGTCGTGGGCGCCCGCGTCCCGTGCGGCCCAGACGGCCTCCGTCAGCATGGCGACCGCCTGCTCGGGATCGCTCCCGGCGATGAGCGCCGCGCCCCGCAGCGCCAGCTCGGCGTCGGCGGCGGGCGAGGTGCGCTCGTAGGCGACCTGGGCGCGGATGAAGGTGGCCTCCGCGACGACCCCGTCCTCGGCGCTGAGGTGCTCGGCCTCCTCGGCGAGGCGGGCGGCCTGGTCGGGCCGGCCGGCGTCGTAGGAGGCCCGCGCCGCGTGGACGAGCCGCCGGGCCTTGCCCTCCGGCTCGGTGCTGAGCCGCGCGGCGCGCTCGTAGGCGGTGGCGACGGCGGCCGTCCCGCCGCGCAGCTCGGCGCGGTGCGCGACCCGTTCGAGCTCGGCGGCGACGCGCTCGTCGGGGCCGGTCGCGGCCGCCGCCAAGTGCCAGGCGCGCCGGTCGGCGTGCTCGTCTCCGGGCAGCACGCTCGCCAGGGCGCCGTGCACGTCGATCCGCCGGTGGTGCGCCGCGTCCTGGTAGGTGACGGCGCGGATGAGCGGGTGGCGGAACCGCACCTCACCACCGTCCAGGACCACGAGCCCGGCCTCCTCGGCGGGCCCGAGGTCGGCGGGCGTCAGGCCGAGCGCGTCCCCGGCGCGCAGCACGATGCCGAGGTCGGCGGTGCCGTCGGCGGCGACCACCAGGAGCAGCCGGCGTGTGGCGTCCGGCAGCTCGGCCAGCCGGCGCCGGAACGTCTCCTGCACCCGGCCGCCCACCGGCAGCGGCCCGGCGGGGCGGGCGGGCCGCGACCGCAGGGCGTTCCCCAGTTCGATCAGCGCGAGCGGGTTGCCGGCCGCCTCGTCCAGCAGGCGCTCGCGCACCGGCACGGTCAGCCCGGGGGCGTGCGCCATCACCAGGTCCTCGGCGGCCCCGCGGTCCAGGCCGGTCAGCCGCAGCACCTCCAGCCCGCGGTCGGGGAAGGGGCGGGCGCCGTCCCGGGCCGTGAAGATCATGGAGATGGGGTCGGCGCCGAGCCTGCGGGCGGCGAACAGCAGGGCGTCCAGCGACGCGGTGTCCAGCCACTGCGCGTCGTCGACCAGGCACACCAGGGGGCGGTCGGCGGCCAGCTCCGACAGCAGCGTGAGCGTGGCCGCGCCGATCAGGAAGCGGTCGCCCGCCGGGCCCGCGCCGAGGCCGAACGCCGACCGCAGCGCCGCCGCCTGCTGCTCGGGCAGGGCGTCGAACCGGTCGCCGTAGGGGTGCAGCATCAGATGCAGCCCGCCGAACGCGAGCTCGCTCTCGGACTCGACGCCGATCCCGCGGAGGACCCGCATGTCCCCGGCGGCCGCCGCGACCTGTTCGACCAGGGCCGTCTTGCCGATCCCCGCCTCGCCCTGGACCACCACGGTCCTGCTCCGCCCGGCGCGGGCGTCCCTGAGCAGCCCGGTGAGGTGGTCGAGCTCGCGGTCTCGCCCCATGAACACGCCGAGAACACTACAAGCCGGACCGCCCGCCCACCGGCCGGTGCGTCCACGACACAAAAAAGACGGGAAGAGGCCCTGGGGACGGTGGTGCTCCCCAGGGCCTCGGAAGTTGCTCTCAGAGTGTCAGGAGGCGCGGATCACTGCTTCCGCGCCGCCTCCACCTGCGCCTTGATCTCGGCGGCGGACTGGCTGCCGCTCACCGTCGTGATCGTGTGGTGGTCGCCGTTGTGGCCGGACTGGACGTCGACCTTGCCGGTCGGCGACAGCTCCGCCTGGTTCTTGAGCATGTTCGCGTTGTTGTCACCCATGCCTTGCGTCGGGTTGTCGAAACGCTGCGGGTTCTTCTGCTCGGCCATCTCAGTGTCCTTGTTGATTGGCGTGTTGGGTGACCTCCGTGCTGCCACCCCTGCGAGTGATCGTTGCCGGGGGGACCGCCGCTGTCAAGGCGCGCAAATCGGACGAGGTGTTCCGGGTGCGGGACGGCTCAGCGGAGTGCGGAGCGGGCGGTGGGGGCCAGGGTCAGCCGTTCCGGTGGCGCCGCGGAGTCCGCGGCGAGGGCGGGCAGGAGCCGCTCGGTCCACTCCGGTGACCGGGCCAGCCGGTCGAGGTGGTCGCGCAGGTGAGCGGCGTTCTCGAAGACCGCGAACCAGACGAAGACGTTCTCGCCCGTCCGCACGGGGAGGAGGGGAAAGGTGTTCTCGGCCGGTTCGGTCTGGAAGCGGGCGACGGGAGCGGCGCCGAGACCGGCCATGAACGGTGCGATCGTGGCGTCGAAGTGCGCCGCGAACGCGGCGTCGACGGGTGCTCCGCGATGCAGGATCGTCGCCATGACCCGGGACTCGGGAGGCGCCGCTCCGACCGGCGGCCGCCCGTCCGCGGGCGGGAAGCCGGAGCCGGGCCCCACCGGCCGCAGCAGCAGGACGTCGTCGGAGTCGACCATGGTGGCGGCGGCGGCCATGCCGTGCTCCCTCCACGCCGCGCCCTCCAGGTAGAAGGCGGTGAGCGCCGCCTTCCGCGCCTCCATGCCGGGGAAGCCGCGCAGCCACACGTACCGGTCCGGGTCGGCCTCGTCGTGGAACTGCCCGATGACGCGCATCCCGGCGGCCTCCTGGGTCTCGACGAACTCGCGGTCGAAGAGATCGGTCAGGACGGGCCGGGCCCCGGGCCGGAGGGTGTACTGCCGCAGTTCGACGACGGAGCAGCGGAGGTCCGCCGCGGGGGCCGGCGCGGCGCCGGGGGCCTCGGACATGGCTCGTTTCCTTCGTTCGGGAGGGGCGGGCCTCCACGGTCGCAGCCCGGCGCGGCGGCCACGAGTGGCTGATCTGCCGACATGCGCACGCTTTCTGCCATAAGTTGGGCGGCTATGACGCGCGCCTCCGTCGCCCTCGTCCTGCTCGACGACATGCCGTTCTTCGAGGTCGGGATCGCCTGCCAGGTCTTCCGCTCGGCGCGGGCCGACCCGGACGTCCCGTGGTACGGCCTGCGGCTGTGCTCGACCGAGCCGGGGGACGTGCACCTGGAGTTCGGCTTCACCCTCGGCGCGGGGCACGGGCTCGACGGCCTGGCCGGCGCCGACATGGTGGTCGTCCCCGCGCTGCCGTACGCCCACGTGGAGTCCGACCGCCCGGTGCCGCCCGGGCTGACCGCCGCGCTCGCGTCCGCGCACCGCGCCGGCGCGCGGATCGTGTCGCTGTGCACCGGCGCGTTCGCCCTCGCCGCCGCCGGAATCCTGGACGGACGGTCCGCCGCCACCCACTGGATGTTCGCCGGCACGTTGCAGCGCCGGTACCCGCGGGTCCGGGTGGACGCCTCGGTGCTCTACGTGGACGAGGGGGACGTGCTCAGCAGCGCCGGACGCACCGCCGGGCTCGACCTGTGCCTGCACATCGTCCGCCGTGACCTCGGCGCGGACGTCGCCAACCAGGTCGCCCGGCGCATGGTGGTCCCGGCGCACCGCCCCGGCGGCCAGGCCCAGTACGTCGAGCTCGCCGTGCCCCGCACCGACGGGGACGGGCTGGGCCCGGTCCTGCAGTGGGCCGCCGCGCGCCTGGACGAGCCGCTGACCGTCACGGACCTCACCCGGCGGGCGCGGATGAGCCCGCGGACGTTCGCCCGCCGCTTCACCGCCCACACCGGGACCACCCCGTCCCGGTGGCTCCTCGACCAGCGCCTCGGCCGCGCCCGCGCCCTGCTCGAATCCACCGACCTGCCCGTCGACCAGGTGAGCCGCCGCAGCGGCCTGGGCTCGGCCGCGAACCTGCGGCGCCATTTCACCCGGCACGTCGGCGTCCCGCCGACCGACTACCGGCGCGCCTTCCGCGCCCGCCGCCCCTGAACCGGCCGCCCGGCTCGCCACGTGTCCTGACACACCCTGCGGATAGGGTCGGCGCATGTACTCGACGCGGGTGTCGCGGCACGTGAAAGCCCGTCCTTCGGACGTCTACCGGGCGCTCGTCGACGCGGACGCGATCAGGAGATGGCGGGTGCCGGACGGCATGACCGGCGAGGTGCACGAGTTCGACGCCCGCGAGGGCGGCGCGTTCCGGATCTCGCTCACCTACGACGCGCCGACCGGCGCCGGCAAGTCGTCGGCGCGCACCGACACCTACCACGGGCGGTTCGCGGAGCTCGTGCCCGGCGAGCGCGTGGTCGAGGTGTTCGAGTTCGAGACCGGCGATCCCGCCTTCCAGGGCGAGATGACGATGACCACGACGCTCACCGAGGTCGATGGGGGCACGGAGGTTCTCGTCGTGCACGAGGGCATGCCCGACGCGGTGCCCGCCGCCGACAACGAGACCGGCACGCGAATGGCCCTGGACAACCTCGCTAGGCTCGTCGAAGCGGACTAGGGCCGGCCTGGCTCAGCGCGCCTCCCTCTCCGCGAGATCGGCGGGCGCGCCTGGGGAGGGCGACGAATTGCTCTTGCTCTGTCTGGGCAGCCAGCGAGATGCGAGCACGCCGAGGACGACGTGCAGGAGGCTCGCCACGGCGACCGCCGCGTGCAGTCCGACGACGAAGGCGGACTTCGCATCGTCGGCCTGAGTGGCCGTCAGTTCCGGGATCTGGAGTGTCTCGCCGAGGGTCGGGGCGAAGGCCGGGCCCTGGAGCCGGAAGACGAGTGCGGCGAGCGAGCCGAGGAGCGCGATGCCGAGGGCGTTGCCGATCTCGTTGCTGGTCTCGGCGATGGCTCCGGCCGCGCCGGCGCGCTCCGGCGGGACCGCGCCGACGGCGGTGTCCGCGACGAGGGCGAAGGAGAGGCCGTAGCCGAGTCCCGCGACGACGGTGGAGGCGATGTACCAGCCGGCGCCACCGTGGACGGTGGTGGGGAGCAGGAGCAGCAGCCCGGCGGCGATGGAGAGATGGCAGACGAGCAGGGTGGTGCGTTTGCCGATGCGGTCGACCACGGCCGGCGTGATGATGCAGGTGAGGGTGAGCACCGCGGCTCCGGGTAGTGCGAGCAGGGCGGCGTGCAGGACCGCAAGGCCCAGGACCGACTGGAGGTAGACGCCCGCCAGGTAGGCGGTCGCGGACCATGCCGCCAGGGGCAGCAGCCCGGTGACGATCGCGACGGTGAAGGTGCGGTCACCGAACAGGGAGAAATCCATCAGTGGATGTCGCAGGCGCCGCTGCCGGGTCGCGAACCACACCAGAAGCACCGCTCCGGTCAGGGCCGCCAGGACGGGGAGGAGCGAGAGACCTTCGGCCGCGACGCGCTTCAGCGCGTAGATCGCGAGCAGCAGGCCGGCAGCGGAGGTCACGACGCTGGTGACGTCGACGCGGCCGGGCCGAGTCGCGCGGACCTCACCGAGCAGGACCGGCGCGAGGACCAGGAACACGGCGACGACGGGCAGGTTGACCAAGAAGACCGATCCCCACCAGAAGCTCTCCAGCAGCACGCCACCGAGGACCGGGCCGATGGCGAAGCCGGCGGCGAACGCGGCCGCGAAGATTCCGATGGCCTGTGCGCGGCGCCGCGGGTCGGCGAACAGCTCGCTCACCACCGCCAGGGCGGAGGGGAGCAGGGTGGCCCCGGCGACGCCCATCAGCGCACGAGCGGCGATGAGCAGTCCCGCGTCGGGGACGAACGCCGCGGCCGCGGACGCCAGCCCGAAGACCGCCGTGCCGATCATGAGGAGCCGCAGCCTGCCGTATCGGTCGCCGAGGTCGCCGAACGCGATGAGCAGGGATCCGACGGCGAAGCCGTAGACGTCCAGGATCCACAGGGCCTGCTCGGCCGTCGGCGCCAGTGCTCCGCTGATCCGGGGCATCGCCAGGAAGAGGATCGACCCGTCCATCGAGACCAGCAGTACCGGCCCCAGGACGACAAGGAGACCAAGCCAGGCCCGTGCACCCGGCGTACTCGCGTGCTGTTGATACATGTCGTCCACGCTCAGGGCCGCCGCGTCGGACGGCCATCCCCTTGCTCTGGGTAGACCCAGCAGGTGCACCCACGCCCGCCGCGGCGTGCATACGCTCCATGGCGTGGAGAGCCTGGGAACGTTCCTGAAGAACCGGCGTGATGGAATCACCCCGGCCGAGATCGGACTGCACACCTACGGCACCTCTCGGCGGGTCCCGGGGTTGCGTCGCGAGGAACTGGCCCAGCTCGCCGGAGTCAGCCCCGGGTACTACACCCGGTTGGAGCAGGGACAGGCGGAAACAGCTTCGGACCAAGTGCTCAATGCCCTGGCAAGGGTGCTGCGACTCGACGAGGTGGAGACCGCGCACTTGCGCAATCTCGCTCGGCAGTCCACCGCCCCCGGACTGTCGGACCCCGGCCGGGAGGAGCCCCACAGGCGCGTTCTGGCTCTCCTCGCCACGCTCGGCGACGCGACCCCGGCGCTCGTGCTGGGCCGGCGAGGAGACGTGCTCGCGTGGAACCGCGCCGGCCACGCGCTGTTCGCCGAGCACATCGACTTCGACGCGCCGGACGCGCCGGATCGGCGTCCCTCGATCCCGCGGATGTTCTTCCTCGACCCGCTCACCCGGAGCCTCCATCGCAACTGGGACGAACTCGCACGCGTCCACGTCGCCTACCTGCGGCTCACCGCGGGCCGTTTCCCGACCGACGCCCGGCTGGCCGAACTCATCGGCGAACTCACCATGCGCAGCGACGAGTTCGCGGCCATGTGGGCGACCGGTGAGGTCGCCGACTGCACTGTGGGGGACATGCACCTGCAGCACCCCACCGTCGGGGCCGCGAGCGTCGCCTACCAGGTCTGGCTCCAGCCCGACAGCCCCGACCACCGGCTGGAGATCTACACCCCGAACGACGCCGGCTCCGCCGACGCGCTGCGCCTCCTCACCCGGGACGCGCCGCACGCAGCGTCATCGCCCTAGCCGGTCCAGGGCGCGCCGGGCGAGGATCGCCGCGCCCCTGACGGCCGCTTGGTCGTCCAGCCGCGTGCGCAGCAGGCGCGGCGGGTCGCGGAACTTCAGGCGGGCGGCCAGGCGTGCTTCGAGGGGAGCCAGCAGGGTGTCCCCGGCGCGGGCGAGGCCGCCGCCGACGACCACCAGGCCCGGGTCCATCAGCAGGGTCGTCATCGCGAGGCCGTCGGCGAGGCAGTCGAGCGCCTCCGACCAGACCCGTCCGGCCTTCTCCTCGCCCCGCCCGGCCCGCGCGATCACCTCTTCGGCCGGGACGCCCTCGCCGTGGCGGCGGGAGATGGCGGCGGCGGACGCGTAGGTCTCCACGCACCCCCGGTTCCCGCAGGCGCAGGGCTCGCCGCCGGGACGGACGACGACGTGGCCGATCTCGCCGCTCCAGCCGACCGTCCCCGGGTAGGGGGCGCCGTCCAGGATCAGGGCGGCGGCGATGCCGGTCCCGACGGCCACGAAGACGAAGTCTCCCGCGCCGCGGCCCGCGCCCAGCACGGCCTCGGCCAGGCCGCCGGTGCGGACGTCGTGGCCGATCGCGACGGGGATGCCGAGGCGTTCGCGCGCCAGCCGCCGGATCGGCACGTCCCGCCACCCCACGTTGGCGGAGTGGACGGCCGTGCCCGACGCCTCGTCCACGATGCCGAGCAGGGCGATGCCGGCCGCGCGGGCGGGGGAGCCCAGGGACGCGGCGCGGGCGGCGAGATGGGCGGCGAAGTCGAGGACGCCCCCCACCGGGTCGGCCCGGTCGGTGGGCCGCGACTCGCTCGCTAGGATCTGCGGTTCCTCGCCGCCCGCGTCCTCGCCGAACAGGGCGGCCTTCATCGTGGTACCGCCCACGTCCAGGCCGATCAGGGTCATTTGACCGACCCCGCCGTCAGGCCGCCGATGAGGTAGCGCTCGATGAAGACGAACAGGATGACAACCGGAATGATCGCGATCAGCGAGGTGGCGAAGAGGTACTGCCAGTGCGCCTGGTACTGGGTCACGAAGGACGGGATCCCGACGGTGAGGGGGCGGCGGTCCGGGGACGCGGTGACGGTCAGCGCCACGATGTACTCGTTCCACGCCGCGATGAACGTGTAGACGATCGCGGTGACGACGCCCGGCATGGAGATGGGCAGGGTGACGCGGGTGAGGGCGCCGACGCGGCCCGCGCCGTCCAGGAAGGCGGCCTCCTCCAGCTCCTTCGGGATGCTGGAGAAGTAGCCGTGCAGGATCCAGATGCAGAACGGCAGGTTGAACGCCGCGTTCACCAGGATGAGCGACAGCAGCGTGTCGGTGAGGTCGAGCGCGACCATCTCCCGGTAGATGCCGATCACCAGGGCGGTCGGCGCGAACATCTGCGTGACCAGGACGAGCAGCAGGAACGCCCCGCGCCCCCGGAAGCGGTTGCGGGCCGTGTAGTACGCGGCGGGCATCGCGCAGGCGAGGGTGACCAGGGTCGCGGCCGCCGCGACGGTGAGGGAGACCCGCATGTACGTCCAGACGGGCGCGGCCGACCAGACGTCCACGAAGTTCGACCACGTCCAGTGCGAGGGCAGGTAGGTGCCCGGCGACCTGGTCAGCTCGCGCTCGGGCTTGAGCGCGGTGACGAACATCTGCAGGTAGGGCAGCAGGAACGCGAGGGCGACCAGCCAGCCGACGCCCGTGAGGACGATCCGGCGCGTCATCGGACCTCCTCCCGCCAGCGGGCGGCGCGCAGGTACAGCAGCACCATCACGAGGATCAGCGCGAAGTTCACGACCGCCATCGCGCCGGACTCGCCGACGTTCTGATCGTAGAACGCGAGTTTGTACATGAACGTGGTGGTGGTGTCGGTCTTGCTGCCGGGGCCGCCGCCCGTCATCGCCCAGATGATCGGGAACGAGTTGAAGACGTTGATCACGTTGATGATGGACGCGATGAGCACGGCGGGGCGCAGCAGCGGCAGCGTGATGGCGACGTAGGTGCGCACGGACCCGGCGCCGTCGACGCGGGCCGCCTCGTACACGTCGGCGGGGATCGTCTGGAGCCCGGCGAGGATGACGAACGAGGTGAACGGCAGCGACACGAAGACCGCCACCCACATCATCCACAGCATCGCCTGCCCCGGGTGGGCCAGCCAGTTCACCGGCTCGTCGATCACGTGCAGGTCGAGCAGCACGCGGTTGACCAGGCCGGAGTAGTTGTCCAGCATCCACTTCCAGATCAGCGACGTCATCAGCACCGACGCCGCCCACGGGACGATGACGGCCCAGCGCACGACGCGGCGGCCGGGGAAGCGGGCGTTCAGCAGCTGGCCGAGGGCGAGCGAGAGCACCATCGTGACGACGACGACTCCGGCGACCCACAGCAGCGTCCGCAGCACGACCGGGACGAGGTCGTCCTCACCGAACAGGTCGGTGTAGTTGCCGCCGCCCCGGTAGCCGAGCGTGACGCCGGACGAGCTGATCTTCTGCAGCGAGGTGCGGACCATCTCGATGACGGGCCACAGCACCACGATCGCGATGAGCGCGAGGGACGGGGCGAGCCACGGCAGCGGTGCCAGGGCGCGTCCGGTCCGCCGGAGGAGGGAGGGGCGGGGGGCCGTCGAGGCGGCGGCCCCCCGCTCTCCGGTCGGGGACTCCAGCACTCAGCCGGCCTTCTCCGCCGTCTCCTGGATCTTGTCCAGGATCTTCTTCGGGTCTTCGTTCGCGGCGGCGGTGCCGAGGTCCTGCTTGACCGCGCCCGCGACCGCCGACCACGCCGGGTTGGACGTCGGCGCGAACTTCGACGTCGGGAGCGCGTCCACGAACTGCTTCATGTACGGGTCGGCGCTGAGCGCGTCCCCGGCCGACTTCGTCACCGGGAGGAAGCCCTCGGTCTTGAGGAACTTCGAGGTGTTCTCCTTCTGGTAGAAGAAGTCGAGGAACTTCTTGACGGCCTCCTTGTTCTTGCCGCCGTCCTTCTTGAACGCGGCGAGGACGTCCATGACGCCGAGGGTGTTGTGCTCGGTGCCGCTCTTGCTCGGCAGCGGCGCGACGCCGAATTCCAGGTCCTTGTTCACCGGGTCGATGAATCCGGCCTTGGTGAACGGGCCGCCGATCGCCATGCCGATCTTGCCCTGCGCGAACTGGTTGAACACCGTCTTGCGGTCGGTGGTCTCCGGGTTCGGCTGGGTCAGCCCGGACTTGTTGAGGTCCTTGAGGAAGGCGAGGGTGTCGACGTTGGCCTTCTGGTTGATCGCCCATTTGCCGGACGCGTCGACCCAGCCGCCGCCGTTGTTCATCGCCCAGGAGTAGAACTCGGCCTGGGACTCCTCGGGGCCGAGCGGCAGCCCGTACCCGGTGGCGCCCGCCTTCTTGATCTTCTCGGCGTCGGCCCTGACCTCGTCCCAGGTGGCGGGCGGGTCGCTGATGCCGGCCTTCTTGAACAGGGCCTTGTTGTAGAAGAGCAGGCGGGCGCTGGAGATGAACGGCAGGCCGTACTGCGCGCCGTTGTACTGCGCCTGCTGGACGAAGGTCGGCGTGAAGTCGCCGAGCGTGCCCGGCGACAGCACCTCGTCCGCCTTGTAGATGAGGCCGTCGCGGGCGAAGTCGGAGAACGCGTTGTAGTTGAGGACGTCCGGAACCTGCTTGGTCTGGACGTAGGTCTTCACCTTGGCGTCCATCTGGGTCCAGTCGACCATCTCCAGGTTGACCTTGTAGCCCGAGTTCTTCGCCTCGAAGTCCTTGATCAGGGCGTCCCAGAAGGGTTTGGTGTTGTCGTCGTAGATCGCGGCGACGAACTTGATGGTCTTGCCGTCGGAGTCGCCTCCCGACGAGCTGCCCTTGCCGCAGCCGCTGACGCCGAGTGCCACGGTCAGGCCCGCGGCGACGACGCCCATGAGGTGCCGTTTCATCTGTCCCCGCCTTCTCCGGCTGTCGCGCATGAAAGATTCTGCGCGGTGTGAACGCCCCCCGAGCACAAACGCGCGTGGTGGGGAAGAAGATAAACACTGGTCCGTACCAGTTCAAGGGGCCCGTAAAGCACGAATCTCAACCGTTATGCGAGGTTTCGGAGACGCCGGTCTGGTCCGGTGTCCACGCTGGGCTGGTCTGGTCGCCCGTCAGGAGCGTCCGGGCGTTCGCTCCGGGGGCCTCGCGGGCCCCCGTCCTGGAGCGGCCAACCGCACCGCGATGTGTCGCATCTTGCCTGCGTCCTGTTTTGCCCCATCTTGACCGGGTAACCCGGCGCCGTACCCGAGTTGGACGATGAGGTGGACAGGACATGAAACTCCGGACGGGCCCGATCGCGGGCGCGGCCGTCGGCGCCGGCGGGGCGCTGGCCGCGCTCTCGGCGCGGCGCCTGGCACGCCGTGCCTCGGCCGGGCTCGTCACCCGGCTCGAACGGCGGCTCGACCGTGCGGTCCGGCACCTCACCGCGAAGGCGGAGCAGGCCGGCCCGCTCGCCAAGGCCGCACTGGCCGGGGTCAAGGCGCTGCAGGAGGGCAAGTCGCCCTTCCGCGCGCTGCTGAGCTTCGGCTGGACGGCCCTGAAGGAGACCCTCGCCGGCATCTTCGGCCGGGGGCGGAAGGGGAAGCTGACCAACATCGTCGAGCAGATCGACGTGGGGGCGCCGCGCCGGCTGGTCTACGACCAGTGGACGCGGTTCCAGGACTACCCGTCCTTCATGAAGAAGGTCGTCAGCGTCGACCAGGCCGACGACGCCAGGCTGAACTGGAAGGCGAAGATCTTCTGGTCGGCGCGGACGTGGGAGTCGACGATCAAGGAGCAGGTCCCCGACGAGCACATCGTGTGGCGCTCGAAGGGCCCGAAGGGCCACGCCCACGGGTCGGTCAGCTTCCACGAGCTGACCCCCGACCTGACCCGCGTCCTGCTCGTCCTGGAGTACCACCCCGTCGGCCTGTTCGAGCGGACGGGCAATCTCTGGCGGGCCCAGGGCCGCCGGACGCGGCTGGAACTGAAGCATTTCCGCCGTCACGTGATGACGCAGGCGCTCCTGCACCCCGACGAGGTGGAGGGCTGGCGCGGCGAGATCCGCGACGGCGAGACCGTCACCAACCCCAAGTGAGGAAGCGGAACATGGCACGCGCAAACCCGATGGGCAAGCTGCCCGTCGGCCAGATCGCCAAGAGGCTGCCGATCGGCGGGCGCAAGCGCTCGTCCGGTATCGGCGCCATCACCAAGGCCCTCCCGGGCGGCCGGGCCGTCGGCACCGCGGGCGGCGTCCTGCTCGGCGCCGGCGCGGCCGTCGCGGCGAGCCGGGCCATCGCCGGCAACCGCGCCGGGCGGGACTCCGACCAGGGCGACCAGGAGCAGGCGAAGGCCTCCGACGCCAAGAGCGACTCCAAGAACGGCGCGAAGGACGAGGCCGAGAACGCCGCCAAGAGCGACTCCAAGGACGAGGCCAAGGCCGGCGCCAAGGACGCCGACGGCAAGGACGAGCAGTCCGAGGGCAAGGGCAAGGGCATCTTCGGCAAGCTCAAGGACGTCCTGCCCGGCGGCAAGAAGGGCAAGGGCGGCAAGGGCGGCGGGAAGAAGGTGAAGGTCACCAACATCGTCGAGCACATCGACATCGGTGCGCCGTCCCGCCTCGTCTACGACCAGTGGACGCAGTTCCAGGACTACCCGTCCTTCATGAAGAAGGTCGTCAGCGTCGACCAGGCCGACGACACCAAGCTGAACTGGAAGGCCAAGATCTTCTGGTCGGCGCGCACGTGGGAGTCCACGATCGTCGAGCAGGTCCCCGACGAGCACATCGTGTGGCGCTCGAAGGGCCCGAAGGGCCACGTGGACGGGACGGTGAGCTTCCACGAGCTGTCGCCGAACCTGACCCGCGTCCTGGTCGTCCTGGAGTACCACCCGCAGGGCTTCATGGAGCGGACGGGCAACCTGTGGCGCGCCCAGGGCCGCCGCGCCCGGCTCGAACTGAAGCACTTCCGCCGGTACGTGATGACGAACTCGCTGACCCGCGCGGACGAGATCGAGGGCTGGCGCGGCGAGATCCGCGACAGCGAGGTCGTCCGGACGCACGAGGAGGCCATGGAGGAAGAGGAGAAGTCCGGTAAGGGCAGCGGCTCCGGCACCTCCGCGAAGGGCTCCGAGAGCGCCAAGGACTCCAAGGACTCGGAGACCAAGGGCTCCCGGAACGGCCGGAGCACGCGGAGCTCCTCCTCTTCCTCGTCCTCCTCGTCGTCCCGCAGCGGCAAGGCCGAGGACCGCGAGGAGGAGTACGAGCAGGCCCGCTGACCCGGCGGCCGGCCGGATCAGCGGATCAGCCGGGCCAGCTCGACGCGCGAGCGGATCCCGAGACGGGTGAAGACGTTGCGGAGATGGTGGTCGATCGTCCGCGGGCTGAGCAGCAGGCGCGCAGCGATCTCCCGGTTGGTGGCCCCCTCGGCGGCCATCCGGGCGATGTGCGCCTGCTGCGCGGTGAGCTTGCCGAACCCGCTCGCCGCCCGCGGCGCGGTCTCCCCGGCGGCGCGCAGCTCGGCGCGGGCCCGCCCCGTCCACGGGGCGGCGCCGTAGCGCTCGAACACGCGCAGCGCGGCGCGCAGGTGCTCGCGGGCGGCGCGGGGGCGTCGCCCGCGCCGCAGCCGGTGCCCGAACAGCAGCTCGGTGCGGGCCAGCTCGAACGCGGCGCCGGCGGCCTCGTGCAGGCGCAGGGCCTCGGTGAAGTGCTCCTCGGCCTCGTCGTCGCACCCGGCCAGCAGGCCCAGGCAGCGGCGGCCGAGCGCCTCCGGGCCGGGGGGCGAGCCGATCCCGTCCACCCAGCGGCGGAAGTGCCCGTAGGCCCCCGCGGCCGGGTCGTGCTCGCCGGTGCGGACCAGCGCCTCGACCAGGTGGGGGACGGACAGGAGCCGCGCCGGCGGGTGCGCGAGCCCGGCGCCGCCCGGCAGCCGCAGCCGCGCGGCCGCGTCGGCGGGCCGGTCCGCGGCGAGGTCGAGGCACGCGGGCGCCCACGATCCGAGGGCGGCCGCGCGGGCGAGGCCCCGCTCGTCGGCGGCGCCGGTGAGCTGGTCCAGCAGCTCGCGCGTCCTGGCCTCGTCGCCGTTGAAGGCGGCGGTGAGGGCCAGGGTGGCGAGCTGCTCCGTGGCGTGCCCGTGCAGGCGGGTGGCGCGGGCCAGGCGCAGGCCGTCGTGGCAGGCGGCGATCGGCGCGGGGGGATGCCCGAGGAGCGTCTCGCAGCGCCCGGCGGCCACCAGCGCGAACGACTCGGCGGGCGCGTCGCCGGACCGCCGGGCCGCCGCGACCGCCTCGGCCGCCAGCGCGCGGGCGCGGGAGCCGTCGCCGAGGGCGAGGGCCGACAGCGCCGCCCACGACCGCGCGTCCGGGTCCGCCGCGTCCGCGCCGAGGCGCACGGCGTGCCCGAGGCGTTCCGCCGCCTCCCGGTACCGGCCGCGGATCACGGCCGCGACGCCGCCGAGGTGGGCGAGCAGCAGCTCGGCGCGCGGACCGGGCGCGGCGGGCTCCAGCGCGCGGGCGCGCTCGGCGATCTCCAGGCGGGCGCGGTGGTCGCCGGACGCGTCGGCGGCCTCCGCGGCCCACACCAGCGCGTCCAGCGCTGACGCGGCGTCGGCTCCGGCGAGCCGCTCGGCCGCGTCGCGCAGCGCGGCGACCGCGGCCGCGGGGGAGCCCGCCGCCGTCTCGATCTCGCCGCGCAGGGCGGCGGCGCGGGCGATGCGGGGCCCGTCGCAGCCGCGCGGGCGGACCTGGCGGAGCATCGCGCGGGCCCGGCGCGACCGGCCGCTCGCCCAGGCGTCCCCGGCGGCGGCCAGGTACCGGTCCGTCCGCGCGCCGTGCTCGACGGTCAGGGTCGCGGCGCGCTGCCACATCCGCCAGGAGTCGGCGTACCGGCCCGCCCGCCGGGCCGCGTCCGCCGCCCCCGCGAGCTCGGCGGCGAGCCGGTCGTCGGGCTCGCCCGTCACGGCCGCGCGGTGCCAGAGCCGCCGCGGCCGCTGCCACTCCTGGGCCAGGACGCCGGCGAGCAGCGTGTGCGCGTCCCGCCGCTCCTCGCGGGTCGCGTCCGCCCACAGCGAGGACCGGACGAGCCGGTTGCGGACCGCGACCCCGTCGCCCTCGAACCGCAGCAGCCCCGACTCGCGGGCCGCGTCGAGGTCGCCGCCGCCGATGCCGTCCGCCCGGACGGCCCGCTCCATCGTCGCGGCGCCGAGCCACTCCTCCGCCACGGTCATCAGCACCAGGCGCCGCGCCCCGGAGGGCAGCGCGCGGTAGCGGCCCCGGTGCAGGGCGCGCAGGGAGCTGGACGGGGGCAGCGCCCGCGGCGGCGGCGCGGCGCCCGACAGCTGCCCCGACGTCAGGGCGCCGGCCAGCTCGCGGATCGCGAGGGGGCGGCCGCAGGCCAGGTCGACGATCTCCTCGGTCAGGTCGCCGCCCGCCGAGCCGTCCAGGCAGAGGTCGGGCGCCGTGCCGCCGAGCGCGTCGCGCAGCACGCGCCGGCTCGCGTCCTCGGCCAGCGGCGCGAGCCGCAGCCGCCGGATCCCGGCGAGCGCGCCCCCGTCCGGCTCGCCGTCGCGGACGGAGAACAGCACCGCCACGGGCTCGTCCTCGACGCGCCGCGCCGCGAACGCCAGCACCTCCAGCGAGCCCGCGTCGAGCCGGTGGACGTCGTCGGCCCAGCACAGCACGGGCCCCTTCCGCGCGGCCCGGCCCAGCAGCTCGCACACCGCCGTGAACAGCACGAACGGCGCGGCGCGGGGCGCGCCGGACAGGATCGCGGCGAGGGCGTCCCGGTGCGCCGGCGGCAGCTGGGCGACCTGTTCGGACAGGGGGCGCAGCAGCCGGTGCAGCCCCGCGTAGGGGACGCCGGTCTCGCCGGGCACCCCGGTCGTGCCGAGCGTGCGGAAGCCCGTGCCTGCGCCGCGCACGGCGGCCTCCAGGAGGGCCGTCCGGCCGATGCCGGCGTCCCCGGCGACGACCAGTGCGCCGCCGTGCCCGTCCCGGGCCCGGTCGAGCATCGCCGCGATCGTCCGAAGGTCGCGTTCGCGTCCGTGCAGCCGTTCGTGTGTCATGCCGGTCCCTCCTCGGCGGGAACCACCCTCGCCCGCGAGCCGTGGGAGGCCCTATTGGACGGGGTCTCAAAAAGGGAAGGGGACCCTAGGGCAACACGGGCGCCCGGCACCGGTCCAGAGCGGGCTCCGGTTTCGGGGACGCGGCGCAACGCGGAGCGGCGGCCGTTGTGACCGCGCACAGTGTCGGCGTCCCACGATGGCCCGTGCGCCCCCGTGGTGGCACGATGAGGCCCCCGCGTTGTGCGGGGCGCGCCCGTTGCTGGAGGTGGCCCGCGATGAACGTCGGCCAGGTGGACGCCGATCGCACGATCATGCGCAAGGCGGTGCTGCGGCTCGCGGACCGGCTGCCGGACCTCGCCGACCGGCTCACCGCCGAGATCCTCTCCGGTGACCGCGGCGACCGCGACGACGCCTTCCGCCACGACGTGTGGGAGATGTGCCACACCGGGCTCGGGCACGGCTTCAAGACGATCCTGGACCCGGGCCGCGGCCGCGCCGACCTGGAGTGGGCGCGGCGGCTCGGGCAGCGGCGCGCGCACCAGGGGCAGCCGCTCGACCAGCTGCTGCGCTCCTACCGGCTCGCCGGGCGGGTGTTCTGGGAGGCCGTCGTCGAGGTCGTCGGACGGCACGACCCGGAGAACGTCGCGGCGCTGATCCGGCAGGCGACCCGCACCTGGGACACGATCGACCAGCAGTCCGGCGCGGCGGCCGCCGCCTACCACCGCACGGAGCTGGACCTCGCGCGGCGCAGCGAGGAGCGCGTCCAGGCGATCGTGGACGCCCTCCTGGACGGCCAGGGCGCCGACGGCGGGCTGCTCGCGACCGCCACGTCCGTCCTCGGGCTGCCCGCGACCGGCCGCTACGCCGTGGTGATGCTCGGCGCGGAGGGCGGCTTCGGGGACGGGGTGAACCGGCGGCCGGGCGACACCGGCGGGATGCGGTTCATCTGGCGGCTGCGCACCGACGCGCAGGTGGCGCTGGTCGCGCTCGGCGCCGCGGAGCTCGACGACCTCGTCGACGCCGTGCGCCCCTACGCCCGGTCGCACGCCGGCGTGAGCCCGGTCGTCGGCAGCCTCGCCGAGCTGGGCGGCGCCCGCTGGTTCGCCGAGCTGGCGCTGCGGACGTGCCGCGGCCCCGGCAACCAGATCGCCCGCCTGGACCGCCGGCTCCCCGACGCGCTCGTGCTGTCCCAGCCCCGTCTCGCCGGGCGCCTCGGGGAGGTCGCGCTCGGCGGGCTCGGGGACGTCGACCCCGGGTTCCGCGACGCCCTGCTGACGACGCTGGAGACCTGGCTGGAGTGCGGCGGCTCGGCGGCCCGCGCGGCCGACCGGCTGTTCTGCCACCGCAACACCGTCCTGAACCGGCTCCGCAGGATCGAGCGGCTCACCGGGCGGACCCTCGCCCGGCCCGGCGACCTGGTCGAGCTCGTCCTCGCGCTGAGCGCGCTGCGGCTGCACGGCCCCGGGGACGGCGGGCCCGGCCCGAACGCCGAGGGGCCGCCCGCGCGGGGAGGCGGGCGGCCCGGCCGGTAGGGGGTCCGGTCGGCGACCGGGGTCAGGAGTTCGGGCAGGTGTCCCGGTACTCGGAGATGGTGAGGTCGCGCGAGGGCGCCGGGCACAGGAACTGGTCGTAGCGGGTGTCGTTGTCGATGTACCGCTTGAGCCAGGAGATGCTGTACTTCGCGATCGTCGTGTTCGAGGTGTTGGGCGCGAAGTGGCTGGCGCCCGCCAGCTCCAGGTACGCCTTCTCCGACGCCGCCGGGATGCTCTCGTAGAACGGCTGGGAGTGCGTGGCGACCGGCGCGACCGTGTCCGCCTGCGCGCCGATGATCATGGTGGGGACGCGCACGTCCGAGAAGTTCTTCTGCAGGTCCCACGGCGTCAGCGGGATCGCGGCCTGGAGCTGCGGCCGGTCCTCGGCGGCCTCCAGCGTCCCGCCGCCGCCCATCGAGTGGCCCATCACGCCGAGCCGGGTCGTGTCGATCCGGGTCCGGACGGTGCTGCGCTGCGTGAGGTAGTCGAGCGCGGCCTCCAGTTGCCGGGCGCGGCTGTCGGGCTGGTCGAGGCGGGTGAGGGTGTCGATCGTGAAGATGACGAAGCCCTGCGAGGCGAGTCGCGGCCCGAGCCAGGCCATGCTGGTCTGGTCGGCGGTGTAGCCGGGCGCCACCGCCACGGCGCCGAAGGTCCCCTCGGCGGTGCTCGTCGGGTAGTAGATCGTCCCGCCGCCGAAGCCGGTGACGCTCAGGGACGACACGCTCGTCTGGGACGTCGCGAACGGGCCGCGGAGGGCCTCGATGCTCTGCTGCGTCGGGGCGGGGCCGCGCTCGTAGGGGTTGTCGGCGGCCCGGGCGGTCTGGGGGACGGCGATGGCGGCCGCGGTCAGCGCCGCGGCCAGCGCCGTCTTCGCCGCGCGTGCGGTGAGGGTGGGCACGTCGGTTCGCTCCTGTTCCGGGGGGCGGAGCCGAGGGCGGCTCCGGAAACGGGGCGGGGCCGGTCACCCGGCTCCGGGACGCACATTCTCGGCCCGCGCCGCGTCCGCCGACATCGGCGAAATCACCGGCCATGCCGGGACGACCGCCCTGACCAGCCGGAAGAAGCCGAACGGCCGCAGCACGTCGTCGCGCCGCCACAGGTGCGCCGGGACGGCGTCCCGGACGGTCACGTTCTCGACGACCTCGTACCCTGGCACCCGCCGCCGTGGTCCGGACTCGCGGGCGCGGGCGGCGGGGACGGCGGCCCTCGGAACGGGAAGCAGGGGCCGGGAAGCGGGGGACGGGTGGCAGGGGCGGTACCGGCGGGGCCGCGGTCGGCACGGGTGATCGTCGGGGTGGTGCTCGCCTCGTTCGCCGCGGTGTACGCGCTGGCGGCGCCCTCGCGGACTGAGGGCGCCGCGCGGGCGGCCGCGGCGACCGCCCTCGTGCTGGTGGTCCTGCTGGCCCAGTTCGTCCAGGTCGTGCCGCGCTGGCGGCGATGGCGCGGCGGCTGGAGCCTGGCCGCGCAGGCGGCCGCCGCCTACGCGGGCGTCGTCGCGTTCGGGACGTCGGCTGGGATCCTCGGCTTCGTCGTCGGGTCGCTGCTGCTCGCGGGCGCCTGGCCGGCCGCCGCCTGCGTCCTGGCGAGCGCGGCGCTCGCGGACGCCCTGCGCGGCGGCGCGAGCGCCGACGTCACGATCAGCTGCCTGCTGACCGGGCTCGTCGTCTACGGGCTGGTGCGGCTGGCCGACCGGGCGGACGACGTCGCGGCGGCCCGGCTGCCCCTCACCGTGGCGGCCGTGGAACGGGAGCGGCTGCGGATCGCGGCGGAGCTGGACGGCGGGCTCGGCGACGGCCTGCGGGCGATCTCGGCCGGCAGCCGGCGCGCCCTCGACCGCCCGGAGTCCGTCGCGGACGTGCTGGCGGTGGCCAGGGAGTCGCTGAACAGGGCGCGCACGGCCGCGGCGGGGCTGCGGAGCATGTCGCTGGCCCCCGAGATGGCGGCGGCGCGGGCGCTGCTGGAGGCGGCGGACGTCCGGGCCGAGGTGCGCGAGGGCCACCGGGAGCCGCTCGGCCCGGCCGGGGCGCTGCTGGCGACGGTCCTGCGCGAGGCGGTGACGGACGTGGTGCGCGCCGGTTCCGCGCGGACCTGCCTGATCGCGACGTCGGAGCGGGGCGGCCTGGTCGGGCTGCGGGTGGTCAACGACGGCGTCCGCACGGCCGAGCGCGGCGCGGAGGGCCTGGAGCAGGCGGCGGAACGGGTGCGCGCGGCGGGCGGGACCTTCTCGGCCGGCCTGGACGGGGACGGCCGGTTCGCGGTGGAGGCCGCCGTCGCGGCGGGGGACCGCACCGTGAGCCTGCCCGACCGGGCGGCCTACCGGCTCTCGCTCGCGCTGCTGGCCGCGGTCCTGGCGGGGTTCTCCGTCAAGGGGCTGCTGCTGGTCCCGTGGGGGCCGCGGTGGCCGGCCGCCGCGGCGGGGCTGGCGCTGATCTCGGCGGTGGAGCTGCTCTGGGCCGGGCGCGGGCGGCCCCGGTGGTGGCCGCCGGTCCTGGCCGTCCTCTGCTTCGCCCCTCTCGCCGTCTTCGGGAAGGCGTGGCTGGGCGTCGCCGGGTTCCTCGCCGGGACGTTCCTGGTGGGGCTCCCCGCGTGGGCCGCCGTCCCGCTCGTGGCGGCGTCCATGGCGGTGACCGGCGCCGCCGCGCGGGCCCTCGGGCTCGGCGCGGCGGCCGTCGCCAACTACGTGGTCAGCACGCTGGTGACGGGCCTGGTGGTGTACGGGCTCGTCCGGCTGGCGCGGCTGGTGCGGGACCTGCGGGCGGCCGGGGACGAGCTGGCGAGGGCGGCGACCGTCCAGGAGCGGCTGCGGGCCGCCCGGGACCTGCACGACCTGCTCGGGCACAGCCTGGCGGCGATCCTGCTCAGGTGCGAGCTGGCCCGCCGGCTCGCCGGGGCGGACCCGGACCGCGCCCGCGCGGAACTCGCCGAGGTCGTCGCCATGGCCGAGCAGGCCCGCGCGGACCTGCGCACCGCGACCGGCGGGGACGCCGAACTCGCGCTGGACGGTGAGGCGGCGTCGGCGCGGTCGGTGCTCGCCGCCGCCGGGGTCGAGGTCGAGACCGTCCTCGGGCACCCGGTCCTGGACGGGCGCGTGTCGGCGGTGCTCGGCACGGTCCTGCGCGAGGCGGTGACCAACGTGCTCCGCCACAGCGCCGCCACCCGCTGCACCATCGCGACCGGGGAGGACGGCGCCGCCGTCTGGCTGGTCGTGGAGAACGACGGGCTCGACCCGGCGGCCCCCCGGACGGCGCCCGGCGCCGGCATCGGGAACCTGACCACGCGGCTCGCCTCGGCGGGCGGAACGCTCAGCGCGCGCGCCGACGGAAAGGGATGCTTCCGGCTGGAGGCGAGGATCGGCTAGAGCCAGCCCGCTTCGCGTGCGATGCGCGCGGCGTCGGTGCGGCTGCGGGCGTTGAGCTTGGTGACGGCGGCCGTCAGGTAGTTGCGCACCGTCCCGGCGGACAGGTGGAGCCGCCCGGCGATCTCCGGGGCCTCCGCGCCCTCCGCCGCGAGCCGCAGCACGTCGGTCTCGCGCGGGGTGAGCGGGTTGTCGGCGAGGTCCCAGGCGGTGAGCGCGAGGTTCGGGTCGAGGACCCGCTCCCCGGCGGCGACCTTCCGGATGCCGGCGGCCAGCTCGTCCGGCGGCGCCGTCTTCAGCAGGAAGCCGCGGACCCCCGCCGTCAGGGCGCGGCGCAGGTGGCCGGGCTTGCCGTGCCCGGTGAGCATCAGCGTCGCGGTGTCGGGGAGGGCCTCGCGCAGCGCCGCCGCGGCCGCGAGGCCGTCCAGGCCCGGCATGTCGATGTCCAGCACGGCGACGTCGGGACGGGTCGAGCGGGCCGCGGGCAGCACCTCGTCCCCGCGCTCGACCTCGGCCACCACGGTGAGGTCGGGTTCGAGCCCCAGCAGGGCGGCGAGGGCGCCGCGCACCACGTGGTGGTCGTCGGCGAGAAGCACCTTGATCACGGCATATGTCTACCAGCCGGCGCCGACCGCCCCGGACGGCGTCACGCCCGGACCCATGACGAGGTCACGGGTGGCCGGTGATCTCCTCTCTGGTGGCCGGAACCGCAGGTCACAAGACTTGTGGGCATGAACGACGCGGTGCGCATGGACGCGGTGAGCCTGAACGCGGTGAGCAAGGTCTACGGACGGGGCAGGGGAGCGGTGGCGGCGCTGCGGGAGGTGACGGCGACCCTCCCGCGGGGCCGGCTCACGGCGGTGATGGGGCCGTCCGGCTCGGGCAAGAGCACGTTCCTGCACTGCGCCGCGGGTCTCGACACGCCCACGTCCGGCACGGTCCGGCTGGGGGACACCGAGCTGTCCTCCATGAACGAGACGAAGCTGACCGAGCTGCGCAGGCGCCGCGTCGGCTTCGTGTTCCAGGCGTTCAACCTGGTGTCGTCCCTGACGGTGGAGCAGAACATCACGCTTCCGCTGCGCCTGTCGCGCACCCGCCCGGACAAGGCGTGGCTCACGGAGGTGGTCGCCCGCGTGGGGCTGGCGGACCGGACCGGGCACCGGCCCGGGCAGCTGTCCGGCGGGCAGCAGCAGCGGGTCGCGATCGCGCGCGCCCTGGTGACGCGCCCGGACGTCGTGTTCGGGGACGAGCCCACGGGCGCGCTCGACACGATGACGGCCCGGGACGTGCTGACGCTGCTGCGCGAGACCGTGGACGGCATGGGCCAGACGGTCGTGATGGTCACGCACGACCCGGTCGCCGCCTCCTACGCCGACACGGTGCTGTTCCTCGCGGACGGACGGATCGTCGACTCGATGGACGCCCCGTCCAGCGACAAGGTCGCCGCCCGCATGACCCGGCTGGGAGCGTGGAAGTGATGTTCGGAATCGTGCTCAGCACGCTGCGCCATCGCAAGGCGGGCTTCGCGGGGGCGTTCGCCGCGCTGCTGTGCGCGGCGGCCCTGATCTGCGCGTGCGGCGTCCTGCTCGACACGGGCCTGCGCGGCTCCGTCGCGCCGGAACGGTACGCGGGGGCGCCGGTCGTCGTCACCGGCGACCAGTCCGTCCACCAGGTGATCGTCAAGAAGAAGGGCAAGCGCAAGCACAAGGCCAAGCCGCTCGCCGAGCGCGTGTGGCTGCCCGCCTCCGTCGCCGCCCGGGTCCGGGCGGCGGACGGCGTCCGGGACGTCGTCACCGAGGTGACGTTCCCCGCCGAGATCGGCGCCCCCGAGGAGGACCGCCCGTCCTGGGGCCACGGGTGGGAGTCCGCCGCGCTCACCCCGTTCACCCTCCGCGAGGGCCGCGCCCCGGCCGCGGACGACGAGATCGTGGTCGACGCCGCCACGGCGCGCGCCCGCCGCCTGCACCCGGGCACGTCGGTGCGGGTCGAGGCCGCCGTCCCCGGCGCCTACCGCGTCGTCGGGGTGACCCGGCAGGCGCTCGCGCACCAGACCGCCGTCTTCTTCTCGACGGCTCAGGCGACCCGCCTGTCCGGCCGCGGCGGCATGGTCACCGCCGTCGGCGCCCGCGGCTCCGCCAGGGCCGTCGAGGACGCCGTGCGCGGCACCGGGGCGACCGTCCACACTGGCGGCGACCGGGGCCGGGCGGAGTTCCTCGGCGCGGAGAAGGCCCGCGTCAAGCTCATCTCCCTGGGCGGCGCCCTCGGCGGGACGGCCCTGCTCGTCGCCGTCCTCGTGGTGTCCGGGACGTTCGCGCTGTCGGTGCGGCAGCGGGAGCGCGAGGTCGCGCTGCTGCGCGCGGTCGCCGCGACGCCGTGGCAGGTCCGCCGGATGATCGGGGGCGAGGCGCTGCTGGTCGGGCTCGTCGCGGGACCGCTCGGCGCGGCGGCCGGCCTGCCGCTGGCGTTCCTGCTGCGGGACGAGTTCCGCGGGCTCGGCGCCCTGCCGCCCAACCTGGACCTCGTCGTCGGCCCGTTCCCGCCGCTCGCCGCCGCGCTCGCCACCGTCCTCGCGGCCGTGGCCGCAGCCCGGATCACCGCCCGCGGCGCGGCCCGGGTCCGGCCCGTCGAGGCCCTCGGCGACGCGGCGACGGGCCGCGCCCGGCTCGGCGCCGTCCGGATCGCGGCCGGGCTGGCCGTCGCGGCCGGGGCCGCCGCCCTGACGGCGCTGCTGGCGCACCTCGACACGGAGGCGGCGTCCAGCCCGGTGACGATGCTGACCGCGATCGTCTGGACCGCGGCCGTCGCGCTCCTCGGCCCCGCCCTCGTCCGGGCCGCGGTCGCCGGGCTCGCCGTCCCGCTCCGGCTCCTGCCGGGCGGCGGGCACCTGGCGGCCGCCAACCTCGCCGCGGCCGCCCGGCGCCTGGCGTCCGTCGTCACCCCGCTGACGCTGATGATCGGGCTGACCTCGACGATCCTGTTCACGCAGACGACGATCGGCCACGCCGCGACACGGCAGGCGCGCGAGGGCACGGTCGCCGCGCACGCCGCCGGCCCCGCGGTCCCGCACGGCACCGCCGAGCGGCTCCGCCGGACGCCCGGTGTGACCGCCGTGACCGAGGTCCTGCACGGCACCGTCCGGGTCGGCCTGGAGAACTACGGCGTCCAGGGCGTCACGCCGGCGGGCCTCGACCGCACCATGGACCTGGACGTCCGGGCCGGGTCGCTCGACCGCCTGGACGCCTCCGGCATCGCGGTCAGCGCCACCGCCGCCCGGCGCCTCGGCGTCCGGCCCGGGGACCGGCTCGCGCTCACCCTCGGGGACGGCACGCCGTTCCGGCCCACCGTGATCGCCGTCTACGGGCGCGGCCTCGGCTTCGGCGACCTCACCGTCGACCGCGACCTGCTGGCCGCCCACGTCGACGACCCCCGCGGCGCGCTGCTGATCGCGGGCGCCCCGCCGCGCGGTCTCCCGGTCGCGGCCCCGGGCGCGCTCGCCGAGGCCCGGACGGCCGGGAACGCCGAGGTCGCCTACGTCGCGATGGGGCTGATCATCGCGTTCACCGCGATCGCCGTGGTGAACACCCTCGCGATGGCCACCGCGGGCCGGGCCCGCGAGTTCGCCGTGCTGCGCCTCGTCGGGACGACCCGGCGCCAGGTCATGGCGATGCTCGGGTGGGAGACGCTGGCCGTCGTCGTGATCGCCGCCGTCCTCGGCACGGCCGTCGCCCTCGCCGCGCTCACCGCGTTCGGCGCGGGCATGACGGACGGCCCCCCGCACGTCCCGCCGCTCGGCCACCTGGGGGTCCTCGCCTGGGGCCTCCTGCTCGCCGCGGCCGCGACCTTCCCGGCCGCCCGCCTCGCCATGGCCTCCCGCCCCGCCGACGCCGTCGGCGCCCGCGAGTGACGGTCAGGCGCGGCAGCGGGTGGTGCCGCCGTTGACGTGGAGGATCTGGCCGACGAGCGTCGGAAGGCGCTCGTCGGCCAGGAACGCGACCGCCGCCGCGATCTCCTCGGGGGTCGCGATCCGGCCGAGTGGCGTCCGGGCGGCGTACCGGGCGCGGATCTCCTCGACGGACACCCCGGCGGCGGTCGCGTCCGCCTCCAGCAGCGGCGTGTCCATCGCGCCCGGCGCGACGGCGTTCACCGCGATGCCGAGCGGGGCGAGTTCGCGGCCGAGCGACTTGGCGAGCGCGACGACGCCCGCCTTGGACGCCGAGTAGGCGCTCGCCTCCGGCCATCCGACCACGCCCCACTCGGACGAGGTCAACACCATCCGGCCGCCGCCGCGCTCGACCATGCCCGGCATCACGGCCTGCGCGCACGCGAACGTCCCGCCGAGGTCGATGTCGACCGTCCGCCACCAGTCGTCGAGGTCCTCCGACCTGGTGAACGGAGCCATCTCCAGCCGACTGGCGCAGGTGACGAGGAGCGCGATCTGCCCGCCCGTACGGCGCTCGACCTCCGCCACCATCGCGGTGACCGCCGCCGGATCGGAGACGTCGGCCGGCGCGGCGATGCCGTTCAGCTCGGCGGCGAGCCCGGCCACGTCCCGCCCGGGACGGTCGTTGAGGACGACCAGGCGGCCGTCGGCCGCGAGCCGGCGCGCCACCGCCTCGCCGAGCCCGCCGGCCGCCCCGGTGATCAGCGCGATCGTCATCAGACCACCGTCCCCGCGTTCGGGGACAGGACCTCGCCGGTGCAGAACGTGCCGTCCTCGATGAGGTAGGCGACGGCGAGCGCGACCTCCTCCGGGGAGGTCAGCCGCCCGGCCGGCACGCCCTGCAGATAGGACGGCCTGCGCCAGGGCGAGTCGTAGGGGAGCATCGGCGTGTCGGTCGGGCCGGGCGCCACCGCGTTCACCCGTACCCCGGACGGTCCGAGCTCCGCCGCCAGCGACCGGACGAACCCGAGCACCGCGCCGGTGGCCGCCGCGTAGTGCGCCTCGGCGCTCGCGCCGCCGACGGCGAGGTGAGAGGTGATCGCCACCATGCTCCCCCGGCCGCGCTCGGCCATTCCCGGCGCGAGGGCGGCGCACATGTTCACCACGCCGCCGAGGTGCACCCGCAGCATCCGCCGCCAGTCGGGCCAGGCGATGTCGGACACCGGGACGATCATGTGATGCCCGGCCGCGCTCACCGCCGCCTCCACCGGGCCGAGCTCCCGCTCGATCCGCCGGACCGCCGCGCGCACCTGCGCGGGTTCCGCCACGTCCACGCTCACCGAGTGGTCGGTGTCCGGGGCCTGGCGCAGGTCGAGGCCCGCCGTCCGCCAGCCGCGTCCCGCCAGCTCGCGCACCAGCGCGGCGCCGACGCCGCCGGCCGCCCCGGTGACCAGCGCGACCCGCCCGTCCATGAGATCACCTCGCAACGCTCCGAAAGCACCAGGCAAACCCGGCATAACCGCTGGTGACAAGCGTCATGGGGATTTCTTGGCCGAACCCACCGCGGCGCGCCCGACCTTTCGTGCACTTGCCCAAAACACGGTCACGGGCGCGGGAGGGCACCCGGGCGGGGTGAGAGGGTGAGGATGTGACCAGCGATTCCACGCTGCCGCACCTGACCGTCCGGCAGCTCCTCGAGGTGCCGCGCTTCCGGCTGCGCCTTGTCGCCGGGCAGGACGGTCTCGACCGCCCGGTCCGCTGGGCGCACTCCACCGAGCTCCTCGACCCCGGCCCCTACCTGCACGGGCACGAGATCGTGCTGACGGTCGGCGCGTCGCTGCGGGACGGGGGCGCGTGCGCCGCGTTCGCCGGTTCGGTCAAAGCAGCCCGCGCGAGCGCCGTCGGCTACGGGATCGGCGACGTGACCGACGCCGTCCCCGAGGAGCTGCGCGACGCCTGCGACCGCGTCGGCCTCCCGCTGCTGGAGGTGCCGCGGGAGGTCCCGTTCCTCGGGTTCACCGAGTGGTTCGCCGAGCGGCTCGCGTCCGTCGGCGACGAGCGGCACGAGCGGGAGGAGACCGGGCGGCTGCTGCGCATGGTGCGCGACGGGCTCGCGTCCGCCGAGGCGCTGCGGCCCCGGATCGACGAGGCCGGGCTCGACCCCGCGTCCTTGCTGGTGATCGCGATGGACGGCGCGGTCGAGGAGGAGCTGCCCGGCGTCCTCGGCCTGGACGACCACACGGCCCTGCTCGTCACCAACGACGCGCACGCCTGGGCCGAGCCCGCCGGCGTCGGCAGCCCCGGCCCGCTGGAGCACCTGCCGGTCTCGCTCACCGAGAGCCTCACCGCCCTGGACACCGCGCGCCGCACCGGCGGGGTCGTGCACGCCGCCGACCTCGCCACCTTCCAGGCCCTCCTCGGCCGCCTCGACCAGGAGCAGCTCGCCCCGTTCGCCGAGCAGATCGCCCGTCCGCTGAGGGAGTACGACGCCGCGCACGGCACCCGCCTCACCGAGACGCTGCGCACCTTCCTGGACATGGGCGGCGCGGTCGGCGCGACGTCGCGGGCCCTGTACCTGCATCCCAACACCCTGCGCCACCGGCTGTCCCGGATCGAGTCGCTGACCGGCCGCGACCCCATGCGGTTCGAGGACCGGGTGGCGCTCGCGATCGCCGTCTGGGCGGGCCGCTGAGGGCCGTCCCCCTGGACGCTCTCAGGCTGGACGAGGCGAATGTCCGAAACGCCGCATTGAAGAAACGTGTGATCAGGTGCGGTGCCGGGTGACGGTTTCTCAAGAATCACCTGATATAGGCGACTATGAGGGTTTGGAGGCTTCGGTCACGGGCGCCGCTCGGTCAAGTAAAATCTTGGAAAAGTGAAAGGTGAATTTCCGCGGTGGTCCGGCCGGTTCATCCTGGCGGCGCGGACACCGATCCGTGTCCCGCCCGTAAGAGATCGATCGGTCCTCCGGGCGGAGGGCGTTCAGCGATCGCTTTCGTCACACCTGGCGCACGCGCCACCCGATTTTCGGGGTTTCCGCCACTCTGTGTATTCATTATCGTCCCGAATCGGTGCGCGGACAGGTCCGAATTTCACTTTTCCGGCCGCCTCTGGGGCGCGGGGTCTAGGTTTGCCGCGAGAGGTGCCCGTACCTGCTGGAAGGAGCGTCAGACATGACGGATACCACCCGGGGCCCGGGAAAGGGATCGGACACCAAGATCAACACAGAGGTGCCGCAGTCGGCGCGGATCTGGAACTACTGGCTCGGGGGGACCGACAACTACGAGGTCGACCGGCTCGCCGGCGACCACTACGTCTCGCTGTACCCGGGCATCGTGGAGATCGCCCGCGCGGGGCGCTACTTCATGGACCGGGCGATCCGGTTCCTCGCCCGCGAGCGGGGGATCCGCCAGTTCATGGACTGCGGGACCGGCCTTCCCACCGTCGACAACACCCACGAGATGGCCCGCCGCGCCGCCCCCGACGCCAAGGTCGTCTACGTCGACAACGACCCACTCGTCCTCGCGCACGCCCGCGCCCTGATGAACGAGGGCCGCACCGCCTACATCGACTGCGACCTGCACGACCCGAAGACGATCATGGACCGGGCCTCGGAGCTGCTGGACCTGTCCCAGCCCGTCGGCCTGATGATCATTGGCGTGCTGGGGCACATCGTCGACCCGGACGAGGCCTACGGCGTCGTCCGCGGGCTGATGGACCCGCTGCCCTCCGGCAGCTACCTCATCCTGCACGACTCCACCGACGAGAACGCGCGGTTCAACGCGGCGCAGCGCGCCTACGACGAGACCGGCGCGATCCCGTTCCGGCTGCGCGACCCCGAGTTCATCCGCGGCTACTTCGACGGCCTGGAGCTGGAGGAACCGGGGCTGGTGACGAGCGGGGCGTGGCGTCCCGAAGTCGGGCCGATCGAGGGCGAGAGCCTGCCGACCAGGTGCGGGGTGGCCCGTAAACCCTGACGCGCCGTGCCGGGAACCGTCTCCGGGGTCCGGGCCGCGTGGCCGGGACGGTAAGTAACATACGGTCTTATCTCCGACGCGGAGCGTGAACTATAGTCGGAGCGGTCGTCCATGCCGTCTTCCGATGAGGAGTCCCCCCTTGGCCTCCGTCACGATCACCGGCAGCAGGAAACCGCCGCCCGGGCGCAGCGCTCCGGCCGGCGCGGTCCCCGCGCAGGGCGACCCGTTCGTCCCGCGCATGCTGCTCGGCAAGCGGCTCCGCGAGCTGCGGGAGGCGGCCGGGCTGCCCCGGCCCGGGGCCGGCCTGGCGATCGGCGCGTCCGAGTCGAAGATCGCCAGGCTGGAGCTGGGCCGCACGGGCGCCAAGGCCGCCGACGTCGCCGGCCTGCTCGACCGCTACGGCGCCGACCCCGGCGAGCGCGCGACCCTGCTCGCCCTGGCCGAGCAGACCGGCGCGCGGCCCTGGTGGCACGGCGACGCCGACATCGTGCCGCGCTGGGTCCGCGACTACCTGAGCGCCGAGCAGGCGGCCAGGCTGGTCCGCACGTTCGAGGCCCAGTTCGTCCCCGGCCTGCTCCAGACCGAGGACTACACCCGCGGCCTGGTCCGCGGCCTGCGCCCCGAGTCCGACGAGGTCGAGCGGCGCGTCGAGTTCCGGATGCGGCGCCAGCGCGTCCTGCGGCGCCGGCCGCGCCCCCTCAACCTCTGGGTCGTGCTCGACGAGGGGGCGCTGTGGCGTCCCGTCTGCGCGCCCGAGACGATGCGGCTGCAGATCAGACACATCATCGAGCAGTGCAGGCGGCCGAACGTCACGATCCAGATCGCGCCCCTCGGCATCTCCGGCCAGGTGGCCGGCGACGGGTCGCTCACGCTCGTCCGGTTCCCGCAGCAGGGCCTCCAGGACATGGTCTATCTGGAGCGTCCCGACAATGCCGTCTACCCGACGCGGCGCGCCGACATCGAGCACCACTGGCACATTTTCAACACGCTGGTCACCGAGGCCGCACCGCCCGAGCAGACGCCCCGGATACTCGCGCGAATCCTCACCACCTACTGAGCCGGCCCCAGCCCGTTCCGTCCGGATCGCCGCCTCCATCCCGCCAGGTAATGATCATCCACAGGTGAATGCGCGATGACCGCCGGTGATCGCCGGACTCTCCGATTCCCTGTTCCCGCCTGACCGCTTCCGGCCTATTTTCATAAAGGACGGAAAATCGGGAGGCTCGGCGCGGCCGATCGGGGACGTACGCGTCATGGGCCCCGTCGATGGCCATGTTTACCGGCCGGCCACCCGGTTAACGGGCATCGATGTACGCCCCCGCGCCGCCACCGCCCCAGGGGGAACGCCATGTCCGTCAGCGAGCGTTTGTGGAACGCCACCGAGGAACGCCGGGCGAGGACCGAACTGCAGTCCGGGGAGAACTTCCCCGTCGCCTCCCGGCTGCTGCCCGCGCGCCACCGCGCGCACCTGCTCAACGTGTACGGGTACGCCCGCCTGGTCGACGACATAGGGGACGAGGCGCCGCCGGGCGAGCGGGCCGGTCTCCTCGACCTCGTCGAGCGCGACCTCGACCGCGTCTACGCGGGGGAGCGGCCGGAACTGCCCGTGCTGCGCGACCTCGCCGCGACGATCGTCGCCCGCCGCATCCCCGCCGAGCCGTTCCGCCGCCTGGTCCGGGCGAACCGCCAGGACCAGGAGGTCACCCGGTACGCGACGTTCGACGACCTCCTCGGCTACTGCGCGCTGTCCGCCGATCCGGTCGGGCACATCGTCCTGCACGTGTTCGGCGCCGCCACGCCGGACCGGCTGCGCCTGTCGGACCGGGTGTGCTCCGCGCTGCAGATCATCGAGCACTGCCAGGACGTCGGCGAGGACCACCGCAACGGGCGCGTCTACCTGCCCGCGGACGACCTGCGGCGGTTCGGGTGCGCCGAGGACGACCTCACCGCCCCGGCGACCCCGACCCGGCTGCGCGGCGTCGTGGCGCTCCAGGCGAGGCGGGCGCGGCGCATGCTCGACGAGGGCGCCGGGCTCACCGGCGGGCTCCGGGGGTTCGCGCGCATCGCCGTCGCCGGATACGTCGCGGGCGGCCTCGCCGCCCTCGACGCGCTGGAGCGCGCCGCCTACGACGTCCTGCCCCGCCCGCCGCGGCCGGGGAAGGTGCGGCTGCTCGCCGAGTGGTCGCGGACCATGGGAAGGAGAAGGGCAGCTTAGATGGACGCTTCCACCGCCTACCGGCACTGCGAGAGCGTCGTGCGCTCCCAGGCGCGCAACTTCTCGTACGGGATCCGGCTGCTTCCCCCGCCCAAACGGCGGGCCCTCAGCGCCGTGTACGCGTTCGCCCGGCGGATCGACGACATCGGCGACGACCACGGCGCGTCCGCGGCGGACCGGCTCGCGAAGCTCGCCGCCGAGCGGGCGCGGCTCGCCGAGCCCGGTGCCCATCCCTCCGACCCGGTGCTGGTCGCGCTGGCCGACGCCGCCCGCCGCCACGCGATCCCCCTCGACGCGTTCGGCGAGCTGATCGACGGCTGCGAGGCCGACGTGCGCGGCGAGACCTACGACACCTTCGACGACCTCCTCTGGTACTGCCGCTGCGTCGCCGGGGCCGTCGGCCGCCTGTCGCTCGGCGTGTTCGGGACGGCCGACCCCGCCGCGGCCGTGCCGCGCGCCGACGCGCTCGGCGTCGCGCTCCAGCTGACGAACATCCTCCGCGACGTCCGGGAGGACGGGGCGAACGGCCGCGTCTACCTCCCCGCCAAGGACCTCGCCCGGTTCGGGTGCACCCTGGAGCGCGACGAGGCGGGCCGGACGACCGACGACCCCGACCGGCTGGCGGGCCTCGTCCGCTTCGAGGCGGACCGGGCGGGGCGGTGGTACGCCGACGGCCTGAAGCTGCTGCCCATGCTCGACCGGCGCAGCGCCGCGTGCGCGGGTGCGATGGCGGGCATCTACCGGCACCTGCTGCGGCGTATCACGGCCGACCCGCTGACCGCGCTGGAGACGCGGACGTCCCTGCCCGCCTGGGAGAAGGCGACCGTGTCCGCCATGGCGATGGCCGGGATCCACCGGTGAGCGCCCGCGACGGCGCCCCGCCGGAGGTCGCGATCGTCGGCGGCGGGCTCGCCGGGGTCACCACCGCGCTGGCGCTCCAGGAGACGGGGGTGCGCGCGACGATCTACGAGGCGCGTCCCCGGCTCGGCGGCGCCACCCACTCGTTCTCGCGGGACGGGCTGACGGTCGACAACGGGCAGCACATCTTCCTGAAGTGCTGCTCGGCGTACCGGGGCCTGCTCGCACGGCTGGACGCCCAGGACCGCGTCCGCGTCCAGGACCGCTTCGACGTCCGCGTCCTGACCCCGGACGGCCGCGCCGGACGGCTCCGCCGTGCGGTGTCCACTGCACGGCTCCGCCGTGTGAAGGCCCCCGGCCCCCTGCACCTGCTGCCCGCGCTCGCCGGGTACCGGCTGCTTTCGCCGGCCGACCGGCTGCGGGCGGTCGGCGCGTCGCTGGCGCTCGACCGCCTCGACCTCTCCGACCCGTCGCACGAGCGGATCAGCATGGGCACCTGGCTCGCCGAGCACGGGCAGGGGCCCTGGGCGCGCGAGGCGCTCTGGGAGCTGTTCGTCACGGCCGCGCTCAACGCCCGGCTGGACGGCGCCGCGCTCGGCCCCGCCGCGTTCGTGTGCCGGACCGCGCTCCTCGGCCGCCCGGACGCCGCCGACATCGGCGTGCCGGCGGTCCCGCTCGGCGACCTGCACGGCGCGCTCCCGGCGGCCAGGATCGAGCGGGACGGCGGCCGGATCCACCTGAACGCGAAGGTGACGGCGATCGACGCCGGTCCGAAGCTCGTCGTGAACGGCGCCCCGGTCGGCGCCGACGCCGTCGTGGTCGCCGTGCCCCACCGGGCGGCGGCCGCGCTCGTCCCCGAGGAGGCGGCCCCCGGCCGGGCGCGCTGGGCCGGCCTCGGCTCCAGCCCGATCGTCAACGTCCACGTCGTCTACGACCGTCCCGTCCTGCGGGTCGACGGCGCCGACCCGCCGTTCGCCGCGGCGGTCGGCTCGCCCGTCCAGTGGGTGTTCGACCGCACCGCGGTCAGCGGCCTCACCGGCGGCGGCCAGTACCTGGCGGTCTCGGTCTCGGCGGCCGACCGCTGGATCGACACGCCCACCGCCGCGCTGCGCGCGGTCTACCTCGCCGAGATGGAGCGGCTGTTCCCGGCCGCGCGGCGCGCCCGCGTCACCGACTTCTTCGTGACGCGGGAGCGGCACGCGACGTTCCGCCAGAGCCCCGGCAGCGAGGCGCTGCGCCCCGCGTCCGCGACCCGGCTGCCGTGGCTGTTCCTCGCCGGCGCGTGGACGGACACGGGCTGGCCGGACACGATGGAGGGAGCCGTGCGCAGCGGCCTGACCGCGGCCCGGCTCGTCCGCCGCCACCTGCGCCGGACGGCCCCGGACGGGGTGAGCGGCCGATGACCGTCCCGACCTCGATCACCGGCGGGCGCGCCCTGGTCGACCAGGCCATGCGCGCGTCCGCGGAGCGGCTCGACCCGTGGACCCGCCGCGTCGTCGCCTACCACCTCGGCTGGATCGACGAGAACGGGGAGCCCGCCGCCGCGGGCGGCAAGGCGCTGCGCCCCGCGCTGGCGCTGCTGTCCGCGCGGGCCGCCGGCGCGTCCGAGGAGACGGCGCTGCCCGGCGCCGTCGCCGTCGAGTTCGTGCACGCGTTCTCGCTGCTGCACGACGACATCATGGACGGCGACCGGACCCGGCGGCACCGCCCCGCCGCCTGGACGGTGTTCGGCCCGTCCGCCGCCATCCTCGGCGGCGACGCGCTGATGGCGCTGTCGGAGAACCTGCTCCTGGACCAGCAGACGCGCGGCGCCCACTGGGCGGCGCGCGCGCTGACCGCCGCCACGCAGCGGCTCATCGCGGGCCAGGCGCTCGACATCGGGTTCGAGCAGCGCGACGACGTCACCCTCGACGAGTGCCTGGCGATGGCGGCCGACAAGACGGGCGCCCTGCTCGCCTGCGCGTGCTCGATCGGGGCGATGCTGGCCGAGGGCCCCGCCCGGCTCGTCACCCACCTGACCGGCTTCGGCGCCGAGATGGGCCTCGCGTTCCAGCTCGTCGACGACCTGCTCGGCATCTGGGGCAGCCCGGACGCGACCGGCAAGCCCGTCCTGGCCGACCTGCGGGCGCGCAAGAAGTCGCTCCCGGTGGTGTACGCGCTGAACGCCGGGCGCCCCGAGTCGCGGCGGCTCGCCGCGCTGTACGCCGACCCCGGGCCGCCGTCCGAGGACGCCCTGCGGGAGACGGCCCGGCTCGTCGAGGCGGCGGGCGGGCGCGACTGGGCCTCCGCCGAGGCCGACCGCCGCGTCGCCGCCGCCGGGCGCCACCTCGACGAGTCCGGCATGGAAGGCGCCGTGGCCGCCGAGTTCCGCGACATCGCCCTGTTCGTCACCTCCCGGGACCACTGACCCCGCCGCGCCGGCGAGAAGGGAAGCGCTGCATGACCACCACCGACGTGTCCGGACTCACCGGCGCGGCCGCCGCCGCCGTCGACGCCGCCCGCGACCGCCTGATCGGCCTCCAGTCGCCCGAGGGCTGGTGGAAGGCCGAGCTGGAGACCAACGTGACCATGGACGCCGAGGACCTGCTGCTCCGCCAGTTCCTCGGCATCCGCTCCGACGCCGACACCAAGGACGCGGCGCGCTGGATCCGCTCCCGGCAGCGCGACGACGGCACGTGGGCGAACTTCCACGGCGGCCCGGCCGACCTGTCCACCACGATCGAGGCGTACGTCGCGCTGAGGTTCGCCGGGGACCCGGTGGACGCCGCGCACATGCGCGAGGCCGCGGCCTACGTGCGGGAGGCGGGCGGCATCGAGGGCAGCCGCGTCTTCACCCGCGTCTGGCTGGCGCTGTTCGGCCAGTGGTCCTGGGACGACCTGCCGGTCATGCCGCCCGAGCTGATGTACCTGCCGAGCCGCGTCCCCCTGAACGTCTACGACTGGGCGTGCTGGGCACGGCAGACGATCGTCCCGCTGACGATCCTCGGGTCGCTGCGCCCGGTCCGGGCCCTGCCGTTCGACCTGCCCGAACTGCGCCGCGGCGTGATGCCGGCCCGGGAGGCCCGCGGCTGGGGGGCGGCGTTCAACGCCCTCGACCGCGTCCTGCACGTGTACGAGAGGCGGCCGGTGCGCCCGCTGCGCCGGGCGGCGCTGCGCCGGGCCGCCGACTGGATCGTCGCCAGGCAGGAGGCCGACGGCTGCTGGGGCGGGATCCAGCCGCCGTGGGTGTACTCGCTGATGGCGCTGCACGAGCTCGGCTACGGCCTCGACCATCCGGTCATCAGGCGCGGCCTCGACGGGCTCGAACGCTTCACGATCCGCGACGGGAAGGGACGCCGCCTTGAGGCGTGCCAGTCACCCGTCTGGGACACGGTCCTCGCCGTGAACGCGCTCGCCGACGCGGGGGTGGCCGCCGACCACCCGTCCCTGCTGCGGGCCGCCGAATGGATCGTCGGCGAGGAGGTCCGCGGGCCGGGGGACTGGGCGGTGAAGCGGCCGGACGTCCCGCCGGGCGGCTGGGCGTTCGAGTTCGACAACGACGTCTACCCCGACACCGACGACACCGCCGAGGCGATCCTGGCGCTGCGCCGGGCCGCCTTACCGGCGGCGGAGGAGCCGATCAGGCGGGCCGTCCGCTGGCTGGAGGGGATGGCCTCGCGCGACGGCGGCTTCGGCGCCTTCGACGCCGACAACACCCGCGAGCTGTGCACGAAGCTGCCCTTCTGCGACTTCGGCGCCGTCATCGACCCGCCGTCCGCCGACGTCACCGCCCACGTCGTTGAGGCGCTGTCCAAGGAGGGCCTCGCGGAGTCGGCCGTGGTCAGGCGCGCCGTCGTGTGGCTGCTCCGGGCGCAGGAGGCGGACGGCTCGTGGTTCGGGCGCTGGGGGGCGAACCACGTCTACGGCACGGGAAGCGTGGTGCCCGCGCTCGTCGCGGCCGGGGTGCGTCCCGGCAAGCCCGCGATCCGGCGCGCCGTGGTCTGGCTGGAGGACCACCAGAACCCCGACGGCGGCTGGGGCGAGGACCTGCGCTCCTACGACGACCCCGCGTGGATCGGGCGGGGCGAGTCCACCCCGTCGCAGACGGCCTGGGCACTGCTGGCGCTGCTCGCCGCGGGCGAGCGCACCCCTGCCGTGGAGGCCGGCGTGCGGTGGCTCGTCGACCACCAGCGCCCGGACGGCAACTGGGACGAGGAGCAGTTCACCGGCACCGGCTTCCCCGGCGACTTCTACATCAACTACCACCTGTACCGCCTGGTCTTCCCCCTGAGCGCCCTCGGCCGCTACCTGGAGGGCGCGGCATGAGGCGGGGGCGCGGACCGGGCGGGACCGCCGAGTTCACCCTGCACGAGGAGGTCCCGACACCATGAGCATGCCGCTCCGCCAGAGCCTTCGCATCGGAAGCTACATCCTCCGCAACAAGCTGCGCGGCCGGGAGAAGTTCCCGCTCATCGTCGAGCTGGAGCCCCTGTTCGCCTGCAACCTCGCCTGCGCCGGCTGCGGGAAGATCCAGCACCCGCACGACGTGCTGAGGAAGCGGATGCCGGTCGAGCAGGCCCTCGCCGCGATCGAGGAGTGCGGCGCGCCGATGGTCTCCATCGCGGGCGGCGAGCCGCTGATGCACCCGCAGATCGACGAGCTGGTGAACGAGCTCGTCCGCCGCAGGAAGTACGTCTTCCTGTGCACGAACGCGCTGCTCATCCCCAAGAAGATCGACAAGTTCGCGCCCTCGCCGTACTTCGCGTGGGCGGTGCACATCGACGGGCTGCGGGAACGCCACGACGCGTCCGTGTGCAAGGAGGGCGTCTTCGACGACGCCGTCGCGGCCGTCAGGGAGTGCAAGCGGCGGGGGTTCCGCGTCACCACCAACACGACGATCTTCAACACGGACACGCCGCAGACCGTCATCGACGTCATGAACTACCTCAACGACGACCTCCGGGTCGACGAGATGATGATCTCGCCGGGCTACGCCTACGACAAGGCGCCCGACCAGGACCACTTCCTCGGCGTCCAGGAGACGCGGGAGCTGTTCCGCAAGGCGTTCGGGGACGGCAACCGCAAGCGGTGGCGCTTCAACCACTCGCCCCTGTTCCTGGACTTCCTGGAAGGCAAGGTCGACTTCCCCTGCACGGCCTGGGCGATCCCGTCCTACTCCCTCTTCGGCTGGCAGCGTCCCTGCTACCTGATGTCGGACGGCTACGCGCAGACCTACCAGGAACTCCTGGACGAGACCGACTGGGACTCCTACGGAAGGGGACGCGACTCCCGCTGCGCCAACTGCATGGCCCACTGCGGCTACGAACCCACGGCCGTCTTCTCGACCCTCGGCTCCCTGAAGGAGTCCTTGCGGGCCGTCCGCTCGGTCTGACCCCTCTCTCTCCAAGCCCGTTCCGCCCGGCACCGGCGTCCCGCCGATGCCGGGCGTCTTCAGGGACGCCTACGTGAGGGACGTCGGCCGGTACGCCTTGTACTCGTCGCCCGAGGAGAGCCCGTAGTCGAGCTCGCGGTGGTCGGTTCCGTACCGGCCGCGCTGCTCGTAGGCCCAGTACGACGAGTGCTCCTTGTCGGCCCACTTCTCGAAGATGACGACGTGCCGGGTGGTGTTGCTGCCGAGGGCGTCCATGACGAGGTCGCCCTTCTTCAGCTCGGACATCGCGATTCGCTCGGTGTACCGCGACGCGGTGAGGCCGACGGTGTTCGTCCCGGGCTTGGGCAGCCCCAGCGCCATGGACACGTATCCCGAGCAGTCGGTGCGGTAGCCGTTGTGCGTGCTGGTCTGGCTGTAGGGGACCCGTCGGCCGGTGTGCGGATGCCAGGTCCTGGCCCGCGCGATGACCTTGGACCGCGCGTCCGACTTCGGCGCGGCGGCCTGCTTCCGCGGCTCGGCCTTCGCCGACGACTCGGTCTTCGCCGAGGGCTCGGCCTTCGCCGAGGGCTCGGCCTTCGCTGGGGCCTTGAACTCCTTCTGGACCTGGGCCTGCGCTCTGACCTGCTCCCGCGGCGCCGCCTGCCGCGGCGCGGTCCGCTGCTGCGGCACGGTCTGGACGGCGGCGACGGTTTCGGTGGACGCGTGCTGCAGGGTCGTCGGCATGGCCGCCGTCGCGCCGAAGACGGCGAGGCCCGTCAGCGTGACGGTGACCCAGGGGCCGGGCCGCAGAACGCGCGGCCGGTCGAGGTGCTTGCCTTTCAAGGGGGGCTCCTTGCTTCCATGTGCCGCCTACCGGGTTAGCTGACGGGTTCGGACGTGGAAGTCGCCCTACGGCCTGACAGGCCGATTCACCCCAGTTCGGGTTGGGTCCCCGGCTCCGCGCCACGGCGGACTCGGCGGGTGCCGCTGAGAGACAGCGGCGCTGACGATGTGGGGCCCGATCGATGAGGGATCTCGGGCCTTGTCGCGCGGGGACGGCACCCCGCCCCACCGCGCTCGGAAACCCCACGGTGGGACAAAACGCCTGGAAGGCGTCTTGAAGGGGCAAAGCTACTGAAATCACCAAGAGACGGCAAGGTCGCGGGCGATGATTCCGCAGCTCAGTGCCGTGCCGACCCGGCACCCCGGCCGTCGCCTGCCGCCGTTGTGGGCGTGCCGGGGAGGCGATCCGGGCCCGATGCGCCTCTAGACGGAGGAGAAACCTCCAGTTAATATCCGGAGGAGAACCCTTCACTTAGAGGAGGTGGGTTCCATGACCGCCATCCCGGCGCGCACCGCGTCCGGTCCGTCCGCGGCCGTCCCGAACCGGCGCTGGGCGGCGCTGGTCGTCATCGCCGTCGCGCAGCTGATGATCGCGCTCGACGCCACCATCGTGAACATCGCGCTGCCGACGGCCCAGCACGCGCTCGGCTTCGGCGACGCCGACCGGCAGTGGGTGATCACCGCGTACACCCTGTCCTTCGCCGGGCTGCTCCTGCTCGGCGGCCGGATCGCCGACCTGGTCGGGCGGCGCCGCAGCTTCCTGGCCGGGCTGGCCGGGTTCGCCGTCGCCTCGATGATCGCCGGGGCCGCGCCCGGCTTCGGGGTCCTCGTGGTCGGGCGCGCCCTGCAGGGGGCGTTCGCCGCGCTGCTCGCGCCCACCGCCCTGTCGCTGCTGGCGGTGACGTTCACCGAGCCCAGGGAGCGCGCGAAGGCGTTCGGCGTCTACGGCGCCGTGGCGAGCAGCGGCGCGGCGGTCGGGCTGCTGCTCGGCGGCGCGCTGACCCAGTACGCCGACTGGCGCTGGTGCCTCTACGTCAACGTCGCCATCGCCGCGGCCGCGTCGGTGGCGGGACGGATCGTCCTTCCCGCGCCGCCGGCGTTCCCCGGGGCGCGCGTCGACTGGATCTCCGCCGTCCTCGTCACCGGCGGCCTGGCGGCCGTCGTGTACGGCGCGGGCGAGGCCGCCCCGCACGGCTGGGACGCCTGGCGGACCACCGCGCCGCTCGCGGTCGGCGGCCTGGCGCTCGCCCTGTTCGCCGTGCGCCAGGCCAGGCACGCCGCGCCGCTGCTGCCGCTGCGGATCCTCGCCGACCGGGGCCGGGCCGGCGCCTACCTCGCGGTGGCCACCGCGGTCGTCGGCGCCTTCGGGGTCTTCCTCACGCTCACCTACTACCTCCAGGTGGTCGCGCACTTCTCCCCGATGCGCACCGGGCTGGCGTTCCTGCCGATGGCCGTCGCGAACTCCGCGAGCGGCTACCTCGTCGGCGCCCGGCTCACCCGGCGGGTGCCCGCCCGGCTGCTGATCTCCGCCGGCCTGCTCATCGCCGCGGCCGGGCTGGCCGCCCTGACCCGGCTCGACGCGGGCAGCGGCTACGCCACCGCCGTCGTCCCGGTCGAGGTCCTGCTCGGGATCGGCATGGGCGCCGTGTTCCCGCCGGCGTTCTCACTGGCGACCGCGGGCGTCTCCCCGCGCGAGGCCGGGGTCGCCGCCGCGGTCGTCAACGCCGCGTCGCAGATGGGCGGTTCGATCGGAACCGCCGTCGTCAACACCGTCGCGATCGGCGCGACCGCGGGCTACCTGCGCGAGCACGGTCCGGCCGCCTCGCGGGCGGGGGCCCTCGTGCACGGCTACACCACCGGGGCGACCGTCTCGGCGCTGGCCCTGACCGCCGTGGCCGTCGTGGTGATGCTCCTCATCCGGACCCCGCCCTCCTCGGACGCGACCACCGACCACACCTCCCGGTGACCGCGATGGCCGACCACCGGGCCGGAACGGCCGGGTCGGCGTCGGGGAGGCCGGTGCACGTGGTGAGCCGTCCACGCGCCGCCCGGACGCGGCGCTTGGAGGTGGACGGGCCGCCCCACCCCCGCACCGCCGTCAGCGGACCAGGCCGTCTGCGGCGGCGGCCGCGGGCGTGCCATCGGGTCCGAGGGTGCGAGGGTGTGGCGGCGGAGACGGGCGGCGGGTCAGACGCCGAGTTCGGCGGCGGCGAGGGCGGTGCCCTCCACGCGGGCGGCGATCTTCGCGAAGGCCGTGTCGCGGGACGTGGAGGTGTCGTCGGCGAACGGTGAGAACCCGCAGTCGTCGCAGGTGCCGAGGCGGTCGACGGGGAGGTGGCGGGCCGCGGCGAGGACGCGGTCGCGGATCTCCTCGGGCGTCTCGACGCGGGGGTCGATGGGGTCGACGACGCCGACGAAGACGCGGGCGTCGGCGGGCAGGTGCGCGGCGACGATGGCCAGGATCCGGTCGGGGTCGGGCTCGCTGGCCAGCTGGAGGTAGAAGTTGCCGGCCCTGAGCTGGAACAGCTTGGGCAGCAGCCCCGCGTAGTCGACGTCGAGGCTGTGGGTGGAGTCGAGGTCGCCGCCCGGGCACACGTGCACGCCGATCCGGGCGCGCTCGTCGGCGGAGAACCGCTCCAGGACCCGGTTGTTGAGCGCGATGAAGGCGTCCAGCACGCCGCCGCTGGGGTCGAGCTTGAGCGACAGCCGCCCCTCGGTGAAGTCGAGCTGCACCACGTGGGCGCCCGCGTCCAGGCAGGAGCGGATGTCGGCCTCGGCCTCGCTGACCAGGTCGTCGAGGAACATCTCGCGCGGGTAGCCGTCGATGCCGTCGGCCGGGTACAGCAGGCTCAGCGCCGAGGGGGCGATCACGGCCTGCTTGACCGGCGCGGTCGCGTGGCGCTGGGCGGCGCGCAGGTAGTCGACGGCGTGGCCGGTGTAGCGGAACGGGCCCGCCGTCAGCCGCGGGAGCTGCCGCTGGTGCCCGTCGGCGAACGGGATCACCGCGCCGTCGGGGGCCAGGTCGGCCAGGCCCGTGATCGGGTAGGTGGCGAAACTCGGCTTGGACTGCTCACCGTCGGTCACCACCGGTGAGCCGAGCTCCTCCAGCCGGCGGAGGGTCTCGCGCACGGCGCGGTCCTGGGCGGCGGCCAGGTCGGACGGCGAGGCGGTGAGCAGTTCCTGGGGACGCGGGATGCTGCCGATGGGCTCTGTGGGGAGGGGCATACTCCGAGGCTACGCTACTGAAAGTAGCGAGAGAAGCGCTCATCGTGACCAGAGGTGGCCGTGTGAATCTTCGGCGACCTCGGGGCGTCCCCGCGGCGAATCCCCGCGGACCCGCGCGCCGATAGCATGCGCGGATGGCTGATGGGGGAGTGCCGATCGCGGCGGACATGGATCCCCGGCGGATCCACGCCGCGCTGAGCCTGCTGGCGGACCGGCGCTGGCGGACGCTCGGCGAGCTGGTCCGGGAGACGGGCGCGCCGCGGCGCTCGGTGGAGTCGCTGCTGGCCGGGCTCTCGCTGGAGCACGCCGGCGGCGACCGGTTCCGCCTCACCCCGGAGCAGGGCGCCGAGATCGCCGAGTCCCTGCGCACCGGGTACCGTCCGCTCGACCCGGCCGACCCCGTCGGGCACCTGCTCCCCGAGTACGCCGCCGTGGTGGAGCGCGTGGCCGGGCTGATCGAGCGGGCGCCGCGGGCGAGGCACGTCCTCGACCATGTCTCGGCCACGCCGGAGACGGTCGTGCGGCGGGCGCTGCTGCTGGGGGCGCGGTTCTGGCTGCCGGGCACGCGCCTGCTGTGCGTCGGGGACCACGATCTGACCTCGCTGGCCGTCGGGCTCGTCCATCCGGGCGTGCAGACCACCGTCGTGGACGTCGACGAGCGGATCCTGGCCTACATCGACGCATGCGCCGCCGACCTGGGGCTTGACGTGCGCACCCGCTGGGCCGACCTGAGGCTGGGGCTGCCCGCGTCGGCCGTCGAGTACGCGGATCTGGCGGTGACCGATCCTCCGTACACGCCGGAAGGCGTCGGGCTGTTCGTGGCCCGGGCGGTGCAGGGGCTGCGGGACCAGGGGCAGGGGCGCGTCCTGCTGGCCTACGGGGCGAGCGACCGCACTCCGATGCTCGCGCTGAAGGTCCAGCAGGCGCTGCAGGAGCTGAACCTGGTGAGCGAGGCCGTCTACCCGGACTTCAACAGCTATTTCGGCGCGGAGGCGATCGGTTCGCGCGCCGACCTGTACGTCCTGCGGCCGACCGGCAAGAGCCTGCCGGCCGCCGGGGCCCGCGCCGACCGGTTCGCCACCGCCATCTACACCCAGGGGCCCCAGGCCGTCGAAGCCAGGACGGCGGTGCTGGCGTCGCCCGACGACGTCGCCGACCTGCGGCCGGACGTCCTGGTCGGTGACTGGCCCAAGCAGGTGCTTCCGCAGGTGCCGCGGGTGCGGCTGACGACGTGGCTGGCCAAGCCGTACGCCGCGCGGGTGCGGCGCGCGGCCGTCGCGCTGCCCCCGGGGCTGGAGGGTGCGCTGGTCCGCGTGCTGCTGGCCACGCGCGCCGAGCAGGTCCGGGTGTTCCTTGCAGAACCCCCCGGCGACCTGGCGGACGAGGCCGCGTCGCTGGCTCCCGTGTACGAGTTGACCCGGCGCGGCTCGACCGTGGAGGCGGTGCGCACCCCGTCCGGCACGGACGACCGGGCGCGGCGGATCGTGCGCGCCGTCATGGACCGGGCGCACGGGAAGGTCGCCAACGTCTGGCGCGACGCCCTGATCGACGCGCACGCGGGCCTCACCAAGCGGCAGGCCCGCACGGTCGTGGCCGACGCCGCCCCGTGGGCGCTGGACGTCACCCCGCTCGAACTGCCGCTCCACCGCCTGCGCGAATTGCCCACCGCCGTCAGCGCCTCCCTGGACCTCGTCCCCCCGTCACCGGCCGGCTAGAACCGCCCCGGTCACGCCTCCTTCGACAGTGCTTCGACGGTGCGGGCCGCGGCGGTGCGGAGGTCCGCTTCGGAGTGCCCGAGATGGGTGACGGCGCGCAGGACGGTGGGGTGGTGCGCGTTGGACCACAGCACCCCGTTGGAGCGCAGCCGGGTCCGGGCGTCCTCGCGGTCGAGCCCGAGCGAGGCCAGATCGAGGAAGACGAAGTTGGTGTCGACGCCGGCGGGGTCGACCGGCAGACCGCCCTCGGCGAGCAGGGTGGCGAGGGTGCGGGCGTTGGCGTGGTCGTCGGCCAGCCGCGCGACGTTGTGCCGGAGCGCGTAGCGGGCGGCGCCCGCCAGCACGCCGGCCTGGCGGAGCGACCCTCCGAGCATCTGGCGGATGCGCCGGGCCGGGGCCAGCACCTCGGAGCGTCCGACGAGGGCCGCGCCCGCGGGGCAGCCGAGGCCCTTGGAGAAGCAGACGGCGACGGTCCGCGCCCGCGAGGTGATCCGGGCGGGCGGGACGTCCAGCGCGACGGCGGCGTTGAACAGGCGCGCCCCGTCGATGTGGACGGCGAGGCCCAGCTCGTCGCAGGTGTCGTGGAGGTCGTCCAGGGCGGCGAGCGGCCATGTCCGCCCGCCGGAGACGTTGTGGGTGTCCTCCACGACGGCGAGCGCGGTCCGGGGGCGGTGCTCGGAGTCGCGGACCTGGGCGATCTCGCGGACCTGCGCTCCGGTGAACACCCCGGCCTCGCCCGGCAGGCCGGTGACGACCGCCCCGGCGAGGAAGGCGGGGCCGCCCGCCTCGTAGCGGAACATGTGGCTGTGCCGCTCCCCGACGATCTCCTGGCCGCGCTGCACCTGGCACAGCATCGCGATCTGGTTGGCCATCGTCGCCGAGGGGACGAACACCGCCGCCTCCTGGCCGAGCAGCCCGGTCAGCTCGTCCTCCAGCGCGAGGACGGTGGGGTCCTCGCGCTCCTGCTCGTCGCCGAGCGGGGCGGCGGTCATCGCGCGCAGCATGCCCTCGGTGGGCAGCGTCATCACGTCCGAGCGAAGATCGATCATGGTGGGCCCCTATCCGGCGAGGTATCCGCCGTCGACGACGATCTGGGTGCCGGAGACGAACGAGGCCCCCGGCGAGCAGAGGAACGCGACCACGTCCGCGATCTCCTCGGGGCGTCCGCGGCGGCCGAGCGGCGGCAGGCCCGCGACGCCCGAGCGCGCCCGGTCCTTCTCGACGAGCTCGACGAGCCGGTCGCTGCCCGGGGTGCTGATGTCGCCCGGGTCGACCTGGACGACCCGGACGCCGGACGGCCCGAGCTCCATGGCGAGCGCGCGGGTCAGCCCGGTCATCGCCGACTTGCTGACGGTGTAGGCGGAGGCGTCGAGCTGGCCCCGGTGGGCGGCGATGGACCCGATGTTGACGATGGTCCCGCCGCCCGCCGCGACCATGTGCCGCGCGGCCTCGCGGGCGCAGACGAACGGCCCGACGGTGTTGACCGCGAGGATGCGCGCGAGCAGGTCGTCGGAGGTGTCGAGCAGGGGCGCCTTGGCCGGGACGCCGGTCACGGCCGCGCAGTTGACCAGGATCTCCGGGGGCCCGTGCGCGGCGGCGACCTCCGCGACGGCGGCGCTGATCGCGGCCGGGTCGCCCGCGTCGACCGCCATGACCTCGGCGGCGGACCCCAGCTCGGCGCGGGCCCGTCCGGCGGCGGGCCCGGCCTCGAAGACGACGACGGTCCGGCCGGGGGCGGCGAGCCGCCGCGTGATGGCGGAGCCGATCCCGCCCCCTCCGCCGGTGACGATGACGCTTGTGCTCATGGGGTTCCTCGGGTCAGTGGAAGGAGCCGGGCAGCCGGCCCAGTTCGAAGGCGGACAGGGCCTGCTCGATGTGCCAGGTCGCGTCCGACATGACCGGTGTGCCGTGGCCGGGCAGCAGGACGTCGGGTCGCGCGTCGCGGAGCCGTTCGAGGGACCGCCGCAGCGCCTGGACGTCGGCGTCCGCGGCGCCCGGCAGCACGATCCGGCCGCGGCTGAAGAGAAGGTCGCCGGTGCAGGCGTACGTCGTGCCGCCCGCGGTGAACAGCCAGGCCGTGTGGTCGGCGCTGTGCCCCGGCGTGGGCAGGGCCCGGAGCGGGCCCTGCTCCTGGCCGGCCTCGGCGGGCGTCAGCACGCCGGGGCAGGACGCGAACCGGTAGCCGGCCGGGTAGATCCCGGCGCGCAGCGCGGCGGTGAGGCCCAGTGGCCCGGGGTCGGCGTCGCGGACCAGCTTCGCCGTCAGCGCGCCGGCGACGATCGTGGCGCCCAGCGCGGCGAGCCCGGCGGCGCCGCCCGCGTGGTCGGCGTGCGCGTGCGTGACCACCGCGCCGCGCAGCGGCAGCTCTCCGCGGGCCTTCTCGACGCGCGCGAGCAGGACCCGCTGGTCGAGCCCGCTTCCCGTGTCGGCCAGCCAGGCCCCGTCGTCGCCGCGCAGCAGGTAGACGTTGCCGTCGTAGGCGTTGCTGAGCCCAGGACCGAGCCGTCCGCCGCCGACCAGGTCGACGGCCGCGTCAAGCCGCACGGCCGTCCTCCCCGGCGATGATCGCGGCGACCTCGCCGGGCGCGGCCCGCAGGTCGTGGCGCAGCATCATGACGACGCCGGACGCGTCGGCCCGCACCTCCTCCACCCGCCGCCCGCCGTCGTCGTACACGGCGCCGATCGTCTGGCCCGCGTCCACGGCGTCCCCGGCGGCGACGGAGGAGACGAAGGCCCCCGCGGCGCCGAACAGCACGCCGGTGTCGGTGTTGCCGTCCCCGCCCGTCACGACGACCTGCCGTCCGGGCGGCGGGCCGGCGAGGGAGACGGGCTCGACCGCGCCCGCGACCTCCAGGAGGCGCAGCACCCCCTGCGCGTACCGGTCGATGTCGGCCTCGCGGAGAGCGCCGCCCCCGCCGCTCTCGAAGTAGGCCCAGGGCTTGCCGAGGGCGTCGGCGCGGCTGACGGACCGGCCCGGCGCGACGGACGCGTGCGCCCACAGGTAGGGGAAGGGCGTCGCGCGGGCGGCGTCCAGCAGCGGCCGGCCTCCGAGCGTCCTGTTCGCGCCGAACCCGCACATCGGGGGCATCCGGTAGCGGCGCCCGGCGGAGTGCAGGTCGATCAGCAGGTCGCACGGGTCGATGAGCGCGGCGGCGATCGTGTGGGCGATGCGCTCGCTGAGGCCGCCGCCGGGGTCGCCGGGGAAGAGCCGCGCGAGGTTGGCGCCGCCGTCGCCGTGCCGGGTGCCCGCCGCGAGGGCGGGCGGGTTGGCGCGGGGCAGCACCGTCACCGTCCCGCGGACCGGCGCCGCGGCGAGCAGGTCCGCGACGCGGTACGCCGCGAGGACGCCTTCCAGCTCGTCGCCGTGCACCCCGCCGAGCACGGTCACGGCGGGGCCGCCGCCGTCACCGAACCGGACGGTCTCCAGTTCGAGGTCCGGGCCGGCCCGGAGGCGCCCTGTCACCGCTGTCATCGTGTGCGTCCCTTCGTCCGGTCAGCGCCTGCGCGCCTGGATGGGCCAGGTGTCCGCGAAGGACGTCCCGTCGTGCACCTCGTACCGGCCGAACAGGTTCGCCGCGGTGCAGGCGTGGTTGGGGATCACCGCGACGCGGTCGCCCGGCGCCAGGCCGTGCGGTTCCGCCGATCCGGCGAGCCCGTGCTCCTCGTAGAGCTTCTCGACGACGATGCCCGGATGGCCGTCCACCAGGCCGAAGCCCGGTGTCAGCGCGGTCATCCGCTCGGCGGGCAGGCTCTTGGCCCCCGCGTCCAGGACCAGCCGGTCCGGCGCTGGGACGTCCACCACCGTGCTGATCACGGCGAGCGCGCACTCGGCCGCGTCCGGGCCGCCGAGCGCGACCTGGGTGGCGTCGTAGAAGACGTAGTTGCCGTACCGGTACTCGTGCGCGCGGCCGGACTCCAGCCGGGCCAGCGGGGTGACGCCGACGCTGTGGACGGGGGCCTCGATCCCGCGTCCGGCCAGCGCCGCGCCCGTGCTCTCCAGCGCCTCGTCCTGCTGGTCGCGGACCGCGGCCAGCCCGGCGGCGTCGGTGGCGCCGTAGGCGTGCCCGGCGAACGTCATCAGGCCGCGGAGCCGGACCCGCCCGCCGAACGGCGCGGCCGCGACGGACTCGGCGGTGGGCGGGCCGGGGGCGGTGCCGAGCCGGCGCGTCCCGGAGTCGACCTCCCAGTAGACGTCGAACTCCGCGCCGGTCGCGGCGAGCGCGGCGACGTGCTCGGGGCGCGAGCAGGTGACGGCGACCCGGCCGCGCCCGGTGAGCGCGGTGAGGGCGCGGACGCGCTCGCCCGGGACGGGCGGGTACGCGACGAGCACGGACGGGAAGCCCGCGTCGAAGGCCAGCGCGGCCTCGGCGACGGTCGCCACGGTCGCCCGGGCGGCCCCCGCCGCGACCTGGGCCCGCGCGATCTCCAGGCACTTGTGGGTCTTGAGGTGGGGTGTGGAGTGCCCGCCGCGGCCCGTGACCCGGTCGGCCATCTCGCGGATGTTGGTCATGAGCCGGGAGTGGCGCAGCGCCAGGAAGGGCGTCGGCGGCCCGTCCCCGGCGCAGAGCGCGGCCCAGCCGTCGCCGCCGGTCACCGGGGCACCTCCGGCAGCGTGGCCTTGCCGGTGATCTCGCGTGCCAGTTCGGCCACGGCGCGTCCCATCTCGCGTTCCAGCTCGGGCGACATCCGCTCGACCGAGACGATCAGGCTGAGCGCGGCCACCGGCTCGCCCTGCCTGCCGAGCGCCGACGCGACGCCGGCGATGCCGTCGAAGAACTCGCCCCGGTCCACCGAGTAACCGCGCGTCGCGGACTGCTCGACGTCGTCGGCGATCCTGGCGCGGACCTCGTCCGGCAGCGCCGACCACCGGGGGCCGGCGCACAGCTCCCGCCACCGGGCGGCGTCGAGCCGGGCCAGCACGGCCCGCCCGGCGGCGCCCTCCCAGATCGGGGCGGTGCTGCCGAGCCGGGCGCTCGGGGCGAACGGGATGCTGCTGTCGGTGCGTTCGACGTAGACCATCTCGTCGCCGTTGGGGACCGAGAACGCGGTCGCGGCGTCGAACCGGCGGCCGAGCGGGGCCAGCGCCGCCATGGCGTCCCGGCGCATGTTGCGGTGGGAGAGCCGGATCGCGGCCAGCCGGAGCGGCAGCTCCCCGATCTGCCAGTTGCCGTCGGGGTCGCGCTCCAGCATGCCGATCTCGGCGAGCCCGCTCAGCAGGCGGTGCGCCGAACTCTTGCTCAGCCCCGCCCGCTCGGCGCATTCGGCCAGGCCGAGGACGGGTTCCTCCTGACTGAACGCGGCGAGCAGAGCACCGACGCGATCGACCACTTGCACCACGAACGCCTCCAGGAATGCCTTGACCGGGGACTGGCAGCGAGATTAGGTTGCCACAACATCCCATCACGTGGAATGCCAAACCACAGAATGGAACGCAGAGGACAGTGGTGAAGATCATCCGAGGGGGGCGCGTCGTCGACCCGGGCACCGGGACCGACGCGGTGCTCGACCTGCTCATCGAGGGCGAGCGGGTGACGGCGCTGGCGGCGCGGATCGCGCCGCCGGCCGGCGCGACGGTGATCGACGCCTCCGGGCTGGTCGTCCTGCCGGGCTTCGTCGACATGCACACGCACAGCGACTTCACGCTCCAGCACGACCCCGGCGCCCCGGCGCGCCTGCACCAGGGCGTCACCACCGACGTCACCGGGAACTGCGGCTTCTCCCCGTTCCCGCTGCCCCGGACCAGCAGGGGCTTCGGCTCCTTCTTCAGCTCCCGGCTGGACCCGGGCTTCCCGGACCTCGACGCCTACGCCGCCCACCTGGAGTCGCTCGGGACGGCGGTCAACGTCGCCCCGCTCGTCGGCCTCGGCGCCGTCCGCGAGCACGTCGCGGGCTCCGACCCCCGGCCGCCGTCGGACGAGGCCGTCGCCGCGATGCGCCGCCTCGTCGCCGACGGCCTCGACCAGGGGGCGTTCGGCGTCTCCAGCGGCCTGGTCTACACGCCCGGGCGGTTCGCCGCCGCCGACGAGCTGCGGCGGGTCATCGCGCCGCTGCGCGGGTCGGGCCGCTTCTACGCCACCCACCTGCGGGACGAGCGGGACGGCCTGGTCGCGTCCGTGGCCGAGGCGATCTCGACCGCCGAGCGGGCGGGCGTCGACCTGCAGATCTCCCACCACAAGGCGCTCGGCAAGGCCAACTGGGGGCGGACGGAGCAGACGCTCGCGATGGTCGACGAGGCCAACGCCCGCGGCGCCGTCGAGGTCGCCGTCGACTACTACCCCTACACCTCCGGCAGCACGGGGGTCTCCAGCCTGCTGCCGCCCGGCTCGCTGGACGGCGGCTGGCCGCTGCTGCGCACGCGGGCGGGGGAGGGCGCCGAACGGCTCCGCCTGCTGCGCCACCTGGACGGCGCGGCGCAGTTCCGGCCCGACGAGATCATCATCGGCCGCTCCCGGGACCGTCCGGACGCGTCCGGGCGGGCGCTGCCGGACTACGCCGCCGGGCTCGGCCGCGCCCCCGTGGAGGTGCTGCTGGAGCTGATCCTGGCCGAGGGCGAGAGCCTCACCATGATCGTCCCGGCCGCCTCCCGGGACGACCTCGCCCGCGTCTCCGCGCACCCCGCCGCCATGCACGGCAGCGACGGCTGGCTGATGACGGCCGGGCAGGCGCGGCACGAGCACCCCCGCAACCTCGCGAGCACCACCGAGGTGCTGGTCCCCGCGCTCCTCGGGCGGACGCCGCTCGACCGGGCGGTCCGGCACCTGGCCACCGCGCCCGCCCGGCGGCTCCGCCTGGACGGGCGCGGCACCCTGCGTCCCGGCGCGTTCGCCGACATCGCCGTCGCCGACCCCGGACGCGCCGCCGCCTACGAGAGCGGCCGGGGGACGGGGGAGGGCGCGGCTCCGGCACCGGAGCGCGCCTATCCCGACCTCATGCGCTGGGTCTTCGTGAACGGCGAACCCGCCATCGAGAACTCCCGCCCCACCGGTCGGCGCCCAGGCAAGGTCCTGCGCGCGCCATGACCGTCCCCCACGCACCGATTGGAACGGAGCAGACCATGGCACCCAGCAACGCGTCCCCGGCCACCCCGCACGTCAGCAGGCGGTCCTTCCTCCGCGGAACGATGGCGCTCGGCGCCGTCGCCGGGCTCGGCGGCACGGGCCTGCTGACGGCCTGCGGGTCCGGCGGCGGCGACGGCTCGCCGAACGACCTCCAGATGCACCACGACGCCGCGGTCGGCCCGCTGTTCAAGCCGTACGTGGACTACTTCAACACCAACTACGCCCCGCTCAAGCTCGGCACGTCCTACGTCGCGCAGGACTACCTCACCGTGACCAACCAGCAGCTCGCCGGCGGCAACGCGTCCTACGACGTGCTGTTCGCGGACGAGGGCTACCTGGAGTCGTGGTCGAAGAACCAGTGGGTCCGCTCCCTCAAGGACCTGCCCGGCCTGGACAAGCTGGTCGCGAACATGAACCCGGGGGTCGCCGACGCCCTCAAGGGGCCGGACGGCGAGGTCTACGCGCTGCCCTACTTCCAGGGCGCCGAGCTGTTCGCCGTCAACACCGCCCACCTCAAGAAGATCGACGCGCCGGCGCCCGCGACCTGGGACGAGTTCCTGGAGCAGGCGCGCGAGCTCAAGGCCAAGGGGATCAGTCAGACGCCGTACTCGCCGTACTGGATCAAGTACGCGTTCCTCATGTGGCACCAGTTCGCCGCCGAGGTCGCGTCCGAGGGCGGCGGCTCGCTGTTCGACCCGTCCGGGAAGGCGAACCTCGCCGGGAACCCCGTCGCGCGCGCCACCCTGGAGCGCTGGCGGACGCTGTACTCCGAGGGGCTGGTCCCGAAGGACCTGTTCACCACCGACTACGGCGGCGTGACCAACGTCTTCGGCGGCGGCAAGAGCAGCTTCTCGATGCGCTACCAGGCGCAGGTCGTCGGGTGGAAGGACCCGAAGCAGAGCTCGGCGGCGAAGGACATCAAGAACGTGCTGATGCCCGGCAAGACCCGTGAGACGCACGGCTTCGGCGCGTACTGGATGCTCTCGTACAACACCGAGGGCGAGAAGAACGCCGGGACGGTCATCGACTACCTCGGCGGCGCGGGCAAGGACGGCTCGTTCCACGTTCCCAAGAACCTGGTGGCGACCGCGCTCGGCCTCTCCAGCGGCTACAAGAGCGTGGACTCCGACCCGGCCGTGCTCAAGTCGTGGGCGAAGTGGGCGGACGTGGACGCCCTGACCGGCCAGCTCGCCAAGACCGTGCCCCTCGGGCCCGTCACCACCAAGACCTGGTACCCGAAGTTCGCCGACATGGCGTGCGCCGTGCTCCAGGAGGTCGTGCTCGGCAAGAAGTCCTCCGACCAGGGGCTCAAGGAGCTGAGCGACTTCGCGGGCGCGCAGAAGTAGCCGTGTCCCCGACCCAAGGAAGCGAGCCCGCCGCGGACATGACCACCGAGTCCGACCGGCGCCCGGCGGAGCCCCGCCGGCGGCCGGAACGTTCCAGCAAACGTCCACCTCCCACCGCCGCGACCGGCCGCACCGGACGCGGGGGCCGGTCCGGCAGGACGGGCCGCACGGGCTACGGGCGGGGCGAGGCGAGGTTCGGCATGGCCATGGCCATGCCGGCCCTGCTCGTCACGCTGCTGCTGCTCGGCTACCCGCTCGTGTACTCGTTCTGGGTCAGCCTGCACGAGCAGACCCTCGGCAGCCGGGCCCCGGCCCGCTGGGTCGGGTTCGACAACTACACCGCCGTCCTCGGCGACCCCGTCTTCCTGCCCTCGCTCACCCGCACCGTCCTGTTCGCCGCCGCCGTCGTCCTCGGCACCCTGCTGCTCGGCACGGTGTTCGCGCTGGCCCTGAACCAGGACTTCCGGGGCCGGTCCGTGGTCCGGGGCGTGCTGATCCTGCCGTGGTCGCTGTCCCAGATCACGCTGGCGCTCACCTTCGGCTGGATCTTCAACTCCACGTTCGGCCCGCTGAACGGAGCGCTCCAGCAGGCCGGCGTGATCGACAGGTACGTCGCCTGGTTCGCCTCCGGGCGGGTGGCCCTCACCGTGATGGCGGTCGCGTTCGTCTGGAGCCTGGTGCCGTTCGCGACGCTGCTGATCCTGGGCGCGCTGCAGACCGTCCCCGAGGACCTGCACAAGGCCGCGCGGATCGACGGGGCCGGGCCGGTCCGGCGGTTCTTCTTCGTCACCCTGCCCTGGATCCGCGACACCGTGCTGGTGGTGTCCGTGCTCGCCCTGATCAACGCGTTCCTGGCGTTCGCGCTGATCTACATCCTCACCGGCGGCGGGCCGGGCACCGAGACGACGCTGCTGTCCTGGTGGGGGTACACCACCGCGTTCCGCGACCTCGACCTCGGCAGGGGCGCGGCGATCTTCTACCTGATGACGCTGGCGATGGTGCTCCTCGCCGCGCTGACCGCGCTCGTCATCCGGGGACCCCGCAGGAACCGCGAAGGGAGGACCGCGTGATGGCCGCCGGAGACCGCGGGCGCACGGCCAGGAAGGTCGCGGTGCGCGCGCTGCGCGCCGGGACCGTCCTGGCGCTGCTGGCATGGGTGCTGCTGCCGTTCTACTTCCTGCTGCTGGTGGCGCTGACGTCCCGGGCCGACTCGCTGCGCACCCCGCCGCGGTGGATCCCCGCCATGGACTTCGGCAGCTTCCGGCAGATCCTCCACTCGGCGTTCAGCTCCGCGCCGCCGAGCAACCCCAGCGACCTGATCGTCCCCGGCATGCAGAACAGCGCCGTGGTCGCGGTCTGCGTCGCCGCCCTCAACATCGTGATCGCCAGTACGGCGGGCTACGCGTTCGCCCGGTTCCGGTTCCCCGGCTCCCGGACGGTCCCGGGCCTGATGCTCGGCAGCCAGCTCGTCCCGGTGTTCGCGCTCGTCGTGCCCTTCTACGTGATGCTCCACTCGCTGGGCCTCACCGACACCCGCGCGGGCGTCGTCATCGCCCACCTCGGGTTCACGGTGCCGTTCTCGGTGTGGATGATGCGGGCCTACTTCAACGGGATCCCCGTCGAGGTGGACCGGGCCGCGATGATCGACGGCTGCACCCGCTGGCAGGTCTTCGCCCGCGTGGTGCTGCCGCTGGCCCGTCCCGGGATCATCAGCGTCGGGCTCTTCTCGTTCATGGTGTCGTGGAACGACTTCCTGTTCGCGCTGGTCCTGAACTCGCGGACGGACGCGATGCTGATCCAGCCGGCCATCTCCGGGCTCTACAACGTGCGCGAGCAGTCCTTCGGCATCATGGCCGCCGGCACCCTGCTGGCCGCCCTCCCCACGATGCTGCTCGCCCTCGTCTCGCAGCGGTTCCTCGTACGCGGCCTGACCTCAGGCGTCGGAAAGGTGTGACGCGTGTCCAGTATCGAACTCCGGCAGGTCACCAAGCGGTTCGGTGACACGCTGATCGTCGACTCGGTCGACCTGACCATCGAGGACGGCAGCTTCACCGTGCTGCTCGGCCCGAGCGGGTGCGGCAAGACCACCACCCTCAACATGATCTCCGGGCTGGAGGAGGTGTCCTCCGGGGAGATCCTGTTCGACGGCGCGGAGGTCCAGGACGTCCCGCCGCACAAGCGCGACGTCGCGATGGTGTTCCAGTCGTACGCGCTCTACCCGAACCGCAGCGTGCGGGAGAACATCTCGTTCGCCCTCAAGCTGCGCAGGCTCCCCGCCGCCGACATCGCGGCACGGGTCGCCGAGGTCGCCGACATGCTCAGCATCGGCGCGCTCCTGGACCGCAAGCCGCGCCAGCTGTCGGGAGGCCAGCAGCAGCGGGTGGCGCTGGCGCGGGCGATCGTCCGCCGCCCCAACGTCTTCCTGCTGGACGAGCCGCTCAGCAACCTCGACGCCAAGCTCCGCGCCGACATGCGCATCAGCCTGCGCGAACTCCAACGCGAGCTCGGCGGCACCTTCGTCTACGTCACGCACGACCAGGGGGAGGCCATGAGCATGGCCGACCAGGTCGTCGTCATGAACGGCGGAGTGGTGCAGCAGGAGGCCCCGCCCCTCGACCTCTACCGGCGGCCCGCGAACCGGTTCGTCGCCGGCTTCGTCGGGACGCCCGGCATGAACGTCGTGCCGGGCGCGGTGGACGCCGGCGGGTCGTTCGCGCACGGCGACTGGACGGTGCCGATCGGCTGGACGGGCGAGGCCCGGGACGGCCTGACGCTCGGCGTCCGCCCCGAGGACGTCACCCTGGAGCCGGACGGCCCCGGCGCGGCGGGCCGCGTCCGCCTGATCGAGCGGCTCGGGGTCGAGGCGATCGTCGTGGCCTCGTTCCCGTCCGGCGACGTCATCGCCCGCGCCGACCCGGACGTCGACCTCGACGCCGGCGCCCCGGTGTCGATGCGCGTCCGTCCCGGGAAGGTCCATCTGTTCGACTCCGAGAGCGGCGACGCGGTCGCGTGGACGCCCGCCCCGGCCGTCGCCAAGGAGGTCCGGAATGCCTGACGACGTCGTCCTGCGGATCGGCGGCCGCGCCCGCGCCGCCCACGGGGGAGCGGTCTACGACGCGGTGAGCCCGGCGACCGGGGAGCGGTTCGCCGCCGTCGCCCGGGCCTCGGAGACCGACGTGGACGCGGCGGTGGCCGCCGCGGCGGAGGCGTTCGAGACGCACCGCCAGGAGAGCGCGTTCACCCGGGCGGACTGGTGCCACCGGGTCGCGGCCCTTGTGGAGGAGCGCGCCGCGGCCATGGCCCGGCTCCTGTCGCTCGAACACGGCAAGCCGGTGGACCAGGCCGAGGCCGAGATCCGGCTGGCCGCCGACGGCTTCCGGCTCGCCGCCGAGGAGGCCAGGCGGCTCGGCGGCGAGACCATCCCGGCGCGCGACGGCGCCAAGCTCGTGCTCACGACCCGAAAGCCGCGCGGCGTGTTCGCCGTGATGACCCCCTTCAACTTCCCGGTGAACATCCCCGTGGAGTACCTCGGCCCCCTGCTGGCCAACGGCAACGCGGTCGTCTGGCGTCCGGCCCCCTCCACGGCGGCGGTGGCGGGCGCGCTGTACGACTGCGTCGAGGACGCCGGCGTCCCGCCCGGCCTGGTCAACCTCGTCACCGGCCCCGACCTCGGCCCGGCGCAGCGCCTGGTGTCGCATCCCGCCGTCAACGGCGTGGGGTTCACCGGCAGCTCGAAGGCGGGCGCCGAGATCGCCCGGCTCGCCGCGGGCAAGGCCCAGGTGATGGAACTGGGCGGCAACGGGCCGATCGTGGTGCTGCCCGACGCCGACCTGGACCGGGCGGCCCCGGCGATCGCCTCCGCCGCGTTCGCCAACTCCGGCCAGTCCTGCGCGGCCGCCGGACGCGTCATCGCCGCGAGGTCGATCGCGGCGGAACTGGAGGAACGCCTCGTCGAGGAGGCCCGGCGCGAGGTGGTCGGATCGCCCTTCGAGGCGGGCACCACCATGGGGCCGGTCCACACCCGCGGCGTGGCCGACACGATGGCCCGGCACGTCGCCGACGGTCTGGCCCGCGGCGGCCGCGCGGCGTTCGGCGGCGGCCCCCTGCCGGACCGCCCCACCGACCTGTTCTGGCGTCCCACCGTCCTGGTCGGGCTGGACGCGGAGGCCGCGGCCATGGGCGAGGAGACGTTCGGCCCGCTGGCGCCGGTGCTGCGGGTCGCCGACGACACCGAGGCGATCCTCGCCGCCGCGAACCGCGGCCGGTACGGGCTCAGCTCGGCGGTCTTCGGACGCGATCTGGACCGTACCCTGGCGGTGGCCGGCCGGCTCCGCGCGGGGCAGGTCACCGTCAACGACACCAGCAACTACTGGGAGCTGCATCTGCCGTTCGGCGGTGCGCCGGGCACCGACAGCGGTCACGGCCGGCTGGGCGGCCGCTACATCGCGGAGGCCGTCACGGAGATCCAGTCGATCTCCGTCGACCTGACCCCGCCCTGGCGCTGAGGCAAAGGAGCCGAAGATGAACGAACCGGTGGCGGCGGCCACGCACTCCGGGGTGCTGGAGGAGGTCGAGCGGCGGGTGCTGTGGCTGTCCACGGCCATCGTGCACCACGCCAACCGCGTCCGGCCCAACCCGTCCGGGCTGAAGGTGGGAGGCCACCAGGCGTCCTCGGCGTCGATCGCCTCGATCATGACGGCGCTGTGGTTCCGCCACCTCGGGCCGCAGGACCGCGTCTCGGTCAAGCCGCACGCGTCCCCCGTCCTGCACGCGATCAACTACCTGCTCGGCGAGCTCGACGAGCGGTACCTGACGACCCTGCGCGAGTTCGGCGGCCTGCAGAGCTACCCGAGCCGGACCAAGGACCCCGACCCGGTCGACTACTCCACCGGATCGGTGGGCATCGGCGCCACCGCGCCGATCTGGGGCGCGGTGGCCCGCCGGTACGTGGAAGGGGCGCCCGCGGGACGCCAGTACTCCCTCGTCGGCGACGCCGAACTGGACGAGGGCGCCGTCTGGGAGGCGATCCTCGACCCGGGCGTGGCGGACCTGGGCGAGATCGTGTGGATCGTCGACCTCAACCGCCAGTCCCTCGACCGCGTCGTGCCGTACCTGGCCGCGCACCGGCTGAAGGGCATGTTCGCCGCCGCCGGCTGGCAGGTGCTGACGCTGAAGTACGGCCGGCTGCTGACCGAGCTGTTCGAGCGCCCCGGCGGCGCGGACCTGCGCGCCCGCATCGACGCGATGCCCAACCCCGAGTACCAGCGCCTGCTGCGCTGCGACGCCGCCGAACTGCGCGACCGCCTCCCCGGCGGCAGCGAGCCCGTCGCCCGCCTGATCGCGGAACTCGACGACGCCACCCTCCTCGCGGCCCTCCGCAACCTCGGCGGCCACGACCTCGGCACCCTGGCCGAGGCGTTCGACGCCATCGACGACACCCGGCCCACCGTGATCTTCGCCTACACGGTCAAGGGCCACGGCCTGCCCAGCGAGGGCCACCCGCAGAACCACTCGTCCCTCCTCACCGCCGACCAGATCGCCGAGCTCGCGCCCCGCCTGGGCGCCGACCCGGACGCCCCCTGGGCCCGTTTCGAGGACGGATCGGCGGCCGCCCGCCTGTGCGCCGACACCGCCGCGCGGCTGCGCCGGCCCCCCGCCGTGCCGCAGGCCCCGCCCGCCGTGCCGGACGACATCGGCCGCACCCCCAAGGGCACCGCCACCACCCAGGCCGCCCTCGGCCGCCTCCTGCTCGACCTCACCCGCGAGGCGCCCGACGCCGCCGCCCGCGTCGTCACCGTGAGCCCGGACGTCAGCTCCAGCACCAACCTCGGCGGCTGGGTGAACAAGGTCGGCGTCTGGTCGACCGCCGAACGCCGCGACTGGTTCGCCGACGACGGCGAGACGATCCTGCACTGGCGGGAGGGCCCGGCGGGCCAGCACATCGAGCTCGGCATCGCCGAGACCAACCTGGTCGGCCTCCTCGGCGAACTCGGCGCCACCTGGAGCCGCTGGAACCGGCCCCTGCTGCCGATCGGCGTCCTGTACGACCCGTTCGTCGGTCGCGCGCTCGAACCCTGGTCGTTCGGCATCTACGCCGGCGGCCAGTCGATCCTGATCGGCACTCCCTCCGGGGTCACGCTGGCCCCCGAGGGCGGCGCTCACCAGTCCATCGTCACCCCGTCCATCGGTGTCGAGCAGCCGGGCTGCGTCGCTTACGAGCCGGCGTTCGTCCTCGACACCGAGTGGACGCTGCTGGCGAGCATGGCCCGCCTGGGCCGCCCCGACGGAGGCTCCGCCTACCTGCGCCTGTCGACCCGCCCGGTCGACCAGACCCTCGCGGACGTCCCGGCCGACCCGGCCGCCCGCGAGCGCCGCCGCCGCCAGGTGATCGCCGGCGCCTACCCGCTGCGCCGCTCCGCCCGTCCCGACGTCACCCTCGCGGCGATGGGCGCCCTCGTCCCCGAGGCCCTGGCCGCCGCCGACCGCCTGGAGCAGGCCGGCGTCGGCACCGACGTGGTCTGCGTGACCAGCCCCGGCCTGCTCTTCCGGGCCCTCCGCTCCCGCCAGGGCCAGGACGACGGCCCGAACTGGATCTTGGAGCAGGCGTTCCCCGCCTCACGCGCCACCCCGCTCGTCACCGTCCTGGACGGCCACCCCCACACCCTGGCCTTCCTGTCGGGGGTGAACAACGTCCCCTGCACCACCTTGGGCGTCACCGCCTTCGGACAGTCCGGCTCCATAGAGGACGTCCACCGCCACCACGGCATCGACACGGACTCGATAATCCGCGCGGCCCTGGACCTCCACACCCCCTGAAAGCACCCGAGAGGATCGATCAGGAATCGAGAAGTGCTCACCCCCGGTCCCTACGTAGCGTGATTCATGCAAGCGGGCGGCGGGGCGGCTCACCGCCGCCCGCGGCACCCACCACGCACACGAGGGGACATGACATGAAGGCGCACGTGAGTTCGATTCTGCTGGCCGTCCGCGACATGGACCGGGCCAAGCGGTTCTACACCGAGGGCCTCGGCTGGAAGATCCAGAACGACTACGGCATCTCGGTGTTCTTCGAGTCGGACGGAGCCTCGCCCGTCGGCTTCTACGGCCGCGAGGGCCTCGCCGACCAGGTCGGGACGAGCCCGGAGGGCAGCGGCTTCAGCGGGCTGGTGCTCACCTACGTCGTCCGCAGCGAGGCCCGCGTCGACGAGGTCATGGCCGAGGCCGAGAAGGCCGGGGCCACGATCCTCAAGCCCGCCGGCGCCCTGCCGTGGGGCGGGTACGGCGGCACCTTCGCCGACCCCGAGGGCTACATCTGGAGCCTCGGCTACAGCGCCCAGGGAGCCGACCAGCCTTACGCGGAGTAGCCGCCGGCGCGGGTCCGGGGCCGACGCGGCGCCACGTCGGCCCCGGCCCGCCGCGTCGGGCGACCGTGATCCCGTCGGCCACCCTCCGTGTTCTAATGATCACGGAAGGGGCGGCTCTCGACGGGGCGGGAGATGGGCATCTCGGAGGATCCGGACGGTGCGAACGCCGTCACGCGCGAGGGCGGCCTCACCTGGCGGGTCGTGGCGGGATGGCTCGTGGGGATCACCGCGGCCCTCGCGGTGACCGGCGTCGCGCTCGGCCGGGAGACCGGCCTGGCCCCGTTCCTGGTCTTCCTGCCCACCTTGATCGCCGGCCGCGGGACGGTCCGGCAGACCGCGGTCGCCTCCGTCTGGACGGTCCTGGTCATCATCGGCTCGCTGATCCGCCGCCCGCTGCCGAGCGCGGCGGCCACCGCCAGCGTGATCATCTTCGCTCTCGCGCTCGACGGCCTGAGCGTCGTCCAGGCGGTCCGCCGCGTCCGCCAGGAAAAGGAGATCAGCCGGCTCCGCTCCGCGGCCGCCGCCCTGCAGCGCCATATCCTGCGCCCGTTCCCCCTCGCCACCGCCGAACTCGTCGTCCACGGCCTGTACGAGCCGGTCGAGGAGGACAGCATGGTCGGCGGCGACGTCTACGAGGCCATGCCGACCCCCTACGGCAGCCGCGTCCTCATCGCCGACGTCCAGGGCAAGGGCCTCCCCGCCATCAGCGCGGCCTTCGCGGTGCTCAACTCGTTCCGCGAGGCGGCCCTGGCAGAGCCGACGCTGACCGCCGTCGTGGATGCCCTGGAGAACTCGGTTCTGCGGCACAACTCCTTCGTCGCCCAGACAGGCGAGGAACAACGATTCGTCACAGCCCTCATCCTGGACATCGGCTCGGAAACGACCGCCCAAGCCATCAACTGCGGCCACATCCCGCCCTACCTGCTGTCCGAGCAAGGGACGGGCCAGATTCACCTAGGAGAGGCCTCCCTGCCGCTGGGCCTAGCCTCCCTCAACCCAGAACCACGAACCGTCACACCGTTCAACTTCCCAACCGATTCCACGCTCCTCCTATGCACTGACGGCATCACTGAGACCCGCGACCCGTCCGGCGCCTTCTACCCCTTGGAAGAGCGCCTGTCCCGCTGGGAGCACCTGCCCCCCGCCGAAATCGCTCCTACCGTCCACCACGACCTGGAGCAGTACGCCCACAGCAAGCTGGCAGACGACGTAGCCCTCCTGGTACTCCACAGAAAACCCACCTTGCCGGACACCCCATCGATCTCATGACGACGGAGAACCCCCGGGGCCGGTCAACGGCGGACGCGAGAAGAGGCGGCGGAGCACGTCGGTGATGGTGACGACACCCAGGATCTCGCCGCCGCGTGTCACCAGGGCGAGCTGATTACCGCTCTCGCGCATGCGAGAAAGCGCGGCGTAGACGGGCGTACCCGCGGGGAACAGCAGCGCAGGACGGGTCAGACGGCGGATGCCCGCGCTTTCCGGCTCGGTCAGGGTGTCGCGGACGTGGACGACCTTCCAGGCGGTGCCGGGCCCGCCGACCAGGATGCGCAGATGCCCGGAGGCGAGTGCGGCGGCCTGGACATCGGCGACGGTGGCGTCCGGCGGGACGGCCGCCAGCCCGGGCTTCACCAGGTCGTCCACCCGCAGCTCGCGCAGGTCGAGGGCGCCGGTGAGCCGCGCGGAGTAACCCGCGTCGAGCGCCCCGACGTTCGCCGAATGCTCGACCAGGTGGCGCAGGGCCTCGGGGTCCTGGCGGGAGACGACCTGGTCGGTCGCCTCGACGCCGACCCTGCGCAGGCACCAGTTCGCCGCCGAGTTCAGCGTGGACAGCAGCGGCCGGGTCAGCTTCATGAAGCCGCGCATCGGCAGCGCCAGCATCGTGGCCGACCGCTCGGGGTGGGCGATCGCCCAGGACTTGGGCGCCATCTCGCCCACCACCAGGTGCAGGAACGTCACCACGACCAGCGCGAGCACGAACCCGGCCGCGTCGGCGAGCCAGAGGGCGAGCCCCCAGTGTTCGAACAGCGGGGTGAGCCAGTGGTGCACGGCCGGCTTGGTGATCGCGCCGAGCGCGAGCGTGCAGACGGTGATGCCGAGCTGCGCCCCGGCGAGCAGGACGGACAGTTCGGAGGCGCTGCGCAGCGCGGCCCGGGCGGCCGGACTGGTCAGGGCGGCGTCCTCCAGCCGGTGCCGCCTGGCCGCGATGAGCGCGAACTCGACGGCGACGAAGAAGGCGCTCAGGGCGATGACGGCGACGGTCGCGGCGAGCACCGCCCACGGGTTCGCCGTCATTCCGCGCTCACCCGCAACCGGACGGACGAGGGCACGTGGTGCTCCACCTCCAGGACCTCGGCCCCCAGGACCCGGACCGGCGGCTCGTCGTCACGGACCAGATCGGCGGCCTCCGGAGGCAGCGGGACCTCGACCGTCGTCCCCACCTCGGGCAGCGCCCCGTGGACGGCGATGACCAGCCCCGCCAGCGTCTCGTAGTCGCCCTCGGGCAGCCTCAGGTCGAGCGTGCGCTCGACCTCGTCGATGTGGAGGTCGCCGGGAACGATCCAGGTGTCGGACCCGGCGACCGCGGCGGGCCCGGCCTCCGCCACGTCGTGCTCGTCGGTGATCTCGCCCACCAGTTCCTCGGCGAGATCCTCCAGCGTCAGGACCCCCGCGAACCCGCCGAACTCGTCGACCACGCAGGCGAGCTCGTCACCCGCGCCGGCCAGCGCGTCCAGCGCCTTCGGCAGCGTCATGAGGGTCGCGAGCACGGTCGCGGGCCGCATGACCGACGCCGCCGTCCCCTCCGTCCCGGCGGCCAGGACGTCGTTGAGGTGCACCACACCGGCGACGCGCCCGCCGTCCAGCACAATGCCCGGCGCTCATCGCGCGGCGGACCTCGCCGAGCGGCTGCCGCACCGCCACCGTGTCGACGCGGGAGCGCGGGATCATGGCGTGCTCGACGTCCCGCCGCGGGAAGTCGAGGATGCGGTCGAGCAGGATGGACAGCTCCGGCGGCAGGTCGCCGCTGCGCCGCGACTCGGCGACGATGCGCGCCAGGTCCCGCTCGGTGGCCGCGTGCTCGACGTCGTGCACCGGCGCGATGCGCAGCAGCCGCAGCAGCAGGTTCGACGACTGGTCGAACACCCGGATCAGCCACCCGAACACCTTCAGGTAGACCAGCGTGGACCGTGCCAGCGCCCGCGCCACCGGTTCCGGCCGCGCGATGGCCAGGTTCTTCGGAACGAGCTCCCCGAACAGCATCTGCACCAGCGTGGACAGCCCCAGTGCCAGCACCGTGCCCACCGCGATCCCCGTCGCGTCCGGCACGCCGACGCCGCCGAGCACGTCCCCCAACGCCCGCCCGACCAGCGGCTCGGCGACGTACCCGACCAGCAGACCGGTGACCGTGATACCGAGCTGCGCCCCCGACAGCATGAACGACGTCCGCCGCGTCACCCCGAGCGCCCGCCGGGCGGCACCGTCCCCGCCCCCCGCGAGAGCCGCCAACCTGGACCGATCCACGGCCATGTAGGCGAACTCCTGCGCGACGAAGTACCCCGTCACCCCGGTGATCCCCAGGATCACCAGCACCCCGAGCACCAACGAAAGCAGGATCACCATCGCGCCCCGGCCCCCGAACCCCTGGTCATCTGCCTCCCCTGCCGAAAACGCGGCGAGCGAACACAGAGTTCCCCCAGGTCAGCCCAACACACCTCACCCACGCCGCCCCGCACACCCACCAAAGCACCTAGGGGGCGGTGTGCCACCGTAGAAGCATGGAACCGGCCAAGCTGTCTCACGAGGAAGTCACTCTCCTGCTCCGCGACCTCTGCGTCGAACTCGGTTTCTGCCTACCCCCGGACGATCACGATTCACTGCGCGACTCGCCGCCAAATGACGTAGACGAGTTCACGGCCGCGGTTTTCCGGGCTGAAGGCATGGAAGCCTCACAACATCCACATCTCTACGGCCAAGTGCGCCAGAAGGTAGCCAAAGCCTTCGAGAAGCCGACCAACCAGGCGACGTCATCGTGATCGCCTGCCCGTAACACGGCAGCGGCGCACGGGCGCCCGAGTTAGCAGGGCAGTAAGGGATGCGCAATGGAATATCAGCTCACGTTCTTCGCCAGGGCAACCGGACAGACAACCGGCGGAGAGGCGATGGAGCATGTTCTCAACGCCGTTCTAGAGAGCGGACCCCCTTTGGTCGGGGAATACCTCGGCCCGCCCGAGCCTCGCCCAGGTGAGTGGTCAGGCCCCGAGGCCGACGCCGTACGAAGCTTCAGGCTGGCCACAGCGACCGAAGACATGAGACCGGCGGCTGACTATCTCCTGTTGGAAATCCATGTAGGAATGCGATTCATCGCCGAAGATGTGATCGCAGCAGACCCTGATGACGACCACGGCGTATGGGGCAGCGATCTAATGGCGCGAGTCACGGTGAGCGGCGAACGCCCCGACTGGCCACTGGTGGAACGTATAAGGACAACCCTGAAAAACCTGTGGTCAGCGGTCCCCTGGAACAAGACCTCGGGCTTCAAAGTTGCAGCCGCGCCCCGAGGACCGCTCCCGCACGACCAGTACACAACTCCATGACAGCCCAACCCGAAACCTGGCGCTCATCAACAAACACCCTCTATAAGTTGTCGGTCGGAGACCTGGATCACTGTGAGGTCGCTTTGGGTACTTGGGGCTATGGGCCTTTCGATAGCGATTACGCCCAAGACCTCCTCGAGGATCTGGCGAAGGCGGACGACATCGTTGATCGCCTCCGCGAGGTCATGTCGCAGGTAGCCGACGCGCCTGGGCCAGTGGATTCGATCGCAGGAGATGACGCGCTGGTGGCTGCGGCGTTGACCGCTGTCCGGTCCGGGGGCATGGTCGTGGATCCAGATACCGAAGAAGACCTGATAGACCTCATGTTCCTCTGCCCGGAGGATCTTCGGTCACTGGCCGCGCGGACGTTCGACAGGTTGCTCAACCTGGTCGAGAACAAGTGGTACGACCTGTGGACCCTGTCTAACGGAATCGCCCAGGTCACGGCAGAGCTCGAGCCATACAGACAGGCACTATCGGACCCATGACGAAGGTTCGCGGTATGTTCCGGATCTTGGTCAGTTAGCGCGAGGATCGTTGAGTGGCTGATCACATGGACGCGTCGTTGACCGAGGTTGCGATGCTGCGGCGGGCTGTTCGTGACGAGCAGCTCCACGGCGAAGGCTTCTGGGCTCATGGGCTGGACGTTGAAGGGCTGCTTCGAGGAGTCACCGCTTCGTTGAACAGCCTGCCACTGGTCGTGGTAGAGCATGCCGAGTTCGATCACTATGGCTCCGGGTACGCCTCCTACGCCGATGTGTCTGTCACTAAGCGTGATGGTTCCACCCGGCGAAATGAGGGCGGCGGCCAGGTCAGCGTCGAGTGCCTGAACGTTCTCCTATGTCGTCTGGCTCCGGTGGCCTGTGTGCTGCGCCCGGCCAATCGATGGCGAGGCCCTGGTGACAATGGTTCCTCAGTGCTGCCCGAATCCGATGGGGTCATCACCGCTCCCGATCGGTCGTGGGCCAGTGAGTATCGCCAGATCAGGGACGTTCTAGACCGACACGGTATAGCCCTGATCGGCGCAGATCTCCTTACCCGCCCGCTGCCTATGGGGCTTGCCGTCGAGACGAACCTTGCAGACTCAGCGCAGACGATCTTCGATGCCTGGTTCCACTGGCGCGACTAGCGCACGCCTCATGTGCCCGAGCTTCCCGCCTGCGTAATGGTGGCTCGTCGCCGAACGGGTGTAGAGGTCCCGGCGATTCGGTAGGGCGGTGGCGCGCCCCTGCGGTGAGCGATCGGGACGGGGCCGGCAGGTTGGCAGGGCGCGCGGTCCGGCCGCCCGGTGACCGGCGCCCACGCCGCACGCTCCGGGCGGCCTGGCGCGGGGCCGCGCAGCGGCCTGAGGGCCGCCGCCCCTTGACGCGTTCCGCGTATGTTCCGGGAAGCGTGACAAACGGCGGCTTTCGCTGGCGCTTGGGTGCAGACGCGACAAACCCCGGCGACAGGCTGAGTGCCTGGTCTGCCGGGGTTTGTGGTGGTCGTCTGAGGTGCCCCCTGCAGGATTCGAACCTGCGCACACGGCTCCGGAGGCCGTTGCTCTATCCCCTGAGCTAAGGGGGCGCGACGCGGTATGAGGTTACCAGGGTTGGCGGGGTGACGCGCACCGGGAGGTTCGCCGTGCGTTCGGGGGGTCCGGTGGGCTAACTTCAAGGCCGTGACCGAGCCACTGGGACGCGTGCTGGTCGTCGATGATGACGAGGTGATCCGCCAGCTCATCGCCGTGAACCTGCAACTGGAGGGGTTCGAGGTGTCGACCGCGGTGGACGGCCAGGACTGCCTGGAGAAGGTCGCGGAGGTCGGGCCGGACGTGATCACGCTGGACGTGATGATGCCCCGGCTGGACGGGTGGGTCACCGCGGTGCGGCTGCGGGAGGACCCCGGGACCGCGCACATCAGGGTCGTGATGATCACGGCGCGGGCGCAGGAGCATGACGTGCGGCGGGGGCACGAGATCGGCGTCGACGCGTACGTGACGAAGCCGTTCGACCCCAACCAGCTGATCCAGACGGTGCGGAAACTCGCCGCGGTGTCCAGATAGTGGTCGGCTAGTCTCACCAGGGTGACTCCAGGGGATGCTCTCGCGCGGGCGGTGCGGGACGCCGTGGACGCGGGGGAGATCGATGTCGCGGTTCCCGAGGAGGTCGTGGTCTTCGGGCGGGGCGGCGGGGTCTTCGAGAGTCCGGTGGCGCTGAGGCTCGGTGTCGATCCGCAGGTGATCGCGCGTCGGGTCGGCGGGAGCGTCTCCGGGCCCGGGTTCGTGAGGATCGTGGTGGGGCCCGAGCTGGTGGAGGTCATCCGGCGTGATCCTCGTTACGGGGTCGCGCGGGTGCCGTCGGGCGGGTGGAGCGAATGGCCCCGGACGTTCGAGAATCCGGGGTTCTCGGTGCGTTACGCCTATGCGCGGGCCTGTTGGGTCGGGCGTTGGGCGCGGGAACTCGGGGTCGGGGCCGGGCCGTTCGAGGGTGGTGCGGAGGAGCTCGTGGGGGCGCTCGGGGACGTTCCCGGACGGGCCGCGCAGGCGGAGCGGGAAGGCGACGCCAGGCCCCTGATGTTGTGCTTGGAGAGCGTTGCCGGGGCGTACCACGAGGTGCACGAGCGTTGTCCCGCGCTGCCCGTGGGCGATGAGGAGCCCGGGGCGGTGCACGCGGGACGGGTCGGCCTGGCGGAGGCCGTGAAGGTCGTCCTCGGCAACGGGCTGAACATGATCGGTGAAACACCTAGAGAGCGGATATGAGTCGAGTACACCCTGCCGGGCCGCGGCATGCCGACGTCCTGCCGGAGGATCATCCGGCCGGGCCGGCGGAGGACCTGAACGCGCTCGAGCCCTCCGTGTGGCCGCGGAACTCCAAGCGGGAGGAGGGCGCCCTCACCGTCGGGGGAGTGGACGTCAGGGACCTGGCGAAGGAGTACGGGACGCCCCTCTACGTCTACGACGAGGAGGACGTCCGGAGCCGCGCCAGGGAGTACGCGGCGGCGTTCCACGACGGGGACGTCCACTATGCGGGCAAGGCGTTCCTGTGCACGGCCGTCGCGCGGTGGCTGAACGAGGAGGGGCTCGGCCTCGACGTGTGCAGCGGCGGTGAGCTCGCCGTGGCGCTGGCGGCGGGCTTTCCCACCGAGCGCATCACGCTGCACGGGAGCAACAAGGCGTCCTGGGAGCTGGAGAAGGCCCTGGAGGTCGGGGTCGGACGGATCGTGCTCGATTCGTTCGAGGAGATCGCCCGGGTGGGGTACCTCGCCAAGGAGATGGGCGTCCGGGCCAAGGTGATGGTGCGCGTGACCACGGGCGTCGAGGCGCACACGCACGAGTTCATCGCCACCGCCCACGACGACCAGAAGTTCGGGTTCTCCCGGAGTTCCGGGGCGGCCCTGGAGGCGGTCAGGCGGGTCCTGGCGCTGGAGCAGCTCGAACTGGTGGGGCTGCACAGCCACATCGGGTCGCAGATCTTCGAGGTGGACGGGTTCGAGGTGGCCGCGCACCGGCTGGCCGAGCTGCTGGTGGCCATCCGGGACGAGCACGGCGTCGAGCTTCCGGAGCTGGACCTCGGCGGCGGCTACGGCATCGCTTACGTGCCGGGCGAGGAGCCGCACGACCCGAAGTCGATCGCGGACGGGCTGCGCGCCATCGTCGCGCGCGAGTGCCGGGCGTACGGGCTGGCGATGCCGCGGCTGACCGTGGAGCCGGGCCGGGCGATCATCGGTCCCGGCGGCGTCACGCTGTACGAGGTCGGGACGGTCAAGGACGTCGAGGGGCTGCGCACGTACGTCTCGGTGGACGGCGGCATGTCCGACAACCTGCGCACGGCCCTGTACGGCGCCGAGTACACCGGGGTGCTGGCGAGCAGGACGTCCGAGGCCGCCCCCATGCTCAGTAGGCTTGTCGGCAAGCACTGCGAGAGCGGCGACATTGTGGTGCGGGACCTGTGGTTCCCCGAAGATCTTGCGCCGGGGGATCTGGTGGCGGTGGCGGCGACCGGTGCGTACTGTCGGTCGATGGCCAGCAACTACAACCATGTCCCGAAGCCCGCCGTGGTGGCGGTGAGGGACGGCAGGTCGCGCGTGATCGTCCGGCGGGAGAGCGCGGACGACCTGCTGCGGCTCGATGCGGAGGTCGAAGCGTGAAACGCGGACTGCGCGTGGCGCTGCTCGGTTGCGGCGTGGTCGGCACGGAGGTCGTCCGGTTGCTGAACGAGCAGGCGGACGATCTGGCCGCGCGGGTGGGGGTTCCGCTGGAGCTGGCCGGGATCGCCGTGCGCAGGCCTGACCGGGTGCGCGCGGGCGTCGACCCGGCGCTGCTGACCACGGACGCGCAGACGCTGGTGACCAGGGACGACGTCGACCTCGTCATCGAGGTGATCGGCGGCATCGAGCCGGCCAGGACGCTGATGCTGGAGGCGATGAAGGCCGGCAAGTCGGTCGTCACCGCGAACAAGGCGCTGCTGGCCGAGGACGGGGCGACGCTGTTCGCGGCGGCGCGGGAGTACGGCGCCGACCTGTACTACGAGGCGTCCGTGGCGGGCGCGATCCCGCTGCTGCGGCCGCTGAGGGAGTCCCTGGTCGGCGACCACGTGCACCGGGTGCTCGGCATCGTGAACGGCACCACGAACTACATCCTCGACCAGATGGACACGCACGGCGCCGGCTTCAACGAGGCGCTGGACGAGGCGCAGGCGCTCGGGTACGCGGAGGCCGACCCGACGGCCGACGTGGAGGGCTTCGACGCGGCGGCCAAGGCGGCGATCCTGGCGCAACTGGCCTTCCACACGCCGGTGACGGCGGCGGACGTCCACCGCGAGGGCATCACCGAGGTGAGCGCCGCCGACGTGGCGGGCGCCCAGGGGATGGACTGCGTCGTCAAGCTCCTGGCCATCTGCGAGCGGATCCCTTCGGAGGACGGCCGGAACGGCCGCGGCGTGTCGGTCCGCGTGTATCCGGCGATGATCCCGAGGTCGCATCCGCTGGCGAGCGTCCGCGAGGCGTACAACGCGGTGTTCGTCGAGGCGGAGTCGGCGGGCTCGCTGATGTTCTACGGCGCGGGCGCGGGCGGCGCTCCGACGGCGTCGGCGATCCTCGGCGACCTCGTCGCGGTGGCCCGCAACGTGGTCGGCGGCACGCCCGGCCCGGTCGAGGTCACCTACGCGAAGCTGCCGGTGCTGCCGATGGGCGAGACCGTCACCCGCTACTACATCGAGGTGGACGTGACGGACGAGGCCGGCGTGCTCGCGACGGTCGCCGAGGAGTTCGCCAGGCACGGGGTGTCGATCCAGGCCGTGCGGCAGGTGGGCTCGGGCGAGGAGGCGCAGCTCGTCGTCGTGACGCACCGGGCGCCGGACGCCGCGCTGTCGGCCACGGTGGCGGGCCTGCGGGAGCTGGAGATCGTCCGCGGCGTGACGAGCGTCATGCGCGTCGAAGGCGACGAGTGAGGCGGGGCCGGTCCCGGTAGACTTCGGGCGAACATCGCAGGTCAGCCGAGGAGACCGAGTGAACGCGAACGCCCGCGCGTGGCGCGGCATTATCGAGGAGTACCGCGACCGGCTTCCGGTGACGGACGCGACGCCCGTCGTCACCCTGCTGGAGGGCGGTACCCCCCTCGTGCCGGCCCCCCGGCTCTCCCAGATGACCCGTTGCGAGGTGTTCCTCAAGGTCGAGGGCGCCAACCCGACCGGGTCGTTCAAGGACCGCGGCATGACGATGGCGATCAGCAAGGCCGCCGAGGACGGCGCCAAGGCCGTCATCTGCGCCTCGACCGGCAACACCTCCGCGTCCGCCGCCGCGTACGCGGTGCGGGCGGGGATGACCTGCGCGGTCCTGGTGCCCAACGGCAAGATCGCGATGGGCAAGCTGGCGCAGGCGCTGGTGCACGGCGCGCGGCTGCTCCAGGTGGACGGCAACTTCGACGACTGCCTCGAACTGGCGCGCAAGCTGTCGGTCGACTACCCGGTGGCGCTGGTCAACTCGGTGAACAAGTACCGGCTGCAGGGCCAGAAGACGGCCGCGTTCGAGATCGTGGACACGCTCGGCGACGCGCCCGACGTCCACTGCCTGCCGGTCGGCAACGCCGGAAACATCTCCGCGTACTGGATGGGCTACCAGGAGTACGCCAAGGACGGCCTCGCCTCGCACGCCCCGCGCATGCTGGGCTTCCAGGCGAGCGGCGCGGCGCCGTTCGTGAAGGGCGAGCCCGTCCTGAAGCCGCAGACGATCGCCACGGCGATCCGCATCGGCAACCCCGCCTCGTGGGACCTCGCGGTCGCCGCGCGCGACGAGTCCGGCGGCGCGATCGACTCGGTCACCGACCGGCAGATCCTCGCCGCCTACCGGCTCCTCGCGCGGGAGGAGGGGGTGTTCGTGGAGCCCGCCTCCGCGGCGAGCGTCGCCGGCCTGCTCCAGGCGAGCGAGCAGGGCGGGGTCGCGGCCGGGTCCAGGGTCGTCTGCACCGTCACGGGCAACGGCCTCAAGGACCCCGACTGGGCCATCTCCGGGGCGCCCGCGCCGACGACCATCAAGGTCGACGCGCACTCGGCCGCGTCCGAGCTCGGCCTCACCTGAGGTGGGCTGGCAGGAAGGCCCGGTGCTGGTGCGGACCCCCGCCACCAGCGCCAACCTGGGCCCGGGATTCGACTCGCTCGGCCTCGCGCTGGAGCTGTACGACGACGTCGAGGTCGAGGCGACCGGCGGCGGCCTGTCCATCGAGGTGGACGGCGAGGGCGCCGAGGTCGCCGACCGCGGCGACCGGCACCTGATCGTGCGGGTGTTGCGGCGGACCTTCGACGTCCTGGACGACCTGGCCGGAAGCGGTCCCGCGCGCCCGGACGGGCTGCGGCTGCGCTGCCGCAACCGCATCCCGCACAGCCGCGGCCTCGGCTCCTCGTCCGCCGCGATCGTCGCCGGGATCGTCGCGGCCCGGGCGCTGCACCCCGCCGGGAAGCTCCTCGACGACGCCGGGGCGCTGCGCCTCGCGACGGAGATCGAGGGCCATCCCGACAACGTGGCCCCCTGCCTCGCCGGAGGCCTGACGGTCGCCTGGACGACGCCCGGCGGCCCCCGGTCGGTGCGGCTGGAGTCGCAGGTCACGCGGGTGGTCGCGTTCGTCCCCGAGCAGCGGCTCGCGACGGAGCGGGCCCGCGGCCTGCTGCCCGAGACCGTCCCGCACGGGGACGCCGCCGCCAACGCGGGGCGCGCGGCGCTGCTCGTCGCGGCCCTCACCGGCGGCCTGGACGCCGGCATCCTGCTCGACGCGACCGAGGACCGGCTCCACCAGGACTACCGCGCCCCGGCCATGCCCGAATCGGCGGCGCTCGTCGCGCGGTTGCGGGACGCGGGCGTTCCGGCCGTGATTTCCGGTGCGGGGCCCACTGTCCTGGCCTTCACAACCGCATCACGAGTTGATTCGATCGGCGCCGGAGTGGGTAAAGGGTGGCACGAACACCCGTTGGACGTCGCGACCCGCGGCGCACGCGTGATGACCCCGGAATCGGAGTTCCGGAGCTGACGGCGGCGCCGGGGGCGGGGGACGCGCGTCGCTCCGGCCGGTGCCGGTCCGGCAGGATCCGGCTAGGTAAAATGCGAAGACATCGACCTCTGGGGAATAGCAGTGTGCCCTGGTGATGTTAGGCTGATTGCCGCACCAGATGCCCCGTTCGGGGCAGCGTGCTCGTCAGCCGCGCGTCACCATTTCGGCCCTCCGGTCGTGCCGGTCCCGCGTACCAGGCTCCCCGACACCGTGACTTCCCGTTGTCAGGCATTCCAGCGAAACTTCGGACGTGGCGGTACCGGGGACACGCACGAGCGGAACGTCCCGTCCACCATCTGGCTGTGCCCAGAACACGCAGATCCCGGTTCCATCGTGATCAGCGGAGCCCGATCCGGCGCCCCCGCCGGGCCGCACCACCGGGTCGACTGGCCGAACGCCGGCCAACGCCCGCGCCCTGGGAAGGACCCTTAGTGAGCGAATCCAGCGAACTCCTTACGGACGCAACGAGCACGGAAACCGCCGCCGCTCCGGCCGGCGCGGAGACCGCCGCCCCCCGGCGCCGCCGCGGCACCGGCCTGTCGGCCATGGTGCTCCCCGAGCTCAAGGCGCTCGCGTCCAGCCTCGGCATCACCGGCACGACCGGGATGCGCAAGAGCCAGCTCATCGCCGCCATTCAGGAGAAGCAGGGCGGCCAGGGGCAGGGCTCGGCCGGGGGCGAGCAGGGAGCCGCTGCCCCGGTGACGGCCGAGCGCCCGCGCCGCGGCCGCACCGCCGCCAAGCGCGAGGTGCCCGACGAGCAGGTGACCATCGCCGACGCCGCGCCCGTGGCCGCGCCCGCGTCCGACAACGCGGCGGCGCCCGAGGCGCAGTCCGGCACGGCCGAGAAGGCCGTCCAGGGCGACAAGCAGGAGAAGGCCGAGCGGCAGGGCGGTCGGCAGCGGGGCGAGAAGCAGGACCGGGGAGCTTCCGAGGGACGCGGCGACCGCCAGGGCCGGGACCAGGGCCGCGAGCAGGGGCGCGAGCAGAACTCCGAGGACGGCGAGTCCCAGGGCGGCCGGGACGGCAACCGCGACGGCCGTGAGGGCCGCGAAGGCGGCGGCCGCCAGCGGCAGCGCGGTGGCCGGGAGCGCGGCGAGGGCCGCGACCGCGGCGACCGCGGCGACCGTGGTGAGCGTGGTGAGCGCGGCGACCGAAGCGAGCGCGGTGACCGCGGTGACCGCGGTGACCGCGGTGACCGCGGTGACCGAGGTGAGCGCGGCGACCGCGGCGACCAGGGCGGCGGGCGTCAGCGCGGCCAGGGCGGCGGCGGTCAGGGCGGCGGCGGCCAGCACGACGACGACGACGGCAGCGGCCGGGGCCGTCGCGGGCGCCGGTTCCGGGAGCGCAACCGCGGCCGCGGCCGCGAGCGCTACGAGGAGCCGGTGCTCACCGAGGACGACGTCCTCATCCCCGTCGCGGGCATCCTCGACATCCTCGACAACTACGCCTTCGTCCGGACGACCGGCTACCTGCCCGGCCCGAACGACGTGTACGTCTCGCTGGCGCAGGTCCGCAAGAACGGGCTGCGCAAGGGCGACGTCATCACCGGCGCCGTCCGGCAGGCGCGCGAGGGCGAGCGGCGCGAGAAGTTCAACGCGCTGGTCCGCCTCGACACCGTCAACGGGGTGGAGCCCGACCAGGCCAAGGGCCGCGTCGACTTCAGCAAGCTGACCCCGCTGTACCCGCAGGAGCGGCTGCGCCTGGAGTCCGACGCGGGCATCCTGACGACCCGGATCATCGACCTGGTGTCGCCGATCGGCAAGGGCCAGCGCGGCCTGATCGTCTCGCCGCCGAAGGCCGGCAAGACGATGGTGCTCCAGGCGATCGCCAACGCGATCACCAAGAACAACCCGGAGTGCCACCTGATGGTCGTCCTGGTGGACGAGCGTCCGGAAGAGGTCACCGACATGCAGCGGACGGTGAAGGGCGAGGTCATCCACTCGACCTTCGACCGTCCCGCCGAGGACCACACCACGGTCGCGGAGCTGGCCATCGAACGCGCCAAGCGGCTCGTCGAGCTCGGCCACGACGTCGTGGTGCTGCTCGACTCGATCACCCGCCTGGGCCGGGCCTACAACCTGGCGGCGCCGGCGTCCGGCCGGATCCTGTCCGGCGGTGTCGACTCGACCGCGCTGTACCCGCCGAAGCGGTTCTTCGGCGCGGCGCGCAACATCGAGAACGGCGGCTCGCTGACGATCCTCGCCACCGCGCTGGTGGAGACCGGGTCCCGCATGGACGAGGTCATCTTCGAGGAGTTCAAGGGCACCGGCAACATGGAGCTGAAGCTCAACCGGTCGCTCGCGGACAAGCGGATCTTCCCGGCGGTGGACGTCGACCAGTCCTCCACCCGCAAGGAGGAGATCCTCATGGCTCCGGAGGAGCTGCGGGTCGTCTGGCAGCTGCGCCGGGTGCTGCACGCGCTCGACACGCAGCAGGCGCTGGAGCTCCTCATCGAGAAGATGAAGGAGACCAAGTCCAACGCCGAGTTCCTGCTCCAGGTGCAGAAGACGACCGTCTCCGACGACCGCTGAGTCTTCCGGCGATCGCTGAGCAGTGCCGCGCACGCCCCCGTCCGGTCCTCCGGGCGGGGGCGTCGCCGTCCGAGCCCCGCGAAGGGGTGGGGTTAGCCCCACCTCCGATCGGGCGGCGGACGTCATGGCGGCCCCGCGTCCCGCCCGGCACGCTTGACCACACGAGGCGGAGAGGGCCGACGCAGGTCCGAGCGGCACGGAGGGACGATGTGGGCGAGTTGAGCAAGGACCCCGGCGCCGCGGGCGGCGGCGCCGTCCAGTGGGCCGCGGCGCGGTGGGCGACGGCGACGATGGCCGGCGGGGAGTCGGCGTCCGTCATGAACCGGTCCTGGCATCCGCTCGCGATGGTGAGGTCCTCACTGACGTGGCGCTCGGCGCTGTACCTGGGCGTCAGCCTGGCCTGGGGGCTGGCCTGGTTCGTCGTCCTCGCCGTCGGGCTGACCCTGTCGGTGGCGCTGCTGATCATCTGGGTGGGCGTCCCGCTGCTGGCGCTGCTGATGGTCGCGTGGCGGTTCGGCGCGGCGGTGGAGCGGCGGTTCGTCCTGGCGGCGTTCGGCGTCCGGATCCCGGCCCCGTACCGGCGCATGCCGGCGGGCCGCAACCCGCTGACCAGGCTCAAGGGGATGGCGGGGGACCCGGGCACCTGGAAGGACCTGGTCTACTTCGCCGCGCTGTTCCCGATCACGCTGGTCGAGTTCGGCGTGTCGGCGATCGCGTGGGCCGGGACGGGCACGCTGCTGTTCCTCCCGGTGATCGTGGCGGTGTCCGGCGGGGCCGAGGTCAACTTCGGGGTCTCGTACTGGGCGGGCAACCCCGTGGAGGCGCTGCCGGTCTCGCTCCTGGGGCTGGCGCTCCTCGTCCCGGCGATGTACGTGACGCGCGTGATCGCGATGGGGCACGCGGCGTTCGCCGCGCTGATGCTGGGCCCGAGCCCGTCGCAGCGGGAGAACGCGGCGCTGCGCGAGCGGACCGAGCACCTGCGGGCCAGCCGCGCCCGCGGGGTGGACGCGGCCGAGTTCGAGCGGCGCCGCATCGAGCGCGATCTGCACGACGGGGCCCAGCAGCGGCTGCTGGCCGTGGCGATGGACATCGGCCGCGCCCGCGCCAAGCTCGACGAGGACCCCGAGGGCGCGCGGGCGCTGATCGAGCAGGCGCACGCGGGCACCCGGGAGGCGATCTCCGAGCTGCGCGACCTCGCCCGCGGGATCTACCCGGCGATCCTCACCGACCGCGGCCTGGACCCGGCGCTGTCCGGGCTGGCCGGGCGCGCCCCGGTCCCCGTCGAGGTGGAGGTCGACCTGCCCGAGCGCCCGCCGGCCGCGGTCGAGAGCATCGCCTACTTCATCGTCGCCGAGTCGCTGGCCAACATCGCCAAGTACGCCCGCGCGACCCGCGCGTCCGTCCGGGTGGTGCGCGAGGACCGCTGGGTGGTCGTCGAGGTGGTCGACAACGGGGTGGGCGGCGCGGTCGCGCGGCCGGACGGCGGCCTGGCCGGGCTGGCCGACCGGGCGGCGACGATCGACGGCATGCTGATCGTGGACAGCCCGCCCGGCGGCCCCACGATCGTCCGCGCGGATCTGCCCTGCACGTGGTGATCGCGGCGCGGGGCGGCGCGCCGGGCACGATAATGGCCGGATGCGGGTAGTGATCGCCGAGGACTCGGTGCTGTTGCGGGAAGGGCTCGTCCGGCTGCTCGCCGACGCCGGGATCGAGACGGTGGCGACGGTGGGCGACGGCCCCGGCCTCCTCGGGATCGTGGAGGAGCACGCCCCCGACCTCGCCATCGTGGACGTCCGGATGCCGCCGTCGTTCACCGACGAGGGGCTGCGCGCGGCCCTCGGCGTCCGGGAGCGCCGCCCGGGCACGCCGATCCTCGTGCTGTCGCAGTACGTGGAGGAGCGCTACGCCACGGACCTGATCGGCGGCGGCGCCCAGGGGGTCGGCTACCTGCTGAAGGAGCGGGTGTCGGACGTCGAGGAGTTCATCGACGCGGTGCGCCGCATCGCCGCGGGCGGGACGGTCATCGACCCCGAGGTGATCGGCCAGCTGCTCGGCCGGCGCCGCACCGGCGACCCGCTGGAGGCGCTGACCCCGCGCGAGCGCGAGGTGCTCGGGCTGATGGCACAGGGGCGCTCGAACGGCGCCATCGCCGCGGACCTCGTCGTCACCGAGGGCGCCGTGGAGAAGCACATCTCCAACATCTTCATGAAGCTGGGCCTGCAGCCCGCCCAGGGCGGCCACCGGCGCGTCATGGCCGTCCTTGCCTACCTGGGGCTGCACTAGGCGGGCGCGGCGGGCCCCGCGCCTCCCGCCCCGGATCGGGAATGCCCGGTGACCTCGCGACGTTCGGGTATCTGGCACACTTGGTGTGCAACCGCTGCGGTACCGGTTCACGCCTCCCACATCTCCCATGGCTTCGCCATGCGGATCGGGGGCGCCCGGCGACCGCCTGAGGCGAGGAGAACCGATGAAGCCCGACATCCACCCGAACTACGTCGTCACGACCGTGACGTGTACGTGCGGCAACACCTTCGAGACCCGCAGCACCGCCGAGAACGGCGTGATCCACGCGGACGTGTGCTCGAACTGCCACCCGTTCTACACGGGCAAGCAGAAGATCCTCGACACCGGTGGCCGGGTCGCGCGCTTCGAGCAGCGCTTCGGCAAGAAGAAGGCCGACAAGTAGGGCGAGCCGCACGGCGGACATCAGGGGCGGCCCGGGGACCCACGGTCCCCGGGCCGTCCGAAACCGGTGCGGGGGCGGCCGTCCCCGCACCGCAACGGGCCAGGACACAGCGTGAATCTCGACGATCTGATCAGCGAATACGCGGGCATCGAGGAACGGCTCGCCGACCCGTCCGTCCATGCCGACCAGAGCCTGGCGCGCAAGCTCGGCAAGCGTTACGCGGAGCTGCGCCCGATCGTCGAGACGCACCGCGAGCTGTCCGCGACCGAGGACGACCTCGCCACGGCCCGCGAGCTCGGCGGCGAGGACGCCGCGTTCGCCGCCGAGGCCGACGACCTCGCGAAGCGCCGCACGGAGCTGGAGGAGCGGCTGCGGCGGCTGCTCGTCCCCCGCGACCCGAGCGACGGCAAGGACGTCATCCTGGAGGTCAAGGCGGGCGAGGGCGGCGAGGAGTCGGCGCTGTTCGCCGGCGACCTGCTGCGCATGTACCTCCGCTACGCCGAGCGCGTCGGCTGGAAGACCGAGATCCTCGACTCCCACCCCTCCGACCTCGGCGGGTACAAGGACGTCACGGTCGCGGTGAAGGCCAAGGGCGCCCAGGAGGAGGGGGTCTGGACGCGGCTGAAGTTCGAGGGCGGCGTCCACCGGGTGCAGCGGGTGCCCGCGACCGAGTCGCAGGGACGCATCCACACCAGCGCCGTCGGCGTCCTGGTCACGCCCGAGGCCGAGGACGTCGACGTCCAGGTCGACCCGAACGACCTGCGCATCGACGTGTACCGCTCGTCCGGGCCGGGCGGGCAGAGCGTCAACACGACCGACTCCGCGGTCCGCATCACGCACCTGCCGACCGGCGTCGTCGTCTCCTGCCAGAACGAGAAGAGCCAGCTGCAGAACAAGGAGCAGGCGCTGCGCATCCTGCGCTCCCGGCTGCTGGCGATGGCGCAGGAGGAGGCCGACGCGGCCGCCTCCGCCGAGCGCAAGAGCCAGGTCCGCACCGTGGACCGGTCCGAGCGGGTGCGCACGTACAACTACCCGGAGAACCGGATCTCCGACCACCGGGTCGGCTACAAGGCCTACAACCTCGACCAGGTGCTGGACGGCGACCTCCACAACGTCACGCAGGCGCTGGTCGACGCCGAGATGGAACGCCGCCTGGCCGAAGCCCAGAAATCATGAGCGCAGCGAACCGGGGGGCGCGGGGGGTCGTCCCCCCTCGGAAGGCACGCATGAGCGCAGCGAACCGGGGGGCGCGGGGGGTCGTCCCCCCTCGGAAGGCAGGATCATGAACCTGCTGCTCGACGAGATCGCCAGGGCGACCGCGCGGCTCGCCGACGCGGGCGCCGCCTCGCCCCGCGCCGACGCCGAGGAGCTCGCGGCGGCCGTGCACCGGGTGCGGCGCTCGGAGCTGCACGGCGTCCCCGACAGCGCGTTCGACGCCCGGTTCTGGGAGTTCGTCGCGCGGCGCGAGGCGGGGGAGCCGCTGCAGCACATCACCGGCCGCGCGTTCTTCCGGTACCTGGAGCTGAAGGTCGGGCCCGGCGTGTTCGTGCCGCGCCCGGAGACCGAGGTGATGGTCGGCTGGGCGCTGGAGACGCTGCGCGACATGGACGTGCGCGACCCCCTCGTCGTCGACCTCGGCACCGGCTCCGCCGCGATCGCGCTGTCCATCGCGCTGGAGGCGCCCCGCGCCCGCGTGCACGCCGTCGAGAAGGACCCGACCGCCTTCGTCCACGCGACCCGCAACGTGGAGGAGCTGGACGAGCGGGGCCGCGTCCGCCTGCACCTGGACGACTTCGGGACCGCCCTCACCGAGCTGGACGGCACCGTCGACCTCGTCGTCAGCAACCCCCCGTACATTCCGATGAGCGAGTGGGAGTACGTCCCGCGCGACGTCCGTGACCACGATCCCGCCGACGCGCTGTGGGGCGGCGGCGACGACGGCCTGGACGCGATCCGCGTGGTGGAGCGCACCGCCCGGCGCCTCCTGCGCCCCGGCGGCTACGCGGCGGTCGAGCACAGCGATCTGCAGGGCAACGGCGTGTACTGGGTCTTCGCGGAGGAGCACGGCTGGCGCGACGTGCGCAACCGGCGCGACCTGGCGAACCGGGACCGCTTCGTCACCGCGCGCCTGGCCGCCGACTAGCCCCGCTATCCTGGTCGATGCCATACCCGCGAGCGCTGTGCAGATGGGAAGACGGGCGACCGTGAGCCGACGTTACGACTGCTCTGAGCCGATGGAGCGCAGCCGGGGGATCGCCGAGGCCTTCTCGGCCGTCCGGCGCGGCGAGCTGATCGTCCTGCCGACCGACACCGTGTACGGGGTCGGCGTGGACGCGTTCATGCCGCCCGCCGTGACCGCCCTCCTGGACGCCAAGGGCCGGGGCCGCGAGATGCCGCCGCCGGTGCTGGTCGGCTCCGTCCGCGCCGCCACGGCGCTCGTGGACGACCTCGGCACCTACGGGCAGGACCTCATCGACGAGTTCTGGCCGGGGGCGCTGACCCTGGTCTGCCGCGCCAATCCCAACCTCATGTGGGACCTCGGCGAGACGAAGGGCACCGTCGCGATCCGGATGCCGATGCACGAGCTCGCCGTCGAACTGCTCAAGGAGACCGGGCCTCTCGCCGTCAGCAGCGCGAACCTGTCCGGCCGTCCGGCGGCCCGCACGGCCGACGAGGCCGAGAAGATGCTGGGCGACTCGGTCGCGGTCTACCTGGACGGCGGCACCTCCGGCCACGCCGACCCCTCCACGATCATCGACCTGACGGGGCCGGTGCCCCGGCTCCTGCGCGCCGGCGCCATCTCCGAGGACAAGCTCCGCGCCGTGGTCGGCGTCCTGCTCACCGAAGAGGACGAGCCCGAGAAGCCCGCAGAGGCCCCCTCCATCACCGAGGCGGCCAAGCCTTCCCTCACCAAGGAAGAGCCGCCGCAGACTCCCCGAGAGCCTTCTGAGCCCCTCCAGGAAGCCCCTGCCCCGAACCCCAAGCCGTCGCTCCGCAAGGACGAGGACGACCCCGGCGCCGCCTAGCGCCGGAGCCGTCCGGGGCTTCCGGCGACGGCCCGGTCAGGGGTCCCTGCGGCGGCCGGCGACCATGCCGAGGGCCAGCAGCGCCGGCCCGGCGACGATCGCGTACGCCACCTGCCCGGCCGCGCCGTAGGGGACGCGCGACCCCGCGTCCGGGTCCACGAGTCCGCCGACCGCGGTGAACGGCATCCACCCGGCCAGGGCGCCTCCCACGCGCGGCAGCATCCCGGCGGCGCTCTCTCCCACCAGCGACCACAGGAGCAGGACGCCGACGGCGGCGGCTCCGTTGCGGACGAGAGCGCCCACGGCGACTCCGGCCACGGCCGTGAAGGCCCAGAGGACGCCCGTCCCCAGGACCTGGCGCCATTCCGCCGCCGTGTCGAGGCTCGGACCGGGCCCCACCGCGCAGAGGGCCGCCACCAGCAGGCTCGCGAAGGCCAGGAAGACGGCCGCGGTCGCGCCGGCCGCCGCCAGCAGGAGGGCCTTCGCCGCGGTCAGGGGCCAGCGTCGCGGCACCGCCTGGCAGGCGAGGCGGATCGTGCCGTGCCTGTACTCGCCGGTGACGGACAGGGCCGCGAGGACGAGAAGGATCATCTCGCCGAACGACAGCCCGGCGAGGACGTCCACGACGGTGACGGCGCCTCCCTCCTCCGGGACGCGGGCCGCGAGGACCGCCGAGGCGAGCGCCAGGGCCGCGGCCGTGCCGAGGCACCACCACGTGGACCGGCTGCGGGACAACCGGACCGTCTCGGCGGCGAGCGCCCGGCGCAGCGCCGTCATCGCCGCCCTCCCGCGCAGTCGACCGGGGAGGACGCCTGGTACTCGACGGCGTCGCGGGTCATCTCCATGAAAGCGTCCTCCAGGGAGCCGTGGTCGGTGCGCAGTTCGTGCAGTTCGAGGCCGTGCGCCGCGGCGATCCCGCCCACCCGGGCGGCGGTGCCGCCGTGCACCCGGAGATCGCCGTCGGGTCCGTGGCGGACGTCGAGGCCCGCCCGGCCGAGCAGGGCCGCGAGCCGCCGCGCCTCCGGGGTCCGGACGATCACGGCGGCGCCGGCCGCCTGCTCGACGAACGCCCGCATGGGGGCCTGCGTGATGAGCCGGCCGGCGCCGATCACGACGACGTCGTCGGCGGTCAGGGCCATCTCGGCGAGCAGGTGGCTGGAGACCAGGACGGCGCAGCCCTCACCGGCGGCCCGCCGGAGCAGGTGCCGCATCCAGCGGATGCCCTCGGGGTCGAGGCCGTTCATCGGCTCGTCCAGCAGAAGCGCCCTGGGCCTTCCCAGGAGTGCCGCGGCGATGCCCAGGCGCTGGCGCATGCCGAGTGAGAAGCCGCCGACCCGTCTGCCCGCCACGCCGGCCAGCCCGACCGTCTCCAGGAGTTCGTCGACGCGGCCGGGCTCCGCCCCCGTCAGGCACGCCGTCCAGCGCAGATGGCTCCGGGCCGTGAGATGCGGGCGCACCCAGCCGGCGTCGAGGAGCGCGCCGACCGTTCCGGAGGGGTTCGGCAGGTCGTGGTAGCGCCGCCCGTCGATCAGCACCCGGCCCGACGCGGGCCTGGCGAGCCCGACGATCATGCGCATCGTCGTGGACTTGCCCGCGCCGTTCGGGCCGAGGAAGCCGGTCACCACCCCCGGGCGCACCGTGAAGGACAGGTGGTCGACCACCGTGCGGCGTCCGTAGCGCTTGGTCAGTTCTTCGACTCTGATCACTGTCGTGCCTTCCTCCGGGTCACCTGAGGGCGGTCGCCAGCCCGAGGGCCACCGAGGCCAGGGTGATCAGGGCCCACGACCACGACCCCGCGCCGGACCTGGCGGAGCGGACCAGCAGGACGAGCGCCGCCGGAGCGGCCACGCAGAGCAGCGCGTCGGCCGTGTACGTCGCCGGGTCGCCGTCGAGCAGGGTCCGGACGAGCGACGACGCCGCCGCGGGAATGAAGATCAACACCCATGCGGCTTCCGGCACGGGCTCGCGCGTCTTGGTCACGATGATGTCCCCAGAGATCGGTTCGGGTGATGCCGCCGCCTCGCCGGCACGGGGCCGGCTCCCGTGGCGGAGCCGGCCCCGTGCGCCCTTCGGGGCCCCGGTGCTCCTAGTAGCCGCGGAGCAGCTTGTAGAGGTCCCAGGCGTTGGTGCTCCAGCCGGCCGCCTTCAGGGCCCACCGCAGGGGCCGCGGCAGCTTGCTGTACCACTTCTTGAAGGCCTTCCAGCCCTTCTTCGCCGCCTTGATCGCCGACTTGAGCTTGCCCGCCTTCTTGAGGATCTTCAGGAGGGTGCTGAGGCCGCCCTTCCGCGCGAGGTCCTGCTGGAGCTGCTGGATCTCGCGACCGGAGAAGCCGATCTGCCGGAGCGCGGCGGTGTCGGCGGCGCTGAACCGGGACGGGGCGGGCTGCTGGACCGCCGTGACGGGCGCGGCCGTGCGGCCGGCCTCCGCCGTGGCGCCGAAGGCGGGGCCCGGCACCCCGAGGCCCAGTACCGCGGCCAGGGAGACGCCCGCCGCCTTCGCGGCGAACCGCTGCTTGTTCATGGGAGGTTTCCTCCAGATCGATCCGGCGGAACCGGTGTCCGCCGCGAGCCGCCCTGGCCCGCGGGATCAGATCAACAAGAGGGGGTCTCCGCGGCGTCTTCCCGGCTTCTCGTGCACGTCTCCCCGGCGTCTCCGCCGGGTCTTCGCCTCGTCCTCCTCCGAGGTGGGGGACCCGGCCTGGAAGTTCTCGCCTCTTCCTCGCGCGGGCGGGCGCTCAGGGGACGTCGCCCCTGGTGTAGGCGACGGCCCCGACGAACAGCGTCGCGACCGCGATCGTCGTCATGGTCTCGTAGGCGCGCCGCCTGACGGCCTTGACGAAGACGACGACGGTGGCGAGCGCCGCGCACGCCGCCAGCCCGATGGCCAGGACGTCCCACGGTCCGCCCTCGCCGCCGGCGCGGACGCCCTTCGCCGCCAGGATGAGCAGTGCCGGAAGTATCCATGCCGCATCGAGTCCCTCGTCCGGGTCGAGTCCCTCGTCCGGGTCGAGTCCCTCGTCCGGCGCGGGGACGGCCGCCTTCTCTCCGGTGGTGGCCTCGCCGTCCGGCCGGTCGTGTTCGCAGGTCATGGATCAAGGAAAGCGCGCCGCGTGCCACCCGCGCGTCCTGCGGCGGGACGGACCGCGGTCGGCCGGGCGGTCGGCCGCCCCTCAACCCCCGGGTGGAGGGGCGGCCCCCGGACGGACGAGGCCGGCGTCGTAGGCGAAGATCGTGGCCTGCACCCGGTCCCGCAGCCGCAGCTTGCCGAGGATCGCGTTGACGTGGGTCTTGACGGTCGCGGTGCCGATCCCCAGCGCGGCGCTGATCTCGGGGTTGCTGAGGCCGCTCGCCATCCGCACGAGGACGTCGCGTTCCCGGGGGGTGAGCGCCTCCAGGCGGCCGTCGGGGACCGACGGCGGGCTGATGGCACCGGTGACGAAGGCGTCGATGAGGCGGCGGGTCACGGCCGGGGCGAGCAGGGCCTCGCCGCCGGCGACCGTGCGGATGGCGTCCACGAGCTCCTGAGGGTCGCAGTCCTTGAGGAGGAAGCCCGAGGCCCCGGCGCGCAGCGCGCCGAAGACGTACTCGTCGCGGTGGAACGTCGTCAGCACCAGCACCCGTGCGGGCGACCCGGTGGCGGCCAGTTCCCGGGAGGCGGCCAGGCCGTCGACGCCGGGCATCCGGATGTCCATCAGCACCACGTCGGGGCGGCACCGGGGGACGGCGCGCAGCGCCTCGGCGCCGTCCCCGGCCTGCCCCACGACCTCCAGGTCCGGCTCGCCGTTGATGATCGCGGTGAAGCCCGCGCGGACGACGGCCTGGTCGTCCACCACCAGCACACGGATGCTCATGTCCTCTCCCATGCGTCCAGTAGCGCGCGCATCTCCGTGAGGGCGGCCCGCGCGAGCTCCGCCGCACGGCCGACGGCCTCGTGCGCGTCGCCGTCCGTACCGCTCAGGCCCGCCTCGGCGACCGTCACCAGCCTGACGGTGTGGTGCAGGACGGTCCCGTTCAGTCCCGCGGCGACGCGGTCGCGTTCGGCCTGCACGGCGTCCCCCGCCCGTGCGGAGACGGCGTCGAGCGCGGACTCCCCCCACCGGCGGCTCCTGGACGCGGTGGTGACGCCCAGCGTCCAGGCCGCGAGCGTGAGGGGCGCCGTGCACACGACGGCGGTCACCAGCCCGAACGCGAACGCGACAGGTGTCGGGCCGTCCGCCGCCACCTCATGGTCGGCGACCAGCAGGAAGCCCAGGCCGAGCCCCCAGGGGAGCGGAGCGGCGAGCGCCGCGGGCCAGGTGCGCGCCCCGTCCGGCCTGTAGCAGGCGAGCGAGTAGACGGCGACCAGTTCCGCGGCGCTTCCCAGGACCAGGAGGCCGAGCAGGTCCCGTGACCACAGTCCCCAGGCGACGGCCAGGGCGGCGTCCGCCGAGACGATCAGCGCGAGCACGGCGCGGGGCGCGTGCCGCCTCCACCACAGCGGGACGGCTCTGAGCGTGAGCGCGACGCCGATCAGGAGGAGCTCCGCCCCGGGCCGCCCCGTGACCAGCGGGTCCGGCGGCACGAAGCCCAGGAGCGGCAGGAACGCGCAGAGGGCGACCGCCACGCCGTCGAGGATCTCCGGCCATCCCCGCCGGTGGCGCGGACCCGACGGGAGGTGCGCGGCGACCGACCAGCCGCCCGCCGCCGTGGGGCCGGCCGTGAGGACGCCGCCGAGCCCGGCCGCCCGCTCCCGCATGCCCTGGATGCCTCTGCCCCCTCCCAGCGCGGGGACGGCCGCGCGGGTTGCAGCGGCGTCGTTCTCGATCGTCAGTCTCACCGCGCGCGGCGCGTAACGGACGGAGACCCGCACCTCGGCGCCCGCCGAATAGCGCATGACGTTGGTGAGCGACTCCTGGACTATCCGGTAGGCGGTCGTCGTCAGCTCGGCGGGGAGCCTGCGAGCCCGCCCCTCCACCCGCAGGGACACCGGGATGCCCAGCCGGTTCAGGCCCTGGCACAGGGGAGGCAGCAGTTCTTTCAGGCCGCCGTGGCCCGCCCGGGGGGCCACGACGTCCACCAGCCCGCTCAACGACCTCAGCACCTCGCGGCCGGTCTCGGCCGCGACGGCGAGGGCCTGGGCCACCAGCTCGGAGTCGGCGCGGCGGGCCGCCGCCCCCGTGTGGACGGCGACGGCGCTCAGATGGTGGCCGGCGATGTCATGGACTTCCCTGGCCAAGCGCTCGCGCTCCGCCTCGGCCGCCGCGCGGCTCTCGCTCTCGATGTCGGCCAGCCGCGCCCGCAGGCCGCTCCGCACCGCCTCGCGCTGCCGGCGGAGCTGGCCGAACGCGGCGATGCCCAGGTAGAGGACGCCGTCCAGGAACTCGTTGGAGAAGAGATCGCCCGGTCCTCGCGCGTACGGGAGGTAGACCGCGAAGGCGACGGTGTAGGCGGCCAGGCATCCGAGGACCGCGTCCCGGCGTTCCCTGTGCACCGCCACCGAGTACAGGGCGACGCCGTCGGCGAGCCCGCTGACGGCGGTGTCCGCCGTGCCCGCGGCGACGATCGCCGATGCGCTCAGCGAGATCGCGGCGGCGAGCACCGGCACGGGCGCCACGCGCCGCCACACCAGCGCCGCGGCCGCCAGGACGATCGAGCCCGCGACCAGAGGCCAGCGGGCGCCGCCGAGCGGCTCCCCGCCGCCCTCGGCCAGGAACCAGGTGCCGGAGAGCTGGACGCCCGCGACGGCGAGCGGGACGCCCACGTCGGCGGGGCGGGGCCACCGCCCGAGGCTCTCGTCCGTGCGCACACGCCGACCCTAAGGCGCGGGTCCGCCGGACGTCTCCGGCCCTGGGCGCGGCGCGGCCGGGCGCTCCCGTGTCCGGGGGACGGACGGCCGGTGCGCCGGACGCATGACCAGGGCTTCTGACATCCCTGTGCGGAATCTGTAGAAATTCTCGGCGGAGGAAGCAGCGAGCGGCGGGGCGCGTGCATCAACCGTGCATGCATGGTGATCAAAGTGCCGTCCCCGCGGAGGACGCCGGGCTCGGGCTCCTCTCCTTCTTCCGGTGCCGGGTGGACGGGCGGGACGTCCGGCTCGCCCCGGCGCCCCGCCGTCTGATCGTCACGGTGGCGCTGGAGCCGGGCGGGCTGGGCAGGGAGTCGCTGCAGGGGCGGCTGTGGCCGGACGCGGGCGCTGCCGAGGCGGCGAAGCGGCTGCGGCAGTCGCTGTGGCGCGTCCGGCGGGACACCGGGGCGCGGCTGCTCGCCGTGACCCCGTCCCATGTCGCGCTCGCGGACCACGTCGACGTCGACCTGCGCCGGGGCGAGCGGTTAGCGCGGCTGGTGGCCGGGGGATCGGTCACGGCCGCGGAGCCGGACGAGGTGCGGCTGCTCGGCGGCGAGCTGCTGCCCTGCTGGCCGGAAGAGGACGTGTGGGCCGCGCGGGACCGGTGGAACCTGCTGCGGCTGCTCGCGCTGGAGCGGCTCGCCGAGCACGCGCTGGCGGCCGGCGACGCGACCGGTGCGATCGACCTGGCGGAGGCGGCCGCGCGCGTGGACGGGCTGGCCGAGGCGTCCCACCGGATCAGGGCCGCCGCACACCTGGTGCGGGAGGACCAGGTGAGCGCGTGGCGGGTGTTCACCCGCTACCGGCGGCTGCTGGACGAGGAGATGGGACTCCAGCCCAGCGCCGCGTTCCGGAGGCTCCTGGAGCGGCACGGCCGGACGCTCGTGTCATGACCGGCGGCGGCGCTGGCCTCAACCGGCCGTCCGGCGGGCGGGCCGTGCGCGGGCGTCCCGCGGGCGCCCGCGGTTAAGATCGCGCCCCGTGGTCATCCCCCGCACCGGCGATCTCGTCGCGCTGTACGAGGAGCACCAGCTCCGCCTCGTGCGGATGGCGGTCCTGCTGGTCGGGGACGAGGCCACCGCCGAGGACGTGGTGCAGGACGTCTTCCTGCGCATGCAGGACAGGTCCCCCCGGCTGGACGGCGAGGGCAAGCTGCTGGCCTACGTCCGCGCTGCGGTGCTGAACGGCTGCCGCATGGTCCTGCGCCGCCGCAGGATGATGCGGCGGCACACCGAGCCCCATGAGCCGCCGGTCTGGTCGGCCGAGTCGGCGGCGATGCTCGGCGAGGACCGCCGGGCGGTCATGCGGGCCCTCCAGAGGCTGCCGCGCCGCCAGCGCGAGGCCGTGGTGCTGCGCTACTACCTCGATCTGAGCGACGACGAGGTCTCCGCGGCCATGGGCATCCGGCCCGCCACGGTGCGGTCCACGATGGCCAGGGCGCTCGCCGCGCTGGCCCGCGAACTGGGGGAGGAGGTGCGATGAGCGGGCTTGAGGACCGCCTGCGGGACGCCCTGCACGCTTCGGCCGGCAGGGTGGACGCGGACAAGCCGCGTCCCTTCCCCGAGCGCAGGCCGCGGCGGGGCGCCCCGGTGCGGCGGTGGGCCGTTCCGGTCTGCGCGGTGCTGGCCGTCCTCGCCCTGGCCGCGGGGATCGTCGGCGTCCGCAAGATGATGGAGCCCGACCGGCGCCTCCAGAAGGTCCCCACGATGCCCCGCTTCTACTTCGCCAGCTACCTGGCCGGAGGCGGGGAGCTCTCCCGCGTCGAGGTACGCGAATCCCGCACCGGCCGCCTCCTGGACACGAGATCCGCCCCCGCGGGAACGAATTTCCTGAGCATCGCCGCCACCGGCGACGGGCGGACGCTCTTCGTTCTGAAACGAGCGAGAACGAGGTGCGTGACGAGGGTCGAGAAGTTCTCGATCAACGGGTCGGGAAAGATCGTCCGGAGTACGGAGGTGGGCGGTTCGGCCGTTTCCGGGGAGCCTGCGGGGCAGGGATCCCTCGCGGTCACCCCCGACGGCCGCCGGCTGGCCTACGGCCTGGTCGACTGCGGCGACCCGCCGATCACGCGGATCGCCTCGAACGCCAGAATCGCGATAGTGAATTCGGCGACCGGAGACCGGCATGAATGGCGGGAATCGCGGGTGGCGCTGGCCGACCGGCTTTCCTGGGACGGATCCGGGGACCGGCTGTTCTTCGTGCGCTCCTGGTACAGGGGGCCGGAAAAGACCATGCAGGAAATCCGTTTCCTGCCGCTGGGAGGGGACGGCGCCCCGCCGTCCACGGCCCGCCCCGTCCGCGCCGTGACCTCGCCGCGGATATTCGAGGGAGTCGCGGCCGCTCCGGACGGTCGGCGCGTCTTCGTGATCGAGGGCGCGGCGGGGTCGGTTTCCGCCGGCGGGGGCGACGCCCCGGAGGTGACTGCCGACGCCGGGTTCGAGGTTCTGGAGGTGTCGGCGGGCGACGGCCGCGTCCTGCGGTCGACCCGGCGCCGGAGCGCTTCGTTCGCGGGCGACCCCGCCATGAAGGGCGACGCCACCGGAAGGTTCCTGGTGACCGGCTACGGGCTGGTCGATCTCGGAAAGCCGGACGGGATCTCGCGGATCAAGGTGGGCGGGGACTTCTACGACCTGGACTGGTGAGCCGGGCCGACGGGGGCCGGGAAAGCGCGAAGGCCCCGCCGGGCCGGGCGGGGCCTGTGTCGTCAGGCGGAAGGGGGGAGGGGATCAGAAGATCTTCTTGCCCTTGCCGTAGTAGTACTTGCCGGTCTTCTTGTTCCGGCCGCACTCCTGCACCCACATGTGGCTGCCGTAGGACGACTTCACGCTGATCTTGACGGTGGCCTTGCCGTCGAAGTTGTACTTGGTGCCGTCGGGCGCCACGCCGATGATCTTGAAGCGCGACCAGTACACCTTGGAGCCCTCGGTGAACTTGAAGCGGACGCAGGAGGTCCAGCCGTTCTTCTTGTCGTCGGCGAGGTAGCCCGTGACGGCGGTGCTGCCGCCGCTGCGGGTGTAGGAGCCCCATGCGGCCACGTGGCTGTAGGAGTTGTAGGGCTTCCAGCTGCCGGTGGCGGCTTCGGCGGGGGCTCCGACGGCGGCCATGCCGGCCATCAGCGTGCCGGCGGTCAGGGCGACTGCAGCGATTCGCCGCATAGGTCCCTCCGTGTTCGGATTGGGGGGGTTAGCGAGCGATAACCTAGCAGCCCCTTACCAGCGGTTTTCTGTAGGGATGTCCATCTGACCGGGGCAGGACGGATCCGGCCGTCCGGCGAACCGATCCGGCGCCGGAGGCGTCCAAGACGCCCCCGAGCGTCCGCGCGAGGGGCAAAGGGCTTACCGGTCGGCCGCATCGACCGCGTTACGCCGCCACGATCATGGCAACGGTGGAAACATGCCCGACGTGCGTGGCCGTGTCCGGCGCTCCGCGACCATCGCGGGGGTGCTGCTGCTGTTCCTCGTGCTCGGCCTGCCCGCCTGCGCCGGCCGGCCGGCCGGCGCCGAGCCCGCGCCCGGGTCCTCGGGCGTCGCGCCGCCCCCCGAGCCGGCCTACCGCGGCGAGAGCATCCCGGCCTACGACGTCGTCCTCACCATCGGCACCGACGGCGTGCTGTACGTCCGGGAGACGATCACCTACGACTTCGACCAGGCGGGGGAGCACGGGATCGTCCGGCACGTGCCGTTCCGCCGCGGCGACCGCCTCTACGAGGTCCGCAACGTCAGCAGCAGCTCCTCCACCGGCGCCCCGGCCCGCGTCCGCACGACCCGGTTCCTGCGCGACGTGCGGATCAGCGTCGGCGACCGGCACCGCGAGGTCCGCGGCCGCCAGGCCTACGTGATCGAGTACGAGGTGCGCCGCGCGTTCACCCCCCGCGCCGACCACGACGACCTGCTGTGGGACGCCATCGGGACGAGCTGGGACGTCCCCATCGGGAACGCGGCGGTCCGGGTGCAGGCGCCGGTGCCGCTGCGGCACGCGACCTGCCGGGCGGGCGCGCCCGGGGCGACGACCCGGTGCCTGCGCGACCGCGACGGCCCGTACGCGATCGACTTCGTCCAGAACGCGCTCGCCCCGCACGAGGGGATGCGGATCCGGGTCCGGCTGCCCAAGCGCGCGATCGCCGTCCCGCCGCCCCGGTACGTCCCGCCGCGATGGACGGGCCACTGGACGGGCACCGCCGTGCTGGCCCTCGCGCTCGCCGCCGTGCCCCTGCTCGCGCGCCGTCCGGCGCCGCGGCGGGGGACCGGCGCCGGCCTGGCGGCCGCCGGGGCGCTGCTCGTCGTCGCCGACGCGGGGGACGACGTCGCGGCGAGCGGCCCGTGGGCGTTCTCGCTGGGCGACCGGTGCCTCGCCGGCCTCGCGCTCGTGATCGTCGGAGTCGGGATCATGTGCGTTCAGCGGACCGGTAGTGCCCGATTTGCGGCGGAAGACCGTCCGGGAGGACTACAGTTGGTCGGTCGCGACGTGAACTGATCGTTCCGGCGGTCGTCTACCTAGGTGAACTCAGCCCCGGACGGGGCACGTAGGCATCGTTGATCGGCGAAGGGAGGCGCAGGGGAGTGCGGGAGTACCTGCTCACGATCCTGGTCGCCGCTCTCGTCGCCTACCTGCTGACCCCGTCGGTGCGCAGGTTCGCCGTGTGGTTCGGGGCGCAGGCCGTCCCGCGCGACCGCGACGTGCACGTGATCCCGACGCCCCGGCTGGGCGGCCTCGCGATGTTCGGCGGGATGGTGGCGGCGCTGGTGGTCTCCACCGGCCTGCCCGAGATGCGCAAGGTCCTCGGCGACGGCGGGATCAGCGTCAGCAAGGCGCTCCTGCTGTCGGGCGGGCTGATCGTGCTGATCGGCATCGCCGACGACCGCTGGGAGGTGGACGCGCTCACCAAGTTCGCCGGGCAGGTCGCGGCCGCCGGGATCTTCATCATGCAGGGCATCCAGGTCTACGTGATCCCGCTGCCCACCGGCGACTCGCTGTCCCTGCCGCCCGCCTACGGGGTCCCGCTCACCGTCCTGCTCGTCGTCGCCACGATCAACGCGGTCAACTTCATCGACGGGCTGGACGGCCTCGCCGCCGGCGTCGTCGGGATCGCCGCCTTGGCGCTGTTCTCCTACGCCTACCTGCTGTCGAAGGCGCACGGGCTCACCACGCTGTCCGCCGCGACCCTCACCGCCGCGGTCCTGTTCGGCATGTGCGCGGGCTTCCTGCCGCACAACTTCAGCCCGGCCAAGATCTTCATGGGCGACACCGGCTCGATGCTGATCGGGCTCCTGCTCAGCGCCTCCACGATCATGCTGACCGGGCAGTTCGACGCGGCCGTCCTCGCCAACGGGCTCTTCCCGTTCTTCGTCCCGGTGCTGCTCATCCCGGCGGTGGCGGCGGTCCCGTTCATGGACATGCTGCTCGCGGTGTGGCGGCGCACCAACCAGGGCCGCTCCCCGTTCGCCCCGGACAAGCAGCACCTGCACCACCGGCTGCTGGAGCTCGGCCACTCCACCCGCCGCGCCGTGCTGATCATGTATTTCTGGGTCGGGCTGCTGGCCTCCGGGCTGGTCGGCCTCGCGCTGTTCGACGCCGCCTGGATCACCCTCGGTGTCACCCTGCTGGTGGCGGTCGCGGGCGTGCTGCTGATGCTCCGCATCCCCGGTCGCCGCAGGTCCGCCCGGGGGAAGGCCGCGGACGCCGGCACCGGCGACCAGCCCGCCGAGCGCCCCTCGATGCCCGTCTGACCTGCGCCGGGACGCCTTCGGGCGGGAGCGGCGCCGACCGCTCCGCGGGCCCCGAACGGGCGTGGGCACCGGGCGGGCTCGGCTACAGTCCCTCGTGCGGGTGTCGCGCGCGGTAGCGCCGCGCACGCCGGATCGCATTACCTCTAGGGTAATTGTGGACATTCCGGACGCTTGTGATACCTTTCACGAACAAGAGACGACCACTGAACGTGACCAGCCGGAGCCCTCATGCATACCTCCGACGCCCGGATGCTCCGCGGCGCCGCGATCCCGACGTCGGTCGTCGGGGTGGGTGCCGTAGTGATCGGCCTGCTGACCGCGGGCGCCAAGGGCGCCCTCGCGGCGGCGCTGGCCTCCGTCGTGGTGATCGCCTTCTTCTCGGTGAGCGCGCTGGTGGTCTCCTGGGCCTCCCGCCTCTCGGCCCAGACGATGATGCTGGCCGCCCTCGCCAGCTACGCGGTGAAGATCCTCGCGGTGATGGTGCTGGTCACGGCCATCGACGGCGTGTCGATCTTCAACACCCAGGTCTTCGGCTGGACGGTCATCGGGCTCGCGCTGCTGTGGATCGGAGCCGAGTTCCGCGTCGTCCTGCAGCGGAGGCCCTACATTGACGACCCCGAGAACGTGCTGGACCGGAGTCCGTGATGAAGCGCTCGCGGACGGTACCGGCCACCATGACGGACTACTCCAATATGACCACCGCAGGCATGGCCTGCTATCGTCCGGAGCGCGATGAGCGAGCAGAAACGCCGGCCGGAAGACGGCCAGCGGGAATTCGCCGACGCCGCCTGGTCCGTGCCCAGCTACCTCCTTTCCGGGATGCTCATCTGGGGCGGTCTCGGGTGGCTGCTGTCCAAATGGACGCACCAGACCTGGCTGGTCCCGATCGGCCTGGTCATCGGCGTCGTGCTCGCCGTCTACCTGGTCTACGTGAAGTTCGGTCGCCACTCCTCCTGAGCGGCCCCGCCGCCGAGGAAGCCTTCGTGAAACATCACCACATTGATGAAGGGAACGCCGCGTGAACGCGCTGACGGTCCTCGCCTCCGGCGGAGAAGAGTTCCAGGCCCCCGGACCGGAGCTGTTCGACTTCCCGCCCCTGTTCGCCGGCGGCCCCGCGTGGCTCACCAAGCCGGTCGTCTTCGCGGTCGTCGGGTCGCTGGTGATCTGCGTCTTCTTCTGGAGCGCCTTCGCCAAGCCGAAGCTCGTGCCGCGGGGCGTGCAGAACCTCGGCGAGGTCGGCTACATGTTCGTGCGGGACGAGATCGCCCGCCCGTTCCTCGGCAAGAACACCGACCGGTGGATGCCGATGCTGATGTCGATGTTCTTCCTGATCTGGGTCTGGAACATCTTCGCGGTGGTCCCGATCATCCAGTTCCCGATCGCCTCGCACATCGCGTTCCCGATCGTCCTGGCGCTCTTCGTCTACATCATCAAGATCTACCTCGGGCTGCGGCACCAGGGCATCCGGTACTTCTCGAACATGATCCCCAGCGGCCTCCCGCTGCCGGTCTACTTCCTGCTGGTGCCGATCGAGTACCTCTCGACCTTCGTCCTGGCCCCCTTCACCCACGCGGTCCGGCTCTTCGCCAACATGTTCGCGGGCCACACGATCCTGGCGTTCTTCAGCCTGGTCGGCTTCTGGTTCCTCTTCGAGAAGCCCACGGTCGCCGGGTTCGGCGTCGGCATCATCGGTGTGATCGTCACGATCGCCATGACGGCGCTGGAGCTGCTGATCCAGTTCCTGCAGGCGTTCCTGTTCACCATGCTGGCCGCCATGTACATCTCGAGCGGCCTGGAAGCGGACCACTAAGACCCGCGGGGCACGCGACGCCCCGGCTCCGCGGACCCCATCGGACAACCTCGTAAGCCCAGACCGGCGGAGCTTCCGCCGGCCGACAGAAAAGGGAAAGAACATGGGAGACCTCGCTGCCCTCAGCGGTAACGTCACCTCGATCGGTTACGGCCTCGCGGCGATCGGCCCGGGCATCGGCGTCGGCATCATCTTCGGCCAGGGCGTGAACGCGATCGCCCGCCAGCCCGAGCTGACCGGTGTGATCCGCACCAACATGCTGCTGGGCTTCGTCCTTACCGAGGCGCTCGCCCTGATCGGCCTGGTCGCGCCGTTCATCTTCCAGGGCATCAAGTAGTAGCCGTCCGAACCTGAGGAAGGGCTGCAGACATGATCACAGCAGCTTCCGTCCTGGCGGCGGAGGAGAACAACCCTCTCATTCCGCACCCGTTCGAGCTGGTCGTCGGCATCTTCTCGTTCCTGGTCGTGCTGATCGTCCTCGGCAAGATCCTGACGCCGCGCATCCAGCAGACGCTGGAGGAGCGGACCGAGGCGATCGAGGGCGGCCTCCTGCGGGCCGAGCAGGCGCAGAAGGAGGCCCAGCAGGTCCTCGAGCAGTACAAGGCCCAGCAGAAGGCGGCCGCGGTCGAGGCGTCGAACGAGCGGCGCAAGGCCGAGGAGCAGGGCGCGCAGATCATCGCCCAGGCCAAGGAGCAGGCCCAGGTCGAGGCGCGCCGCATCGTCGAGAACGCCAAGGCGCAGATCGAGGCCGAGCGGCAGCAGGCGCTGCAGTCGCTGCGCGCCGAGATCGGGGCCATGTCGGTCGAGCTGGCCGGGCGCGTCGTGGGCGAGTCCCTTGAGGACAGCGCGCGGCAGAGCCGGGTCGTCGACCGGTTCCTCGAGGAGCTCGAGGAACGCGCTCGCACCCAGGAGCAGATCACATCATGACCATCACGGGAGCGGTGAGCAGGGCGTCGCTGGCCGAGGCCAAGGAACGGCTGGAGGCCGTGATCCCCTCCGCCGACCTGGCGCGGCTCGGCGGCGACCTGTTCGCGGTGCTGCACCTGATCGACCGCGAGCACGGTGTGCGGCGGGCGGTCTCCGACCCGTCGCGCGACGGGGCCGAGAAGGCGCAGCTCGTCCAGATCCTGCTGGAGGGCAAGGTGTCGCCGGCCGCTCTCGGGCTGGTCGCCGACGTCGCCCGGCTGCGCTGGTCCACGCCGTCGGAGATGTCGGACGCGCTGGAGATCCTCGCGGTCACCGCCGAGGCGGCCCGCGCCGAGGCCGCCGGCCGCATCGACGACCTGGAGGACGAGCTGTTCCGGTTCTCCCGGGTCGTCGAGGGGGAGCCGGAACTGCGCGGCGCCCTGGCCGACCCCGGCCTGCCGGCCGAGCGCAAGATCGGGCTGGTCAACGCGCTGGTGGACGGCAAGGTCACCGACGCGACACTGGCGCTGCTCACGGAACTCGTGCTGCGTCCGCGAGGACGTAGCCTGGAAAGCGGGCTCGCCGACTACGGCAAGCTGGTCGCCCAGCGCAGGCAGCGGCTGGTCGCCCTGGTCCGCTCGCCGGCGCCGTTGTCGGCGGCGCAGCGGACCCGGCTCGCCGCGGTGCTCGCCGCCGCCTACGGCCACGAAGTACATCTGAACATCGAGATCGACCCCACCGCGATCGGCGGCCTTTCGGTCCAGATCGGGGACGAGATCATCGACGGCACGATCGCCGGACGGCTGGACGACGTCCGCCGGCGGCTCGGCACCGGCTGACCCGCCGGCTAGCTGACCCCATAGGGAGCAAGAGAGGAATCATGGCGGAGCTGACGATCCGTCCGGACGAGATCCGGAACGCGCTGGAGCGCTTCGTCCAGTCGTACGAGCCCGAGGCCGCCGCGCGCGAAGAGGTCGGCACCGTCGTCGATTCCGGCGACGGTATCGCCCACGTCGAGGGCCTGCCCTCCGCGATGGCGAACGAACTCCTTGAGTTCGAGGACGGTACCCGTGGCCTGGCTCTGAACCTGGACGTGCGTGAGATCGGCGCCGTTGTCCTTGGCGACTTCAGCAAGATCGAAGAGGGCCAGAAGGTCCGCCGGACCGGCGAGGTCCTCTCGGTCCCCGTCGGCGACGGCTTCCTCGGCCGCGTCGTGGACGCGCTGGGCAACCCGCTGGACGGCAAGGGCCCGATCGAGACGACCGAGCGCCGCGCGCTCGAACTGCAGGCCCCCACGGTCGTGCAGCGGCAGTCGGTGAGCGAGCCGCTGCAGACCGGCATCAAGGCCATCGACGCGATGACGCCGATCGGCCGCGGCCAGCGGCAGCTGATCATCGGTGACCGGCAGACCGGCAAGACGACGGTCTGCGTGGACACGATCATCAACCAGAAGGAGAACTGGGAGTCCGGCGACGAGAAGAAGCAGGTCCGCTGCATCTACGTCGCGATCGGCCAGAAGGGCTCCACGATCGCCAACGTCCGCCGCTCCCTGGAGGAGGCCGGCGCGCTGGAGTACACCACGATCGTGGCTGCTCCCGCGTCCGACCCGGCGGGCTACAAGTACATCGCCCCCTACACCGGGTCCGCGATCGGCCAGCACTGGATGTACCAGGGCAAGCACGTCCTGATCATCTTCGACGACCTGTCGAAGCAGGCCGAGGCCTACCGCGCGGTGTCGCTGCTGCTGCGCCGCCCGCCGGGCCGCGAGGCCTACCCCGGTGACGTGTTCTACCTGCACTCGCGTCTGCTGGAGCGCTGCGCGAAGCTGTCGGACGACATGGGCGGCGGCTCGATGACGGGTCTGCCGATCATCGAGACCAAGGGCAGCGACGTGTCGGCCTACATCCCGACGAACGTCATCTCGATCACCGACGGGCAGTGCTTCCTGGAGACGGACCTGTTCAACCAGGGCGTCCGGCCGGCGATCAACGTCGGCATCTCGGTCTCCCGGGTCGGCGGCGACGCGCAGATCAAGGCGATGAAGACGGTCGCCGGCACGCTGCGCCTGGCGCTGTCGCAGTTCCGCGACCTGGAGGCGTTCGCCGCCTTCGCGTCCGACCTGGACGCCGCCTCGCGCGCCCAGCTGGAGCGCGGCGCCCGGCTGGTCGAGCTGCTGAAGCAGCCGCAGGGCAGCCCGTTCCCGGTCGAGCAGGAGGTCGTGTCCGTGTGGGCGGGCACCTCCGGCGCGCTGGACGACGTCCCGGTGGCCGACGTCCGCCGCTTCGAGCGCGAGTTCCTCGACTACGTCGAGCGTGAGGAGGGCGGCCTGCTGACCTCCATCCGCGAGACCGGCAAGCTGTCCGACGACGGCCTCACCAGCCTCAAGAACACCATCACGGAGTTCAAGAAGGGCTTCCAGACCAGCGAGGGCGAGCTGCTCGCTGAGGAGCCCGTCGAGGCGATCGACGACGAGGACGTCAAGCAGGAGACGATCACCCGCGTCAAGAAGGGCTGACGGCCATGGCCGCACAGCTTCGTCAACTCCGGCAGAAGATCAAGACGGTCAAGTCGACCGCCAAGATCACTCGTGCCCAGGAGATGATCGCCACGTCGCGGATCGTCAAGGCCCAGCAGGCGGTGGCGGCCTCCAAGCCGTACGCCGACCAGATCACGCAGGCCCTGACCGCGCTGGTGAGTCACAACGTCGGGATCGACCACCCGCTGCTGGAGGAGCAGCCGGCCGACAACCGCAGCGCCGTGCTGATCATCACGAGCGACCGCGGGTTCTGCGGCGCCTACAACGCCAACGTCATCCGCGAGGCGGAGTCGCTGATCAAGGCGCTGCGGGACGAGGGCCGCGAGCCGGTCCCCTACGTCGTCGGCAACAAGGGCATCACCTGGTACCGGTTCCGGGGCCGGGACCTCGCCGAGTCCTGGAAGGGGTTCAGCGACCGCCCGAACTTCGGCAACGCCGAGGGGATCGGGCGGCGGCTGGCCGAGGACTTCCTCAAGACCGACGCCGAGGGCGGGGTCGGGGAGATCCACGTGGTCTACACCGAGTTCGTCTCGATGCTGACCCAGACCGTCCGGGTCACCCGGCTGATGCCGCTGGAGATCGAGGAGGCCGAGTCCTCCAAGGTCCCGCCGGCGTACGAGTTCGAGCCGTCCGCCCAGGCCGCGCTCGACCTGCTCCTGCCGAACTACATCGAGAGCCGCATCTTCCACATGCTGCTGCAGTCGGCGGCGTCCTTCCAGGCGTCGGTCCGGCGGGCCATGAAGTCGGCGACCGACAATGCCAACGAACTGGTCGGGGTCTACACGCGCCAGATGAACCAGGCGCGGCAGGCTGCGATCACCCAGGAAATCAGCGAGATCGTCGGTGGCGCTGACGCGCTCGCCGATTCTGGCGGGGAGTGAGAAGGGTATGACTGCTCAGGTAGAGACGGCGACCGCGACCGGGCGCGTCGCCCGTGTCATCGGCCCGGTCGTCGACGTGGAGTTCCCCGCCGACGCCATTCCGGAGATCTACAACGCCCTCAACGCCCAGGTCACCCTGGGCGGCGAGGCGAAGACCCTGACGTTCGAGGTCGCGCAGCACCTCGGCGACAACATGGTCAGGGCCATCTCGATGCAGCCGACGGACGGCCTCGTCCGCGGCGCTCCGGTGTTCGACTCGGGCGAGTCGATCATGGTTCCGGTCGGCGACATCACCAAGGGCCACGTGTGGAACGCCCTCGGCGACGCGCTGGACGTCCCGACCGCCTCGCTGGAGGTCAACGAGCGCTGGGGCATCCACCGCGGCGCTCCGCCGTTCGACCAGCTGGAATCCAGGACCGAGATGCTGGAGACCGGCATCAAGGTCATCGACCTGCTGTGCCCGTACGTCAAGGGCGGCAAGATCGGTCTGTTCGGCGGCGCGGGTGTGGGCAAGACCGTCCTCATCCAGGAGATGATCCGCCGCGTCGCCCGCAACTTCGGCGGCACCTCGGTGTTCGCCGGAGTGGGCGAGCGCACCCGTGAGGGCAACGACCTCTGGGTGGAGATGGCCGAGGCGGACGTCCTCAAGGACACCGCGATGGTGTTCGGCCAGATGGACGAGCCGCCGGGCACCCGGCTGCGGGTGGCGCTGTCCGCGCTGACGATGGCGGAGTACTTCCGCGACGTGCAGAACCAGGACGTGCTGCTGTTCATCGACAACATCTTCCGGTTCACGCAGGCCGGTTCGGAGGTGTCCACGCTGCTCGGGCGCATGCCGTCCGCGGTGGGGTACCAGCCGACGCTGGCCGACGAGATGGGCGTGCTCCAGGAGCGGATCACCTCGACGCGCGGTAACTCGATCACCTCGATGCAGGCGATCTACGTTCCCGCCGACGACATCACCGACCCGGCGCCGCACACCACGTTCGCGCACCTGGACGCCACCACGACGCTGTCGCGGAGCATCTCCGAGAAGGGGATCTTCCCGGCGGTGGACCCGCTCGACTCCACCTCGCGGATCATGGACCCGCAGATCCTGGGGAACGAGCACTACGAGGTCGCCCAGGAAGTGATCCGGATCCTGCAGAAGTACAAGGAGCTGCAGGACATCATCGCGATCCTCGGCATCGACGAGCTCTCCGAGGAGGACAAGGTCACCGTCCAGCGGGCGCGGCGCATCGAGCGCTTCCTGTCGCACCCGATGTACGTGGCCGAGCAGTTCACCGGCCAGCCCGGTGAGACGGTGCCGAAGGACGAGACGATCTCCTCGTTCAAGGCGCTCGCGGAGGGCAAGTACGACCATCTCCCCGAGCAGGCGTTCTTCATGTGCGGCGGCATCGAGGATGTCGAGAAGAAGGCCAAGGAGCTGGAGAAGTAGTCCGCTCCGGCGGGCCGCGCCCGGGCTCCGCGCCCGGGCCGGCCCGCCGGATCCGCTCCAGTAGTCGGAGGGAAAGACGTGGCAACCCTGAAGGTCGGGCTGGTCTCGCCGGAGCGCGAGGTCTGGTCCGGCGAGGCCAAGATGGTGGTCGCGCAGACGATCGAGGGCTCGCTCGGCATCCTGCCGGGGCACGCCCCGGTGCTGGGCGTCCTCCTCGACGGCAGCGTGGTGAAGATCGAGCCCGCGGACGGCGGTGCGCCGGTCCTGGCGGCGGTCGGCAGCGGGTTCTTCTCCGTCGCCGCCAACGAGGTGTCGGTGCTGGCCGAGCAGGTCCAGCGGGCCGAGGAGATCGACGTCGACGAGGCCAAGCGGGCGCTCGACGAGGCCCTGTCCGCCGAGGGCGAGGACACGACGCCGGAGCGGCGCGCCCGGGCGCGGCTGCGCGCGGCGGGCGTCGAGGCCTAGGTCCGGGCGAACGGCGGGGGACTTGGGCGAGCACCTGGCACTGGACGTCGGCGGGGTGCTCGCCGTGCTCGTCCTGGGGGCGGCGCTGCTGTTCGCCTCCATGGCGGTGCGCCGCTGGCTGTTCACGCGCGGCGGCGGCACCGTGGAGTGCAGCCTGCGCGAACTGCCCCGGGAGGGCGGAGCCCCCGGAGTGTGGAGGCTCGGCATCGGCCGCTACAAGGGCGATGTCCTGCACTGGCACCGCGTGTTCGGTTTCCGCAGAAGGCCCCGGCAGGTGATCCACCGCCGGGGCCTCGTCGTGTCCAACCGGCGCGTCCCGGACCGGGAGGAGGCCGAGGGCCTGCTGCCGGACGTGAGCGTCATCGAGGTCAGGAACGGCGACCTCGCGGTGGAGCTGGCGATGGGCGCTGCGGCCCTGACCGGGTTCCTGGCCTGGCTGGAGGCGGCTCCGCCGGGCTTCCCGGTCGACCTGCACTCCTCCGAATGAGGGGACGGGCGGGCGCGATCGGGGACGGGCCGGGCATGAGCTGGTAAGAACCCGGTATCGAATCGGCCTGGCCGTGCCGCCGCTGCTTGAGGCGGCCGGGGCGCGGGGTGAGGATCGCGCTGGTCCGCTCCCTTCTCCGTCCGCTGGAGTGCACGTGCGCATGCTCCTCACCGGCCGCAGGCATCCCGCCGTCCGCAGGCTCGCGTTCGGCACGGCCGTGGCGCTGCCCGCCCTGTTCCTGCCCGCCGCCCTGCCGACGGCCGGGGCCGCGCCGGCGCGTCCCGATCTCGCCGCGCTGGTCACGCTGGCGGACATCAGGCCCCACCTGGCCGCGTTCCAGGAGATCGCCGACTACAACGGCGGCGACCGCGCGGCGGGGAGGGCCGGCTACGACGTGTCCGTGCGGTACGTCACCGGGCGGCTGAAGAAGTACGGGTTCGCGCCGAGGGTGCAGAAGTTCACCTATCCGTACTGGCGGGAGCGGACGCCCGCGGCGTTCGCGCGGACGGCGCCGTCCAAGGCGTCCTACAGGCGGGAGGCCGACTTCCTCACGCTCGCGTACTCGGGTTCGGGCGATGTGACGGCGCCGGCGGCGGCGGTGGACGTCCCGTCCAAGGGGGAGGGGACGAGCGGCTGCGAGGCCGGTGACTTCAAGGGCTTCGCGAAGGGCTCGATCGCGCTCGTCCAGCGGGGGACCTGCACGTTCGCGGCCAAGGCCGCCAACGCGCGGGCGGCCGGGGCGTCCGCCGTGGTGATCTTCAACAAGCCGGGGGAGCGGGGGCCGCTGAACGGGACGCTGTCGCGGCCGGCCGCGGTCCCGGTCGTCGGGCCGACGCACGCGGTGGGTGCCGCGCTGGTGAAGGCCGCGCGTAAGGGGGGCCTGAAGCTGCGGGTCAGGACCGACGCCGTGCACGGGAGGCGGGCGTCGGCCAACGTCATCGCCGACACCCCGCAGGGGCGGGCCGACAACGTCGTGGTCGCCGGCGCGCATCTGGACAGCGTCCCGGCGGGCCCGGGGATCAACGACAACGGCACCGGCGCGGCCGTCCTGCTCGCCGTCGCCGCCAAGATCAAGCAGCTCGGCCGGGACGGCCTGCGCAACCGGGTGCGTTTCGCCTGGTGGGGGGCCGAGGAGGAGGGCCTGCAGGGGTCGGAGCAGTACCTGCGGTCGTTGCCCGTGTCGCAGCGGGCGCGGATCGCGCTGAACCTGAACTTCGACATGCTCGGTTCGCCCAACGGCACCCGGGGCGTCTACGACGGCGACCACTCGACCGGCGCGGGCACGCGGGCGCCCGCCGGGTCGGGGGCGATCGAGCGGATGTTCCGGCAGTACTTCCAGGGCCGCCGCCTGCCGGTCACGGAGAGCCGGTTCGACGGGCGTTCCGACTACGGGCCGTTCGTCGAGCGGGGCATCCCGGCGGGCGGGATGGACACCGGCGCCGAGGGAGTGAAGACCGCCGCCGAGGCCAAGGTGTTCGGCGGCAGGGCGGGCAAGGCGTACGACCCGTGCTATCACGCGAAGTGCGACCGCCTGAAGAACGTCAACCTCAGGATGCTCGACAGCAACGCCGACGGGATCGCGCACGTGCTGCAGCACCTGGCCCGGACGACGGTCGCGGTGAACGGCGGCGCCCGCTTCGGCCCTGCGGCGGTGGACCCGTCCTACGCCCCGCTGTGGCAGGGCCCGTACCTGCTGCGTTGACGGCGGGCGGGCCCGGCCGGCCCGGCGTCACACCGAAGGGAACCCGAAGTCTTCGACCGGGGTGGCGGGGCCCGCGTTGTGGACGGGCCGCTCGGGATCGGTCATGCACTCCGCGAAGGGGCCGTCGGGGGCGCGGAGGCGTGCGAGCGTGGGGTCGAGATGGTCGCGGTGCCAGGTGCTCGGGCCGGTGTGCCCGCATCCCGGCGAGTCGGTGAGCCCCTGCCAGGCCATCCAGAGGGCGTGGAGGCGGGCGAGTGCCTCGGGATGTTCCCACCAGCGCGAGCACCACGGCCGGAGCGGGCTCACCTGGGTGACGTAGACGGGGACCAGGAGGACGTTGACCCAGGTGGCCATGGTCTCCAGTTCGAGGGTGTGCTCTGGGCCGTCCAGGTACAGGAGGAAGGTCGGCACGACCGGGCCTTCGTCCTCCGGCCGGCCGGCGGGGTCCTCGGCGTCGATCGACGTGGGCGAGGCGAGCCGATCGCGGAGTCCCTTGATGACCTCCGCGTGCCTGGCGAGACCGTGACCGTGGATCTCGACGACCGCGCGCAGGTCGGCGAGGTCCTCGGCGAGGCCGTCGGGTGAGTCGGTCATGATGCGTCTCCATCGGGCTACTGGCTGCGAGCGCCATGGATGACCGTCCGGAGACCGTGGACCGAGTCAAGTTCGGCGTGACCGTTAGTCCGGTATGACGGTGATGCCCTAGTTTGGCGTCACGGCGATGTCGCCGTCGCGCGTGCGCAGGTCGAGGCGCCGCGCGGACCGCGAGTCCTGGCGGACGCCCGGGTCGATCCGCCTGGCCCCCTGGGCGGACAGCGAGATGGCGTAGCCCTCCTCGCCCGGCAGGCGCAGCCGGATCGGGCCGCTCCCGGCGACGGCCCGGACGTCGGCGGGCGGCGAGTCCAGCCGCATCGTGATCCCGCCGTCGTCGCTCCGGGCGGTGATCCGGTCGGCGGCGAGCCCGTCCAGGGTGATCGAGCCGCTGCCGGTGCGGAGGTCGGCGACGCGGACGCGCCCGCTCACCTCCATCCGGCCGTCGGACGCGCGGGCCTTCAGCCGGTCGGCGGTGAGGTTCCCGGCCGTGACGGCGCCGCTGCCGCTGCGCAGGTCGGCGGTGGCCACGCGGCCCGTCACGCGCACCGCCCCGTCGTCGGCGCTGATCGACACCGTCGCGGCCCGCAGGTCCGTCGCCCTGATCGCGCCGGTGGCGCTGCGCAGCCGCACCGTCCCGGCGAGGCCGGACACCTCGATCGCCCCGTCCCCGCTCTCGACCTGCACGGACGTGCTGCGCGGGACCTGGACGCGGTAGGAGACCCCGCACGCGGAGAACCCCATCACGTTCCGGCCGCACGAGGACGACAGGGCGAGCGTGGAGCCCTCGGAGACGTGCCGTGCCTTCGGCCTGTTCTTGTCGTTGGACCAGCGCAGCCGCTCGGTGATCCTGATGCCGGGGGAGTCGGACGCGGTGACCTCGACCCGCCCTCCGTGCGTCGTGATCTTCAACCCGGCGGTGCCCGCGGGCGCGGAGTAGGAGTGGTCCTGCTGGTGCCGGCCGACGCTGACGTTGCCGCAGCCCGTCAGCGCCGCCGCGGTCAGCGCCGTGGCGGCCGCGGCTGTCAGAGTCCTCACGTGGTCTCTCCCCGTCGTCGGCGTACGGCCCGTCAAGGGCAAGCCTGCTCCAGGCGCGGCGGCGCCCGCCAGGAGGGGAGCCGGTCAACCGGGGGTGGGGTTAGCCCCACCCCCGTGACGCCTCAGCGCTCGCCGCCGGGCTTCCACAGGACGTCGCCGGTCTCGGCGTTGGCGACGCGGCAGAGGATGAACAGCAGGTCCGACAGCCGGTTGAGGTACTTGGCCGTCAGCGCGTTCACGCCGCCCTCGGACGTGTCGCCGGCGTCGCCGTGGGCCTCGATCGCGGCCCAGGCGGACCGCTCGGCCCGGCGCGTCACCGTCCGCGCGACGTGCAGGAGCGCGGCGCCGGGCGTCCCGCCGGGGAGGATGAAGCTGCGCAGCGTCGGAAGGTCGGCGTTGTACTCGTCGCAGGCCTCCTCCAGGCGCTCGACGTAGGACGGCTCGATGCGCAGCGGCGGGTACTGCGGGTCGGGGACGACGGGCGCGCACAGGTCGGCGCCCACGTCGAACAGGTCGTTCTGGACCCGGGTCAGCAGCGCGACCAGCCCCTCGGGCAGGGATCCGAGCGCGATCGCCGTGCCGATCGCGGCGTTGGCCTCCTCGACGTCGGCGTACGCGGCGAGGCGCGGATCGGTCTTGGACGTGCGGGACGCGTCCCCCAGCGCGGTGGTGCCGTCGTCTCCCGTGCGGGTGTAGATCCGGGAGAGCACGACGGGATTGTCCCTGTTCTTCGCCATGGGGGCAGCCTAGCCCTGCCGCTGGCAGAAGCCCGTTCGGTAGGGTTTCGGAAAGACCTCGGAGGCCGCCGTGTACGACTACATCATCGTGGGAGCGGGCAGTGCGGGCTGCGTCCTGGCCGCCCGACTGACCGAGGACCCCTCCGTGAAGGTCCTGCTGCTGGAGGCGGGCCCGCCCGACGACGCCCCCGAGATCCACATCCCGGCCGCGGTGGCCGCGCTGATCAAGGGCCCGTACGACTGGGACTACGCGACCGTCCCGCAGGAGCACGCGGCCGGGCGCAGCGTGTACTGGCCGCGCGGGCGCACGCTCGGCGGCAGCTCGTCCACCAACGCGATGATCTACATCCGCGGGGCCCGGCACGACTACGACACCTGGCGCGACTCCTACGGCTGCGAGGGCTGGGGCTACGAGGACCTGCTGCCCTACTTCGTCCGCGCCGAGGACCAGCAGCGCGGCGAGCTGCCCTACCACGGCGTCGGCGGCCCGCTGCGCGTCGAGGACCTGCGCTACCGGCACCCCCTGACCCGCGCGTGGGTGCAGTCGGCCAAGGCGTACGGCCTCGCCGCCAACCACGACTTCAACGGCGCCGACCAGGACGGCGTCGGCTTCTACCAGGTCACCCACAAGCGCGGCCGCCGCTGGTCGACCGCCGCCGGCTACCTGCACCCGATCGAGCACCGCCCGAACCTGACGGTCGTCACCGACGCCCTCGCCACCCGCGTGGTGATCGAGGACGGCCGCGCCGTCGGCGTCCGCTACGAGGCGCGCGGCGAGACGATGTCGGCCCGCGCCGAGGCCGAGGTGATCCTGTCGGGCGGCGCGGTGAACAGCCCGCAGCTCCTCATGCTCTCGGGCGTCGGCCCCGCCGACCACCTGCGCTCCCTCGGCATCGACGTCCTGGTCGACTCCCCGGTGGGGCAGCGGCTCCAGGACCACCCGTTCGTGAACGTCATGTTCGCCACGCCCCGCACCAAGCCCCTCTGGGAACTGGCGAACGCCCGCTCCTTCGCCCTCTACCAGGCCCTGGCGCGCGGCCCCTACGCCTCGAACGTCGCCGAGGCCGGGGGGTTCGCCCGGACGGTGGAGGGCCTGCCCGCCCCCGACCTGCAGTACCACGTCCTGCCGACCCCGTTCGTCAACCAGGGCCTCACCGACTCCTCCGAGCGCCTGCTGTCGGTCATGGTCACCGCGGTGGCGATCGCGAGCCGCGGGGCGCTGACCCTCCGCTCCGCCAGCCCCCATGCCAAGCCGCTGATCGATCCCGCCTACCTCGCCGACAAGGCCGACCTGGACATCCTGGTCGCCGGCGTCCGGCAGGCCCGCGAGATCGCCTCCACCGGGCCGCTGGCCTCCCTGATCGGCGGCGAGTGGGCCCCCGGCGAGCAGGTCGACTCCGACGAGGCCATCGCCGACTTCGTCCGCCGCGAGGCCGCGACGCTCTTCCACCCCACCAGCACCTGCGCGATGGGCGCGGACGACTCCGTCTGCGACACCGAACTGCGCGTCCGGGGCGTCGAGGGCCTGCGCGTGGTCGACGCCTCGGTCATGCCGGCCGTCCCGCGGGGAAACACCAACGCCCCGACCATCGCGATCGCCGAACGCGCCGCCGACCTGATCCGGGGCCGCGCCCCCCTCGCGCCCGCGGGCGCCCGGAAATGAGGAACGCCCCCGTCGGAGACGACGGGGGCGTGGCCGCTGGGACGCAGGCTGCGGGGCTCACCGCTTGAGCGCCTTCACGATACGGGCGCGGCGGCTGTTCTTCCCCTCCGCTCGCAGCACTCGTACGCGGTCCTCGATGACGACCTTCATGAACTCCTGGCTGAACATCAGCTTCTCCTTGTTCCCGCCGGGCCCTCTCGGCCCGACATGTACAAGGTTCGTCCTAAGGCCCCACCCTGAGCATCGGGACGACGCCTTATCTAGGCATGCCTAGGACGCCTTAGACCCGGCCGTCCCGCCGGCAGGACCGCGTAGGACGCTCAGACACGTCCGGGCTGCCCGGGTATGGACAGGCGGAGCGCGATGTGCCACCATCCTGCGCATGATCAATGAAAGGGGCGCTGCCGCCCTCGTCCGGTGAGCGGCGACGCGCAGCGGGAAGCTGCCGCCGTCCGCGCGGAGTGGCTCGGGCATCTGCTCTCCACCGCGCCCGCCGACCGTCCGGCCGCCGAGGCGGCCATATCCGAGCTGTACCGGCTGATCGGTCTCGATCAACCCCGTTTCCACTGGGTCCCGTCGCCGCTGGCGGCCCTGGAGACCGTCCCGCCCGGCGTCCGGCCGCGGGCCCCCGAGAGCGCGGACCGGCTTTCCGAATGGCCTCTTCCGGCACGCTTCCGCCGTCTGATCGGCGGGTTGTCCGTGCAGCTGGAGGCTCAGGTCCTGCGGAACTCCCGGTCGCTGGGCCCGATGCTGTCGCAGCTGGTGAGGATGCCGATCGTCGGCTCGGCCAGGAACACGGTCCGGATGGCGCTCCGGTCCCCGCACGAGAGGGTCGAGAGGGGCACCGCCTGGCACGGGGCCCTGTGCGCCTCCTGGAGCGCGAACTATGACGCGGTCCGCCGGACCTCCGGTGTGGTCTTCACGCCCGAACAGAACCGGCTGATCGACCTGTGGGCGACGCCGGCCCGGTCGTGCGGCTGGTGGTGGCCGCGCGAGGACGTCTGCGTCGTCTCCGAGCGGCCCGTCGAGATCCATACGGAGGTCTGGGGCGACGAGGGCGAGGTGCGCCTGCACCGCTCGGACGGTCCCGCCCTCCGGTACGCCGACGGCTGGGACGTGCACGCCTGGCACGGCACGAGGGTGCCGGCCTGGGTGGCGGAGGATCCGAGCGTCGAGCGGATCGCGCGGGAGGCCAACATCGAGGTCCGGCGGTGCGCGGTCGAGAACATCGGCTGGGGCGAGTACATCGACCGGGCCGGGCTGCGGCTCGTCGCGGCCGCGCCGGATCCCGGCAACCCCGGCTCGGAGCTGCGGCTCTACGACCTCGGGGCCGACGACCCGAGCGAGAAGGCCAGGGTGCTGCTCGCCGTCAACGGCTCCGTCGAGCGCGACGGGAGCCGCCGCCGGTACGGGCTGGCCGTCCCGGGCGTCTTCGACGACCCGCTCGCCGCCGCCGGATGGACCTACGGGCTGTCCGCCGGCCAGTACGCACGACTCGTCCGCCGAACCTGAAAGGTGATCTCTTTGGTCTTCGAAAGCGTGACTCTCGACTCCCTCTCCCAGCAGACCGGGCTCGCCGTCCTCGACCATCTCGACCGGTCGGTGAGCATCCCCGTCGTCGACGGGATCCAGGCGCAGGGCGATCTGATCGTCGTCCCCATGGCCGAGACCTCGGGCCTGTCGGCCTGGCAGAACGCCACGTGGACGGACGTGCCGCCCGAGGGCGTCGAGCTGCTGCGGGGCGTGGCGGGCGGCAACCCGCACACGCTGGTCGCCGACCCCGGCACCTGCCGCTGGACGACGCAGGTGTCGGAGCCCGGCGGCCTGGCGATCGGCGTCTTCGAGGCGTCCGCGACCGTCTACCTGCTGCACCCCGAGCACGGCGCGTCCGGCTGCGCGCCGGGCCGCTACGTCGTCCGCCGCCAGCGCGAGTACGCCCCCGGCGGCTGGGGCTCGCGCCTCGTGGCCGACTGAGCGCCGCCTCTGGGTCAGGCGGTCTCGATGAAGCCCAGGCGGTCGTAGAGGCGGCGGGCGCGGCGGTTGCGGCGGGTCACGGCCAGGGCGAGGGTGTCGTGGCCCTGCCCGGCCAGGGCGTGCATGACGGCCTGGACGAGCCCCTGACCCAGGCCGCGGCCCGCGTGGGCCGGGGCGGTGAAGAGGAACGCGAGCAAGGGGACGGCTCTGTAGAGGGTGACGAGAGCCCCTCCCACCGGGCGGCCCTCATGGTCGGCCACGAAGGACGCCTCGGGAAGGAACGTGCCGTACTCGCCGGCCATGGTGAGGTGGATCTCGCGGACGGCGCCCTGGACGTTCCCCACGTCGGCCTCGTCGGGAGTGCCGCGGTAGGCGTCCCACATCAGGGCGGCCAGGGCCGGGACGTCGGCGTCGGTGAACGGCCGGAAACCGGGCGGGGGCGGGGGCGGCGCGCCCAGGGCCACCTCCAGGCGGCTCCGCGCGGGGTCGTTCATGCTCCGAGTCTAGGCGGCGCCCCCGCAGGGGACCGGCGGGGGCGGTGCCGGGTCAGCGCTTGTAGCGGCGGCCGTGGATCATGTTGATCATGCCGAGGACGCGCGCCATCTCCTTCTCGGTGCGGGCGAACGTGGTGAGGTTCATGGTCGCGAACCGCTGGCGGGTGATGGCCTTCGGGCGGGCGAACTCGCGCAGGCCGTCGGCGCCGTGGATGCGGCCGAAGCCGGACTCGCCGACGCCGCCGAACGGCAGGGCGGCGACCTGGGCGAAGGCGGCGAACGCGTTGATGGACGTCATGCCCGACCGCATCCGGCGGGCGGCGTCCATCGCGCGGGACTTGTCGCCGGAGAAGATCGTCCCGGCGAGGCCGTAGCCGGTCCTGTTCGCCTTCTCGACCGCCTCGTCCATGTCCTTCACGCGGTGGACGGTGATCGTGGGGCCGAACGTCTCCTCGCACACGGCCGCCGAGTCGTCCGGGACGTTCGTCAGCACGACCGGCTCGACGTAGGGCTTGCGGACGGACTCGGCGCCGCCGACGACCGCCTTGCCGCCCTTGTCCAGCGCGTCCTTGATGTGGCGCTCGATGACGTCGAGCTGGGACGGCATCGTGATGGGGCCGTAGGCGGCCTCGCGGTCGAAGCCGGGACGCAGGTCGCGGGCCTTCTCGGTCAGCTTGCCGAGGAACCGGTCGTAGGCCTCGTCCACGACGTAGATCCGCTCGACGCCGATGCAGGTCTGGCCCGCGTTCGACATGGCGCCCCACAGCGCGGCGTCGGCGGCGGCGTCGAGGTCGGCGCCGGTGTCGACGATGCAGGCGTCCTTGCCGCCGCACTCGGCGACGATCGGGGTCAGGTTCTCGGCGCAGGCCGCCATGACGCGCTTGGCGGTGCGGGCCGAGCCGGTGAAGGCGATCTTGTCGACGTGCGGGGACGAGGCGAGCGCCGCCCCCGTCTCGCCGAGCCCGGTGACCGTCTGCAGGACGGGGTGCTCGGGGATCACCGCGGCGAACAGCTCGGCGAGGAGCACGCCGACGCCCGGCGTGTACTCGGACGGCTTGAACACCACGGCGTTGCCGGCGGCGAGCGCGTAGGCGATCGAGCCCATCGGGGTGAAGATCGGGTAGTTCCACGGCCCGATGACCCCGACGACGCCGAGCGACTGGTACTCCAGCACGCAGCGCTGGTTGATCGCCATGAGCCCGGGGTAGACGTTGCGCGGCCCGAGGACCTTCTGCGCGTTGCGCGCCGCCCAGTCCAGGTGGGTGATCGCCATGATCGTCTCAAGCTGGGCGTCCTGGACGGGCTTGCCGGTCTCCTGGTGGATGAGCTCGGCCATCCGGTTCAGGTTGCGGGTGAGCGAGCCCTTGACGTTCAGCAGCCGGAGCCGGCGCTCCTTCCAGCCGAGGGCGCGCCACCAGCCGGCCGCCTCGCGGGCCCGCTCGACCGCCGCGGCCACGGCGGCGCCGTCCTGGACGGGGTGCTCGGCGACGACCTCGCCGGTGGCCGGGTTCAGCGACGCGAAGGTCTCGGCGTTCTCCGTGGCCACGGACATGGGGAACCTCCCGGGAGGGCCTGGTAAGTGACTGCTTGCACAGCAGTACCGGCTAGTAAACCACCCTATGTGCCGGGTCGGGCGTCGGGGATCCAGCTTCCGTGGAATCCGGCCGGGACGCGGCGCGGCAGCCGGACGCTCGCGACGGGCGCCAGATCCGCCGCGTCCAGCACCAGCAGCTCGGACGCCTGGCCGCGGGTGACGATCGACAGCAGCCAGCCCTCGTCCTCCGCGCGGGCGCCCGCCGCCGGGACGAAGACCGCCTCGCCGACGTGCGCTTCGTCGCCGAGCTCGTGCGCGGACGTCCCCTGCCCGCGCAGGTCGTACTTCACGATCGACTCGCCGCCCACCGTGTAGAGGTAGCGGTGCTCCCTGCCGGTGCGGGCGTCGTCGTGCGTGGGGAACTCGACGCCGCGGTCGTCGAGCGGCTCCTCGCTGGCGCGGCGGGTCGCGGGGTCGAGGACCCAGCGGTGCAGGTGCGCCTTCTGCGAGCGCGCCGCGCCGGTGGCGGGGTCGACGGTCCCGCCGATGTCCTCCCAGAGGGCGGCGAAGTTCTCGGGCCGGTAGCGCGCCCCGTCCACCACGATCCGTCCGGCGGCGTCCTCGTGGGCGTTGCCGACGTGGAAGACGTAGCAGGGGTCGATGTCGTACCAGGTGACCTCGGCCGTGCCGTCCCGGCGCATCACGCCGAGCCGGGCGCCGTAGGCGTCGTCCCAGACGTACGGCATGCCGGTCGACCCGGACATCGCCAGGTCGACGTCGAACACCACCGGCAGGTCGAGCCAGACGACGTGGTTCTCGGTGATCGCGAAGTCGTGCATCATCGTCGGGCCCGCCACCTCGACCTCGCGGCTCTCGGCGAGCGTCCCGTCCGGCGTCAGCCGGTGGTAGGTGAGGTGGGGCGCGAACGCCCCGTACCCGAAGAACAGCAGGTCGCCGGTGACCGGGTCCTCCTTCGGGTGCGCGGTCATGGCGGTGGTGAGCCGCCCGCCGAAGTCGCAGGCGCCGACGGTCTCCAGTTCGGGCGTCACCTCGTAGGGGAACCCGGCCTCCACCAGCGCCCAGATCCGGCCCGCGTACGGGACGACGTGGGTGTTGGCCTGCACCGAGCGGCGGTCGAAGGTGAGGTCGTCGCGGACGAACGGCGTCCCGTTCAGGTAGGCGTCGGTCCGCACCCACCGGTTGCGGTACCACTCGGCCCGGCCGTCCCGCAGCCGGATGCCGTGGATCATCCCGTGGCCGGTGAACCAGTGCCCGCTCGGCTCGCCGGGCTTGGGGTTCGGCCCGTTGCGCAGGTAGCGGCCGGTCAGTTCGGGGGGCAGCGCGCCGGTGACCTCCAGGCCGCGGGCGTCGGTCTCGTCGGGGACGGGGGCCAGGTGACCGTCCAGCCAGGTGGCGGGGCGCTCGGTGATGTTCTCGCCCATCTCGGTGCTCCTTTCCGGGCCGCTCCTCGGCGAGGGGTCAGCGGGAGGACGGCTCGGGCTGCGACGTGGCGGGCGCCTCCGCCCACGGTAGCCCGAGCCGGTCGAGGTGGCGCCTGCGCGCGAACCCGGGGTACCGCGCGGTGAAGACGGCGGGGACCGTGAAACCGGCGACCTTCACGGCGACCAGCAGCGCCGTCGCGTCCGGTGTCCAGTGCTGGACGCAGCCGAGGGCGGCCGCCAGCACGGTGAAGCTCGCCGCCCACACGGAGGTGAGCACGCGGTTGACGCTCCGGAACACGTCCGTCGCGGCGATCTCGGCGGTGACCTGGCGGCGCGCGACGCCCGCGGTGAAGGGGCGTCCGAGCAGCAGCGTCGCCCAGGCGGTGAGCGCCAGCCACCCGATCGCCAGGGAGGCGCCGTAGTCCAGCGCCGGCGAGCCGGGGACGGCGAACGCGAGCGCGGTGAGCGCGGCCATGAACGCCGAGGTCGAGATCTCCAGGATCAGCGAGTCGGCGCGGCGGCCCCGGCGCAGGTCCTGGCCGAGCAGGGCCAGCGCGGCGACGAGCCCGGCGGCGGCCCCGGCGCGGTCGTCGAAGCCGCTGACGACCGCGAGCAGGATCCAGGGGAGGAAGGTACGGGCGTAGTACTTCGACATGGCCGGGGGCTCCTGGCTTCACATTCCAACTTTGACATGTCGAAGATAGACATTCCAGTTTCGACATGTCAACTGTGAAGGGTTAGGGTGCGGGGCATGAGTTTGCGACATGCGGTGCTCGGGCTCATCGCCGAGATGGACGGCGCCAGCGGCTACGACCTGCTGAAGATGTTCGAGATCTCGCTGGGGAACGTCTGGCCGGCCCGGCAGAGCCAGCTCTACGGCGAGCTGGGCAAGCTCGCCGACGCCGGGCTGATCGAGGTCGCCGAGGAGGGGCCCCGCGGCCGCCGGGCGTACCGGATCACCGATTCCGGGCGCGCGGAGCTGCGCCACTGGCTGGTGGACGTCCCCTCGAAGGGGAGCCGCAAGGACGAGTCGCTGCTGCGCGTCTTCTTCCTCGGCATGGTCGAGCCGGAGGAGGCCCAGCGCTACATGCGCGGGCACGCGGCGGGGCTCGGGGAGTACCTCGACGAGCTGACCGCCCTGGAGAAGGACGTCGACTGGGGTGAGGACGACCTGTCCGTCTACGGGCGGCTGGTCATCGAGTACGGCAAGCGGTTCGCCGCGATGCGCCGCGACTGGTTCGAGTGGGCTTCGCGCGAGATCGAGTCGCTCGGCGAGCGCGGCGCCGAGCGCGGGCGGGGCCGCGAGCACTGAGGCTCGCGGCCCCGCGGGACGCGGTCAGCGGAAGTCGTGGGCGTGGTCGGCGGCCCACTCCTTGAACGTCCGGCCGGGACGGCCGGTGATCCGCTCGACCTCGCCGGACGGCTCCATCGGACGGTCGACGGCGCGGGCGCGCAGGCGGAGCAGGACGTCCACCAGGCCCTCGCGCATGTAGGGGCGGCCGAGCATCTCCTCCCGCGCCAGCTCGGGGGAGATCTCCTCGAACCGCGCCGGGCGGCCGGCGGCCTCCCCGATCAGCCCGACCATCTCCGGATGCGAGAGCAGCTCGGGACCGCTCAGCACCGGCCTGGCGCCGACCAGGGCGTCGGTGAGCAGGGCCTTCGCCGCGACGGCCGCGATGTCGCGCTCGTGGATCGGCGTGCTGCGCGCCGCCGCGTACGGCTCGCGGACGGGCTCGCCCGCGGCGATCGCCTCCCGCCACGCCAGCGCGTTGGAGGCGAACTCGCCAGGACGCAGGAACGTCCACTCCATCCCGGTCTCCTCGATCGCCCGCTCGATCGCGAGGTGGTGCACCGCCAGCTGGTTGGACGGGTCGTCGTCCAGCGCGGCGGCCGACGAGAGCATCACCGCGCGCCGGACGCCGTGGTCGACCGCGCGGGCCAGCACGTCGCCGAGGCCGTTCCAGAACACGGCCGGGTTGAGGAAGAGCGACGTGACGCCGTCCAGCGGCATCTCGTCGGTGCGGGCGACCTGCGCCTCGCTGGGCAGGTCGGCGGTGGCGGGGTCCCGGGACAGGGCGCGGACGGCGGCGCCCGCGGTGAGCAGTTCGCCGACGAGATGGCGTCCGACGTTGCCGGTCGCTCCGGTTACGAGAATCATGCGGCCAGCTTCAACCAGATGGATGAAGTTGTCAAACAGTCGGATGGTTGAACTTCTCAGCAGCCCGGCTACCATGGGGAACGTGACGGAACCGACGAAGCGGCCGGCGACGAGGCGGGCGCGCCGCGCCCCCGCCCCCGAGGAGCGCGCGCTCGACGCCGAACGCTCGCGGCGCCTGCTGCTGGACGCCGCGCTGGAGGAGTTCTCCGCCAAGGGCTACGCGGGCGCCCGCGTCCAGGACATCGCCGACCGCGCCGGCGTCAACAAGCAGCTGATCAACTACTACTTCGGCGGCAAGGACGGCCTGTACTGCGCGCTCCACCACCGCTGGCTGGAGCGCGAGGCCGAGTTCAACGACCCCGCCGCCCCGTTCGACGAGATCGTCGTCCGGTACCTGCGGCACGTCCTGGACGATCCCCGCGGCACGCGGCTGAACGCCTGGCGCGCCCTCACCGAGGACCTGGACGACATCCCGCCCGGCCCCCGCGAGGACCTGTCCGACATCGAACGCCGCCAGGCCGCCGGGGAACTGCCCGCCGACCTGGACCCGGCCGCGATCATGTTCGCCGTGATGGCGCTGGTGTCGGCGCCGGTCACCAAGCCGCTCGCCGTCCGCCACGTCTTCGGGATGGACCCCGAGTCACCCGAGTTCCAGGAGCACTACACCGAGCAGCTCCGCCGCATCGTCCGCCGGCTGACGGGCTAGCTCTTCCACCACTGGAACAGATAGTGCCCGAGCTCGATCGGGAAGTGGTCGACCGAGCCGTTGACGCGGAACGGGAACTCGCCGAGGCCGATCGCGTCGGTGAGGTAGTAGATGACGTTGAAGAAGCCCTGGTTGATCGGGCCCAGCCACAGCAGCGCGATCAGGACGAGGAACGCGTAGCCGCCGTAGGCGTTCGCCTGGTCGGCCAGGCGGCGCGGCAGGTACGGCTCGACGATCCCGAAGCCGTCCAGCCCCGGGATCGGGAGCAGGTTCAGGATCGTGGCGGTGACCTGAAGGAACGCCAGGAACGCCAGCCCCGACCAGAACAGCGCGTGGTCGGCGTCGGCGAAGTTCTTGAAGATCACCGCGAGCATGATGGCGAACAGCGCGTTCGACAGCGGGCCCGCCGCCGAGATCAGGCTGTGCCGCAGCCGGCCCTGGATCACGTGCCGGTCGATCCACACGGCGCCGCCCGGCAGGCCGATGCCGCCGAGCACGATGAACACGACGGGGATGAGGAAGCTCAGCGTCACGTCGGAGTACTTCAGCGGGTTCAGCGTGAGGTAGCCCTTGTCGGCGACGCTGCGGTCGCCCGAGCGGAACGCCATGTACGCGTGCCCGAACTCGTGCAGGGACAGCGACAGCACCCACGCCGCGATCACGAACCCGAACACCGCGATCCGGCCGGGCCTGTCCAGGATCGTCCCGTAGCGCCAGGCGATCAGGCCGCACAGGATCGTCGCCCCCACGACCGCGAGGAACACCGGGCTCGGCCGGACCGCCGCGCCTCCCCGGCTCTCGCGCGCAGTGCCATTCATCGTTCCCGGCCCCTCTCGCCGCGCCGTCTCCGCGGCGTCCCGTCCCAGGTCGTCATGCCGGCGCCGCGATGACCGGCACGACGTAGGTGCGCAGGAAGCGGCGCAGCCCGTCGGCGTCCCGGTCCCGGTCCATCACGATCAGCGAGGTGATGATGCGGAAGAGGAACTCGACCGTGCCCTCCACCTCGATGTCGGCGCGCAGCGTCCGCTGGCGCTGCGCCTGCTCGAAATGGGGCCGCACGTACTCGCAGCACAGCGCGAGCACGTGCTCGGCCGCCCCCGCCACCGCCGCCTGCATGTGCCCCGCCGCCTCCGGGACGAGGAAGTGCGCGATCGCCGGCTCCTCGCGGACGTAGTTCAGCGCGTCCAGCGTCCCCTCGACGATCGCCTCGGAGACCGACCGCTCCCGGCGCAGCCGCTCGGCGAGCCGGTCGAGGAACCGCCGCAGGTCGCGCACCACCACGGCGAGGATCAGCTCGTCCCGCCCGCCGGTGACGCTGCGGTACACGGTCGCCCGCGACAGCTTCGCGGCGGCGGCGATGTCCTCGACCGTGGTCTTGGCCACGCCGAAACGGCCGAAGCACACTTCGGCCGCGTCGATGATGCGCTCGCGCGTGGCGTCGCCGGTGACCGGGGGCATGACCCGAACATTACCGGCCGCCGGTCGGCGCTCAGTCCAGCGTGTACTCCAGCGCCCAGGTGTGCCCGCCGTCCTCGGTGACGGAGATCTGGCCGACGCCGCGGATCCCGGCGAGCTCCCCCGTCCCCGAGGTGGGGACGATCAGCCACCGCAGCCACTGGGTGTCGGCCGTGCCGTCCTCGCTGCCCGCGCTGTGCTGGAGGACGAACGTCCCCTCCCGGCCGTGCAGGATCCCCTGGACGTGCTCGATCCCGACATAGGCGACCGGCCCCGCCGGCGTCTCCACCGTGATCAGCTCGGTGGAGCTCGTCCCCACGAGGTCGCCGTGGAAGGTCTTGCCCACGTGGACCCGGGTCATCCGGTTGCCGCCCTGCTCGTCGTAGGGCTTGTCGGCGTCCCACGCCTCGATGTCGAAGCTGCCGCTGGCTTGAAACGTCATGCCCGCAATGATGCCCGCCCCGTGAGACACCGGGCGAGACCTACGCCCACCTCACCGACCGACTTCCCCAAGCACCCGAACAGCCTCCGCCACCCCGTCGGGATCAACAGCGACGAGCACCCCGACCAGCCCCTCCCGAGACGACGCCGAGATATGGACGTCCCCTCGGCCCGCCAGACACCACCGCGCTCCAGCCGGATCGACCACCTCGGAAAGAGCCGCTGGAGAAACAGCAGCAGAAGCGCGTCACTCATACCTCGACGGCCTCGACCTCGGCCCACACGACCTTCCCGCCCTCGTTGAGCGGACGGGCACCCCACCGCCGCACCAGCGCCTCCACGAGCTGAAGCCCCCGCCCCGACTCGGCCGCGAAGTCAAAGGGACGAACGACAGGCAGCACGTCCGACCGATCCCAGGCCTCGACCACGACACCCCCGCCCTCCCACCGGTAAGCCCGCACGACGACGTGATCGCCTTCCCGCGACCCGTGCCTGATGGCATTGGTGGCGAGCTCGCTGACCACGGTCCGGGCCACATAGTCCTCCAGGCCCCACCCCCCGAATGCCAGCGCGACGAACTCCCGCGCCTCCCGCACCGACCCCAGCTCAGCCTTGATCACGATCGCCGCCGGGTCCTCCATGAACGATCACCCCTCGAATGTCTGTGACTCTGCGCACAGAATTCACTCCGAGGAGTAGCGTTAGCGGTGAAGTGGCCAGACACAAAAACAGCGGTGTCACCTGGTGTAATCAGGAGGTCCCCATGGCAACAAGGAAGCCGACTCCCCAAACCGTCGCCTTTGGCGGGGAGGTCTCCCGTTTGCGGAGAGAGCGTGACCTTTCGCGAATCGAGCTGGCCAACCTCACGGCCGTCACTCGTTCCTACATAGCTCAGGTAGAACTCGGCACAACCAGGTGCCGCCAAGAATTCGCGAGCCGCTTGGACAAGGCCATGGACTGCTCGCCAACTCTCGCGGAAGCATGGGAAGACCTCCTGCGGTCGGCTGCCTACCCCCGGTTCTTCGTTGACTACCCCAAGGCTGAGTCCACGGCTGCGCTCTTGCGCGCCTTCGAGATCATGACGGTCTATGGGCTGTTCCAGACTGAGGCGTACATGTGGGCGCTGCTCGGGACGGAACAGGCCGTCGAGGCCCGTCTCAAACGTCAGGGGATCTTGAAGCGGCAACATCCCCCCAAGATCAGCATCGTGCTCTGTGAACCGGTTCTCTATACCGAGGTCGGCGGCCCGGCCATCATGAAGGAGCAGTGTGAGTACCTTGCGGAAGTCGCTCAGATGGACAACGTAGCCTTGCAAATTGCTCCCACCGGGAGACACTGGGGATTGGGTGGATCATTCAACCTGGCGACTCAAGCCACAGGAGAGGAACTGCTCTACATGACCAACGCCCGGGGCGGAGTGACCACTAGCGATCCGGGCGACATCCTGCCCGTAGTCAGCATGTTCTCGTTCATCCAAGCTCACGCGTTGAATGTGAGCGAGTCCAATGAGTTCATACGGAAGGCGGTCGCTCGATGGAGTTGATCAAGTGGCGCAAGGCTCGGCGAAGCGAAGCTCAGGGGGACGCATGCGTTGAGCTGGCTCGTTTGCCCGGTGGCATCGGCGTCCGCGACAGCAAGGCCCCGGACGCCGGTCACCTCACCCTCTCGCGTGAGACGTTCCGGAAGCTGGTGGAGCAGTGCAGGTAGTCACTTGGCGCAAGTCGAGCCGGTCCGCCGAGGGCACCAACGGTCAGTGTGTTGAGGTCGCCGCTCTGTCCGACGGGGTCGGTGTCCGTGACAGCAAGGCACCTGAGGCGGGGCACCTCACGCTTGGTCGGCGTGACTTCCGGGCACTGCTGGCCGAACTGAAGCGATAGCCCTTGCGCATCGGCGGCGCCGCGCCTGACGAGCGAGCTGGTGGGCGGCGGGACGAGCCGAGAATGCCCTGCCCGCACAGAGCGCAGGTGAAGCCGTCGTGTGCCGGACTGGGCGGGTCCGCGGGAGGCGTCCGGCGCATCATCCCGTCCCAGTGGAGAGTTCGAGCTGGAAGACCATGCGGTCGACTGTGGGGCCGTCGTAGTCGGCGACGGGGCCGGTGACCGTGAAACCCATCGCGGTGTGGAAGGCGATGGAACCCTGGTTCTGCGGAGAGGTGATCGCCTTCACTCGGGTGCGGTGCTCGGCCGCGGCCAGGTCGAAGAACTGGTGGTAGAGGCGACGGGCGAGGCCGTTGCCGCGAAGACGGGGTGCGACGCCGACGAAGTGAATGTAGGCGGCGTCGGGCATCGAGGGCGACAAGAGCCCGATGAGGAACCCCGCCAGGCCGGCGCCGTCCTCGGCGACCAGGCTCGTGCTGTGGAAGTGGTCCAGGAACAGGCGCGGCAGGATCGACGTGATCGGCCGTCCCCACCAGTCGTCCACCACGCCGACGATGCGGTCGTAGTCATCCGGTTCGGCTGGTCGTATGTGCAGGCCCTGGTTCACGGCCATGAATCGTCCCGGCAACGCCGCCCGCTGTCCAGCATCCGTGAAGGACCATGTCGGAAGGACTGGCCCCAGCGGGTGGCTGGGGCCGGTCGGTGTTCACCTGTCATGCGTGCCCGGTCGTCAGGCCGGGAGCGTGGGCAGGAACAGGGGCCGCTTGCGGGCGTTAATTGCCGCAGGTTTCGGGCTGTGAAGCCGGTTCGGTGTTTCGTTTCCAGGTCGTTTGAATAATGCGTTGGACCGCACTGTCGAAGTGCCGACAGCGGCGCAGGCCGAGCCCCTGATCTTTGAGCCCAGGTCGGAGGCCCGGCCTGCCGCACGCGTCGGGCGTTGCCGTCAGGGTGCCGTCAGGGCTGGAGGTCCACCACTCCCTTGCCGGTCGCCATGTCGAGGGGGACGGAGACCTGGTCGTGCGCGATCAGCCAGTCGTCGCCGGCCTTCCGGAAGCAGAAGGTGGCCCGGACCCACATGCCGCTCGTCGCCGTTCCGTTCTTCAGCGTGCCGCTGAGCCGGCCGAAGCAGTGCCCGAAGGCCACGTCCCCGCCCACGGTGAGTGCCAGGTCGCGGACCTCGTAGTCCACCTCCTCGAAGAACGTGAACACGTTCGTCCAGTTCTTCAGCTTCGCGGCGATCCCGACGTGCTGGAGCGGCGGTTCGACGTCGAAGGACACGACGTCCTCCGCGTAGAGCCGCTCCAGGGCCTTCAGGTCCTTGGCGCGGATCCCCTCGACGATCTTGCCGACCTGCCCGCGGATCCCGGCCTCGTCGACCTCGTGCTGCGCGGTCATGGACACCCACCCCTTCGATCAGTGCGGAACCTCGGCCTTCTCCCCTATGACGGAGCAGCGGCCCGAAATGTGATGCCCGCGCGGAGACGATCGCGTCCGAACATCCTCGTGGGCGGTCGCGTCACATGATCAACACGGCCGGGGCGGCGAGGAGAGCACGTGGGCGAGTGGAAGATCTCCGGTTTTCGCGAGGTGCGCGAACTCGGGGCGGGGGCGCAGGGACGCGTCGTTCTGGCGCGGCACGAGCAGACCGGGTTCCCGGTCGCGGTGAAGTACGTCGTCGTCGGGCCGGACGCGGCCCCGTTGGAGGCGTTGCGGCGCGAGGCCGAGATGCTGGCCCGGGTGGAGAGCCCGCACGTGGCCCGGCTCTACCAGCTGGTGGAGGGCGAGCACGGCGCCGCCCTCGTGATGGAGGCGGTCGACGGCGTCTCGCTCAAGGTGGTCCTGGCCGAGCACGGGCGGCTGGATCCGCAGGCGGCGCTGACCGTCCTGAAGGGGTCGCTGCTCGGCCTGGCGGCGGCGCACGCGGTGGGCGTCGTCCACCGGGACTACAAGCCCGCCAACGTGGTGGTGCCCGAGGACGGGCGCAGCAAGCTCATCGACTTCGGCATCGCGTCGGCCGCAGGTTCGGCGTCGCGGTCGGGCACTCCGTCGTACATGGCGCCGGAGCAGTGGCAGGCGGGCGAGGCCGGCCCGTCCGCCGACGTGTACGCGGCGACCTGCGTCTTCTACGAGTGCGTCATGGGCCGGCGTCCGTTCGGCGCGGACAGCGTCGTGGGGCTGCGCGGGCAGCACCTCACCGCACCCGTTCCGTTGGAGGACTTCCCCGTCCCGCTGCGCCCGCTGGTCGCCCGGGGGCTGGCGAAGAACCCGGCGGAGCGGCACGCCGGGGCCATGGAGTTCGTCGCCGAGCTCGAGAGCATCGCCCGCGCGGCCTACGGGGACGACTGGGAGGGCCGCGGCGTCCGCACGCTGGCCGCGGCGGCGGCGGGGCTGTCCATGCTGTTCCCGCTCGCCGCCGCGGGGATCTCGGCGCCGGCGGGCACCGCCGCCGCGGGCGCCGCCGCCGGGACCGCGGGCGCGGGCGGCGCCGGAACGGCCGGGACCGTCGCCGCGGGCGCCGGGAACACCGCGGCGGGCTTCCTCGCCAAGGCGAGCGTGGTCAAGGCCGCGCTGGTCGTCGCGGGGGCGACCGCGGCGGGCACCGTCGGTGTGGTCACCTACGAGACGACGCGCCCGGAGGCGGCGGAGGCGCCCGCGGTCACTCTCGCCGCCCTGAACCGGACGTACGCCGACGGGGTTCTGGAGGTCAAGGGCGGCCAGTATGCCCAGGTCAAGGGGATGAAGAACGCGTCGGTCCAGACCGCGGCCAACAGGGCGCTGCGCGTCCCTCTCGACCAGGCCGTCACGTTCTACAAGGAGTGGGGCAGGACGGCCGCCGCGCGCGCCGCCTGCGGCGGCCGGCCGAACCTGCTGAGCACGACCGTCGTCAAGGGGCTGACCGGCCCGGACCTCGTGTCGGTGCGCTACGTTCCGAAGTTCCAGCGCAGGTGCGGCGAAGGGCCGGGACACTTTCCGGGGTTCGTCGTCACCGTCGACCTGCGCACCGGCCGCGCGCTGACGGCCGACGACGTCTTCAAGCCCGCCTCGTTCGGCGCGGCCGGGATGGACCGGCTGTGGGACGCGCTTCCGGAGGGAGACGACAAGCAGCAGTTGATGCGCGGTCACTCCGGCTCAGGCGGTTTCTTCAACCCCTTCTCCCGCGAATCGTTCAGCCTGAGTTCCCGGCGACCCGAGTCGCCCCCGTGGGCGCAGCCGTTCTTCGGTGAGAAGCGGTTCGATCTCATCTACGCCGGGTTGGACGACGGCCCGGCCACCTCGGCATTCGATCTGGGCCGCACGAGCTGCTACGACTTCGCCGTCCCGTACGGGAAGGTGAAGGACCTCTTCAAGCCCGAGTTCGCGGCCAGGCTCCCCGTTGCGTGACCTGCACCGTCACCGGACGCCCCGGGCCGCGTGACCGCGACCCGGGAGGGGCGTCAGAAGAGGGTGCCCTCGTGTTCGATGCCGCGCAGGGCGTCGTAGTCGAGGGTGACGCAGGTGATGCCGCGGTCGGTGGCGAGAACGCGGGCCTGGGGCTTGATCTCCTGGGCCGCGAAGACGCCGCGGACGGGGGCCAGGTGCGGGTCGCGGTTCAGCAGCTCCAGGTAGCGGGTGAGCTGCTCGACGCCGTCGATCTCGCCTCGGCGTTTGATCTCGATGGCGACGGTGGCGCTCGTGGCGTCGCGGCAGAGGATGTCGACCGGCCCGATGGCGGTGGGGAACTCGCGGCGGATCAGGGTGTAGCCGTCGCCGAGGGTGGTGATGTGCTCGGCGAGCAGTTCCTGAAGGTGCGCTTCCACGCCGTCCTTCTGGAGGCCGGGGTCGATGCCGAGCTCGTGACTGGTGTCGTGCACGAGCTCCTCGATGGTGAGGATCAGCCGCTCGCCGGACTTGCCGTGCGTGACCGTCCAGCGTGCGATGGCGCCGTTCTCCTCGTAGACCTCCTCGCGCAGCGAGCAGGGCGGGTTCATCCAGTTGAGGGGCTTGTAGGCGCGGTCGTCGGCGTGCACGCTCACGCTCCCGTCCGCCTTGATCAGGATCAGGCGGAGGGCCATCGGCAGGTGGGCGGTGAGCTTGCCGGCGTAGTCGACGCTGCAGCGGGCGATAACGAGACGCACGGTGCATCACCTTAGTGCGACGTCAGGCCTGGTTCAGGCGAGACCGGCGTACCGGCGGCACTCGTCGTGGTCGGTGGGCAGGCCCCAAGCGCGGAGGATCTCCAGCAGATTTCCCCATCGCCAGCTCTCGGGCGGCAGTTCGGCGATCGTGTGGACGGTCCGCTGCTGCGCGGAGGCGAGGGCGGCGAACCGGGGGAGCGGGAGGGCCGGTGTGCGGAACGTCAGCCGGAGCGCCGCCTCGGCCATCGGGAACGACGCCTCGCCGGACGTGCGGGACAGACCGTCGAGGACGGCGCCGACGGCTTCGGGCGGCGCCCCGTCCAGCGCGGCCATTGTCAGGGCCGAGTAGAGGCGCAGGTCGCCCTCCAGAAAGGCCGCCTCGCCCTCGGGCGGGGACGCGCTGGAGGCCGCCAGCTCGGCGATGACGGATGCGTCGGCCGCCCCCAGCCGGGCGAGCGCGATCGCGGCGGCCCAGCGCGGCAGTGGCTCGGCGGCGGCCAGGTGCTCGCGGAACCGGGGGAGCAGCGCCCGGCCCTCCAGGAGCCCGGCGGCGACGAGCGCATGCGCGATGACGACCGGGTCCTGCTCGGCGTCGAGCAGCGCCTCCAGCGCGGGGAGGGTGGCCGCCGCCTCCTCGGGGAACCAGCCCGCCGTGTACGCGGCGGCGGCCCGCACTCCGGCGTCGTCATCACCGAGCAGGGCCCGCACGGTGGGCAGACCGGCGCGGACGGCGTCGTAGGCGGCGAGTTCCGCCTCGACGGAGCGCAGCGTCCACGCGAAGTCGAAGTGGTCCCGGTCGCCGGTCTCCCGCAGCCGCGCGGCCTCCTCGCGCCAGGTCGCGATGTCGACGCCGGACGGCAGATGCGCCTCGTCGTACCCGATGGCAAGCGCGGCCGCCAGATAGAGCGGCCAGGTGCGTTCGGGAGTGCCGGGATGGGACGCCAGCCCGAGCAGGAACGGGACCGCTGCGGCGGACGCGCCGTACCGGCTCCCCTGATGGAAGACGGTGGTGAAGAGCTCGCCGAGCGCCGCCTCCCGCTCGTCCTCGTCGGAGGAGGAAAGGGCGCGGAGCAGGTCGGGCACGTCCTCCGCTGACCCGTAGGCGTGGTCGAGGCCCGCCCAGTCGATGCCGTCCAGCCCCGCCAGCGGTTCGCCCATGCCGCGATCATGCCACCGGCACCGGACCGTCCGCCCTAAGCAGGCCTAAGACCACTGACCGGGCGATATAAGGCGTCGTGCCCATGTGGGGACGGGGGCCTTAGCGAGAGTCTCTTGGATGTCGGGCCGTGCCGATCGGCCCGGACCATTCGGGAGGGGCCGTGTACCACCACGAGATCATGCAGTCGCTCATGAGCGAGCGGGCCCGCGCGCTGCGCGCGGAGGCCGGGGCCGAGCGGGACGCGCGACTGGTGCGCCGGGCCCGCGAGTACTGGGCCGAGCGGGCCGAGCGGATCGCCGCTCGGCCG